>NZ_JBXASF010000003.1:0-292500 GCF_058809015.1 Caulobacter sp. GW821-FHT11A05 | reverse complement strand
GGCGGCGGCCCGCATGAGGCCGGCCCCTCGGCGGCGGCCAGTTCGACGGCGGGCTGGTTCCTGCGGGGGCTGATGACCAATCTGCTCAATCCCAAGGTCGGTGTCTTCTACGTCAGCTTCCTGCCGCAGTTCATTCCGGCGGGGGCCGACACGCTTGGCTGGAGCCTGCTGCTGGCGGGGGTGCATGGGCTGCAGACGGTGGTCTGGTTCGGCGCCTTGATCGCGGCGACCCGGCCCCTCGGGCGCTGGTTGAAAAAGACCGCCGTGGTCCGCTGGCTGGACGGGGTGACAGGCGCCTTGCTGGTCGCCTTCGGCATCGGCCTGGCCTTGCAGAAGCGGGCGCTCTGACGCGGTAGCGGGCGGCAAGGGGGCGGGTTATCGTCGGGACGAACGGTGGGGGCGGATGAGCCACATTCCTGATCAGGGCAGCCTCGTTGCCGAGTCCGAGCTGGCGGGGAGTGACCTCGACTGGTGGGAGCGGCCGAGCCGGCTGTCGGGGGCGGTGTTCACGGCCAAGGTGCTGGCCTTCCGGGCGCGGCGCGGGCTGATCAACCTGACGGCGGGGCTCAAACCCCTGACGCCCGGACCCAAGCCGGCCGACTATGTGTTGCTGGCCGAGGCGCGCAGCGGCCTGTGGACCGACGAGCGCTCGCGGGAACATCGCCACCAGCGCGGCAAGGTCGAGAACCTGCGGCGCGCCACGGCGGCGATCGGCTCGGGGATGTTGAAGCCCGGGCAGGTGTTCAGCTTCTGGCGGGTGGTCGGCAAGGCCACCCGGCGGCGCGGCTATGTCGATGGCCGGATGATCCAGGAGGGCTGCCTGGTGCCGGCGGTCGGCGGCGGCCTCTGCCAGCTGTCGAACGCCCTCTATGACGTGGCCCAGCGGGCCGGATGCGAGATCCTCGAGCGGCATGGCCATTCCAAGATCGTGCCCGGTTCGGCCTCGACGCACGGGCGCGACGCCACCGTGGCCTGGAACTATGTCGACCTGCGGTTCGCCCACGCCACGCCGCTGCACATCGAGACGCGGCTGACCGAGGGCGAGCTGATCGTGCGGTTCAGCGGGCCGCCCGGTGAAGGCGCGGTCGCGCCAAAAGGCTGCGCCGAGCCGGGGAGGGGGCCGACGCGGGAGGCGCGCAGCTGCGACAGCTGCCAACAGATCAGCTGCTATCGGCATGAGGGACCAAGCCCGGCGACGGCCTCGGCCCGTCAGGTCTGGCTGGTCGACGAGGCCTGGCCGGAGTTCCAGGCGCTGTGGGCGCAGCGGGCCGGGCCCAAGGACCTGCTTGGCCTGCCACTCGATGGCGGGCGGTGGCGGATGGCGCGTTACGCCTGGGCTGGAGCGCCGGCGGGGCGGACGCGGGACGCCATGCTGGCGGCGCTGGGACGATCGGCGGCGGTGCGGCGGCTCAGCGCCCAAGGGCCGGCGCGGCGGCGGGCGGAGCTGGACGGGGCCGAGACCATCGCCCGCTCGCTGGAGCGGCTGCTGACGCCGGACGACCTGGACATCGTCGTCGCCCAGAGCCTGCTCCCCTGCCTGTGGCGGCGTGGGCGGCTTGGCGGGCGGCGCTTCAGCGTGCTGATGACCCGCGCGCCGATGGGGGTGCTGCAGGCGCGGCTCGACGAGGCGCATGGCGCCGCGCCGGAGCAGGCCAGCCTGGCTGATTTTCGCGCCGATCCGGCCCTGGTCGCCGCCGAGGCCCAGGCGTTGGCTGCGGCGCACCGGATCCTGACGCCGCACGCCGCCGTCGCCGCCCTGTTCGGCGAGCGGGCCGAGCGCCTGGCCTGGATCGCGCCGCAGCGGCGTCCGGCGACCGCGGCGCAGGGCCGGCGGATCGCTTTTCCGGGGCCGACGGCGGCCCGCAAGGGCGCCTGGGCGGTGCGCGAGGCGGCCAGGGCGTTGGACCTCGAGGTGGTGCTGGCCGGATCGGCGCTGGAGGGGGCGGATTTCTGGGACGGGGTGAAGACCCTCGGCCCTGGCGCCGACTGGCTGGACGGCGTCGCCGCCGTGGTCCAGCCGGCCGTGGTCGAGGACAACCCGCGCCGCCTGCTCGGGGCCCTGGCGGCCGGCGTGCCGGTGATCGCCACCCCGGCCTGTGGCCTGGACCCGCAGCCGGGGCTGACGCTGATCCCGCCCGGCAACAGCGCCGCCCTGATCGCGGCGCTAGAGGGCAGGGGACTCTAGGCCGCCATCAGCGCGACATGGCGCTCCAGCTGGTCGAGGCCGGAGTTGGTTCCCTGCTCGAAGCCGGCGCCGACATGCTCGGCGTACATGCGGGCCGAGGCGAAGACGGTCTTCGAGGTCACGGTCGTCTTTCCGTCCAGCTCGTCGAAGGTGATGGTCGTCACCATCCGCTCGGCGCCCGGCATCTCGAAGCCGTTGTCCCACTTGATGAGCCTGTCCGGCACGATCTCCAGATAGGTGCCGCCGAAGGCCGGGTTCTGCACGCCGGTGGAGCCGGTCATCGCCATCCGCCACCGGCCGCCGACCCGGAAGTCCATCTCGCACATGGTCACCGGCCAGCCGACTGGGCCGAACCACTGCATGATGTGCTCGCGCTCGGCGTGGGCCTTGAACAGCAGCCGGGCGGGGGCGTTGAACACCCGCACGATGGTCAGGGTGCGGGCTTCGACGTTCGTGTCGTCACTCATCTTTGGCGTCCTTGTCCTTGAGTTATTTCACATAATCGTCCAGCCGCTCGAAGCTCTCTTCCCAGAAGCGCCGGTAGTCGCCGAGCCAGGCGTCGACGCCGGCCAGACCCTGAGCGTCCAGCCGCACCGGGCGGAACTGGGCCTCGCGGCCGCGGGTGATGAGGCCTGCGCGTTCCAGCACCTTGAGGTGTTTGGAGATGGTCGGCTGCGCCAGGTCGAAGGCGTCGACCAGCTGGTTCACCGTCGCTTCGCGGCCGGCGATGCGGGCCAGGATGGCGCGGCGGGTCGGGTCGGCCAGGGCGCCGAACAGGCGGTCCAGAGGGTCGTCCGTGGCAGGCGTCATGCATTGCCTTCCTTCAATATAGCCAAATGGCAATATAAAGGGCCGGCTGTCAAGGTGCGGGGCCGTGTCGCAGCGACAGCCGGGTCTGCTTCCCCTATTTGGGTCGCCTCCCACAGCGCCCCGTGAGCGTCTTTCATGAACCAGCTGATCCGCGCCGCCTTCTCCGCCCGCTGGCTGTCCGGCGCCACCGTGTTCCTCGTCGCCTGGCTCATCGGCTCCAAGGCCGCCGAGGGCATGAACCTGGCCCAGTGGCTGGGCGCCTTCGTCGCCCTGGCCGGCTCCATCATCTGGGCGGTGATCGAGCAGGTCTGGCCGGCCCAGCGCCGCCAGCCGGCCGAGGACTAGCCCAGGGCGCGAAGATCGCCGCCGCAAGGGCGATATCACGCGATTTTTCCTGATTCTTTCGGCGCTTATCCCCGCCTGTGACAGGGGGTCGGCTTGAATGCGCCTGCGAAGCGCCCAACTATCTTCTCAATCGTACTCGTTCGTAACGGAACGTGTACGCCGCGACGCCGATTATCGGGTCGCGGGCAGGAGACAGGTAAATGTCAGAACTTCGTACCCTTCCGGTGTTGCCGCTTCGGGACATCGTTGTGTTTCCCCATATGGTCGTGCCCCTGTTCGTGGGCCGCGAGAAATCCGTCCGCGCCCTTGAAGAAGTGATGCGCGGCGACAAGCAGATCCTGCTGGCCACCCAGAAGAACAGCGCGGACGACGATCCGTTGCCCGAGGCCATCTATGACGTCGGCGTCGTGGCCACCGTGCTGCAGCTGCTGAAACTGCCCGACGGCACCGTCAAGGTGCTGGTCGAGGGCAAGCAGCGCGCGGCCGTCACCCGCTTCATCGGCTCGGAGGACTTCTACGAGGCCGAGGCCGCCATTCTCGACGAGGACGACGGCGAAGAGCACGAGGCCGAAGCCCTCAGCCGCGCCGTGGCCGAGCAGTTCGAGGCCTACGTCAAGCTCAACAAGAAGATCCCGCCGGAAGCCCTGGCGTCGATCCCGCACATCACCGAACCCGGCAAGCTGGCCGACAGCATCGCCGCCCACCTGTCGGTGAAGATCGGCGACAAGCAGCAGCTGCTGGAGCTGTTCAACGTCGTGAAGCGTCTGGAGAAGGTGTTCTCGCTGATGGAAGGCGAGATTTCCGTCCTGCAGGTCGAGAAGAAGATCCGCAGCCGCGTGAAGCGGCAGATGGAGAAGACCCAGCGCGAGTATTACCTGAACGAGCAGATGAAGGCGATCCAGCGCGAGCTGGGCGACCAGGACGACGGTCGCGACGAACTCATCGAACTCGAAAAGCGCATCAAGAAGACCAAGCTCTCGAAAGAGGCGCGGACCAAGGCCGACGGCGAGCTGAAGAAGCTGCGCAACATGAGCCCGATGTCGGCCGAGAGCACCGTGGTGCGCAACTATCTCGACTGGCTGCTGTCCATTCCGTGGGGCAAGGCCAAGCCCAAGAAGATCGACATCGCCCGGGCCGAGGCCATCCTCGAAGAGGATCACTACGGCCTGGAGAAGGTGAAGGAGCGGATCCTCGAGTACCTGGCCGTCCAGGCCCGGACCAACTCGCTGAAAGGTCCGATCCTCTGCCTCGTCGGTCCGCCCGGCGTCGGCAAGACCTCGCTCGGCCGTTCGATCGCCAAGGCGACCGGGCGTGAGTTCGTGCGCCTGTCCCTGGGCGGCGTGCGCGACGAGGCCGAGATCCGCGGCCACCGCCGCACCTACATCGGCTCGATGCCCGGCAAGATCATCCAGTCGATGAAGAAGGCCAAGGCGGTCGACCCCTTCTTCCTGTTCGATGAGATCGACAAGATGGGCAGCGACTACCGGGGCGATCCGTCCTCGGCCCTGCTGGAGGTGCTGGACCCGGCGCAGAACTCGACCTTCGCCGACCACTACCTGGAGGTCGACTATGACCTCAGCCAGACGATGTTCGTCACCACGGCCAACAGCCTGAACATGCCCCAGCCGCTGCTGGACCGCATGGAGATCATCCGCATCCCCGGCTACACCGAGGCCGAGAAGATCGAGATCGCCAAGCGGCACGTGCTGCCCAAGCTGACCAAGGACCACGGCCTGTCGGCCGAGGACTTCGTCGTGCCGGACAAGGCCATCCAGGACCTGATCCGCTACTACACCCGGGAAGCCGGCGTGCGGTCGCTGGAGCGGGAACTGGGCAACCTGGCGCGGAAGACCGTGCGCGACCTGGCCCGCGAGGACGTCAAGTCGATCACCATCGACGATGAACGCCTGGCCAAGTACGCCGGCATCCAGAAGTACCGCTACGGCGAGACGGACGAGGAGGATCAGGTCGGTATCGTCACCGGTCTGGCCTGGACCGAGTTCGGCGGCGAGATCCTGACCATCGAGGCGGTCAAGATGCCCGGCAAGGGCCGCATGTCGATCACCGGCAACCTCAAGGACGTCATGAAGGAGTCCATCGCCGCGGCGAACTCCTACGTGCGGTCGCGCTCGACCAAGTTCGGCATCAAGCCGCCGGCCTTCGAGAAGACCGATGTCCACGTGCACGTTCCGGAAGGCGCCACGCCCAAGGACGGGCCGTCGGCCGGTGTCGCCATGGCCATCGCCATCATCTCGGTGCTGACCGGCATTCCGATCCGCAAGGACATCGCCATGACCGGCGAGGTGACCCTGCGCGGCCGCGTCCTGCCGATCGGCGGCCTGAAGGAAAAGCTGCTGGCCGCCCTGCGCTCGGGGATCAAGACCGTCCTCATCCCGCAGGAGAACGAGAAGGACCTGGCCGACGTGCCGCAGACGGTGAAGGACGCCCTCGAAATCGTCCCGATCTCGACCGTCGACGAGGCCATCGCCCGGGCTCTGATCGCCGCTCCGGTGGCCATCGAATGGTCGGAAGACGACGAGCCGGTTGTTGCGCCTGCGAAGGTGGAAGAAGCCGACGGGGACGCCGTGATTACCCACTAAGGGTAAACAACGGTATGTGAACGTCGATAATGTGCGCGCCCCGGGGCAACCCGGGGCGCGTTTGTTTTGACGGCTAGCCGACAGTCTTCATAATCGCGCTGGGCGAGGGGCCTCGCGCGCCACGCGAACACCGCGCCGCACAACGGATTATTGGCTGGGAGACTGCGTATGACGAAGGCCGAACTGGTCGCCGCGATCGCGGACGGCGCGGGACTGAACAAGACCCAGGCGGGAGCCGCCCTCGAAGCCTTTACCGCGGCGGTGACCGCGTCCCTGAAGAAGGGCGAGGATGTGCGTCTGGTGGGCTTTGGCGCCTTCAAGGCCGTCGCCCGCGCCGCCGGCACGGCCCGCAACCCGCGCACCGGCGAGACCGTCAAGCGACCGGCCAGCAAGACCGCCCGCTTCCAGGTGGGCGAGGGGCTGAAGTCCGCGCTCAACGGCTGACCATTTGGCGCAGGCGCCCGGCGATGCAACCGCCGGCGTCTTGCCAACCCTACGGAATGCGTTTGTGATCACTGTGGGGCTGATCCTACGGGGGTATGAGCATGTCCGTTTCCAGACTTTCCGGCGTGGCGATGGCTGCGCTGTTGTTGGCTGTTTCGCCGGCGCTGGCCCAGGATCAGGGCCTCGGCTCGACGCCGCGGGCCGGCTACGTGGCCTTGAGCTTCTGCAACAAGACCTCCGGCAACGTCTATCTGGCGGTCAGCTACAAGGAGACGCCGGGGTCCGACCGCTGGGTCGTCGAGGGCTGGAAGAAGATCGCCGGCGCCAGCTGCATCACCCTGAGCCTGCCCAACGACGGCAAGATCTACGACTACGCCGAGGATGAGTCGGACGGCGACTGGGGTGGCGACTTCAAGCTCTGCGTTGAGCGCCCCGGGCCGTTCAAGCGGATCAACACCGCCGACTACACCTGCAACGAAGACCTGCTGGTGGGCTTTGGCGAGATCGACGCCAGTGGGCTGGCCAGCAAGACGGTCAACTACAACCCCTAGGCTTTCGCTTCGGCGTTTCTGCGGCTACATCCCACCGGCGCGGGCGGCTAGCTCAGCTGGTTAGAGCATCTCGTTTACACCGAGAGGGTCGGCGGTTCGAACCCGTCGCCGCCCACGCGCACCCCTCACATCCATTCGCCAGCGGCGCGCGTAGGTAGGACATGATCCTTCTCGCCGTCGCTGTCGCCGCGGGCTTGAGCGCCTGGATGGCCATCGCCTGGTCCTACCAGCGGGCCGTGGCCAACGGCGGCTGGACGGACGTCTTCTGGAGCTTCGGCATGGGGCCGGCGGGCGTGGCCTGCGCGCTCTGGCCGCTCGGTGAGGCGACGCCGCGGCAGTGGATCGCCGGCGGGCTGGTCCTGGTCTGGTCGCTGCGGCTGGGGGCGCACCTGCGGCGGCGGGTGGCCGGGGCGGCGGAGGATCCGCGCTACGCCGGCTTCCGCAGGGCCTGGGGCAAGGACTTCCAGAGGCGGATGTTCGGCTTCCTGCAGGCGCAGGCGGTTTCGGGCGCGCTGCTCTGCCTGGCCATCCTGGTCGCCGCCCGCAATCCCGCTCCGGGGCTGGTCTGGAGCGACATCGCGGCGGGGCTGATCCTGGCCGGCGGCATCGCCGGGGAGAGCCTGGCCGACGCCCAGCTGGCGCGGTTCAAGGCCGATCCGGCCAACAGGGGCAAGGTCTGTGACGTCGGCCTGTGGGGCTGGTCGCGGCATCCCAACTACTTCTTCGAATGGACCATCTGGCTGGCCTGGCCGGTGATGGCCATTGGACCGGATGGCGGCTGGCCCTGGGGCTGGCTGGCGCTGATCGGGCCGGCCTTCATGGCCTTCCTGCTGATCAAGGTGTCCGGCCTGCCGCCGCTGGAGCAGGCCATGCTGAAGTCCCGTGGGCAGGCCTATGCCGACTACCAGGCCCGCGTCTCCGCCTTCTTCCCACTGCCCCCGAAAGCCTGAGGCTCCCATGGATCTCTTGAGAACCGCCATCAACGCCGCCGAGAGCCTTCCCGCGCCGGACCTGATCCGCAAGGCGGCGATCAGCTGGCTGGTCGAGAAGCAGCGGCTGGACCTGCTGGACCTGCCCGACGATCTGCCCGGCCAGTTCGCTCGGGACATGCGCAGCCGGCCGATCGCCGAGCACACGCAGGCGGCCAACGACCAGCACTATGAGGTGCCGGCCGAGTTCTTCCGCCTCGTGCTGGGCCCGCGCCTGAAATACTCCAGCTGCCTGTACGACAACGGCGCCCGCACCCTGTCCCAGGCCGAGGACCGGGCCCTGGCGGTGACCTGCGAGCATGCCCGGCTGGAAGACGGCCAGGACATCCTTGAGCTCGGCTGCGGCTGGGGCTCGCTGTCGCTGTGGATGGCGGCCCGCTATCCCAAGGCGCGGATCACCAGCGTCTCCAACTCCAACGGCCAGCGCCTGCATATCGAGGCCCAGGCCCGGAAGCGGGGCTACGACAACCTCAAGGTCGTCACCGCCGACGCCAATGTCTTCCAGCCGGAGGGGACGTTCGACCGGGTGGTCTCGGTGGAGATGTTCGAGCACATGGCCAACTGGGGCCAGCTGCTGGGCCGGGTGCGCGACTGGCTGCGACCGGAGGGGAGGCTGTTCCTCCACATCTTCAGCCATCGCGCCCAGCCCTACCGGTTCAGCCACGAGGACCAGGACGACTGGATCGGCAAATACTTCTTCACCGGCGGCTTCATGCCCAGCCATGATCTGATCCGCGACTTTTCCGACCTGTTCGAGGTGCTGGAGGACTGGAAATGGAACGGCGGCCACTATGAGCGGACGGCGCTTGATTGGTTAGCAAGCATGGACCGCGAGGACCTGGCCGTGCGCCGGATCATGAAGGCGACCTATGGCGACGAGGCCGAGGTCTGGCGGCGGCGCCGGCGGCTGTTCTTCCTGGCCACGGCCGGGCTGTTCGGCCATCGCGACGGGCAGGAGTGGGGCGTCAGTCACTACCTCTTGAGGCCGGTGCGGTAGTCACTTGGAGCCGGTGCTGCCCTCATCCGACCCCTTCGGGGCCACCTTCTCCCGACAAGCGGGAGAAGGACGCTAGGGCCGTTCCCTCCGGTAAATCACCGTCGGCTCGTCGTGGTAGGTGGTGTGGGCCAGTTCCTTGAAGCCGACCTTTTCGGCCACCCGGACCGACGGGGCGTTGCCCGGCGAGATGATGCAGCAGGTGGGGGCGGTGAAGACCGTGTCGCCCCAGGCGATGGCGCCCTGGATGGCCTCGGTGGCGTAGCCTTTGCCGTGGGCCCAGGGCTGCAGGGCCCAGCCCATCTCCGGCATGCCGGTCAGGACCGGGGAGATGTCGCGGTGGAAGTCGGCGAAGCCGGCCTCGCCGACGAAGCGGCCGCTGGCCTTCTCGAAAATGGCCCAGAAGCCGTAGCCGAGGGCCGACCAGTGGCCGATGTAGCGCAGGGTGCGGGCCCAGACTTCTTCCTGGGCGGCCGGGCGGCCGCCGATGAAGCGGGTCACCTGCGGATCGCTCCACAGGGCCAGGCCGTCGTCGAAGTCGGAGGGGGTATGGCCGCGGAGGATTAGGCGCTCCGTTTCGAGCACCGGCGCGGCGGAGAGGGCAGGAGTCACGTGGTGGCTCACCCGAAAACGGTCAGGAAGAGAAAGGGCCGGCTCTCGCTGGAGAACCGGCCCTCAAAAGCTCTTAGTCGAGCTTGAGGTTGGTCGCCGAGGTCTTGCCGCTGCGACGATCCTGCTCGAGGTCGTAGGAGACGGCCTGGCCTTCGTTCAGGCCACGCAGACCGGCCTGTTCGACCGCCGAGATGTGGACGAACACGTCGCCGCCACCGTCGTTCGGTTGGATGAAGCCGAAGCCCTTGGTGCCGTTGAACCACTTGACCACGCCCGAACCCGGACCGGCCGGTTCACGCGAGCCGCCGCCACCGCCGGCGCGGGGGCCGTCGAAGGAGCGCGGCGGACGGTCGAACGAGCGTTGCGGGCGGTCGAAGCCGCCGCCGCCGCCACGGGCGCCGCCGGCCGGGGGCGGGCCGCTGCCGGTGACAACCAGTTGGCCGGCCGACAGCTTGCCGCTGCGGCGGTCCTGTTCCAGCTCGTAGTTGACCAGATCGCCGTCGTTCAGGCCGTGCAGGCCAGCTTGCTCGACCGCCGAGATGTGGACGAAGACATCGCTGCCCCCGTCATCGGGTTGGATGAAGCCAAAACCCTTGGCTCCGTTGAACCATTTGACCGTACCGCGCGCCATGTAGTCGTCCTAGTAGAGTAGTGACCGCCAGATGGCGGCCCAGAATTCCGCCACGATGGCGGCATCGACCGGTGGATTTAGCCGCATAGTGGCGAGAGCGCTAGATGCTACTGCGCCGTTCGGGCGAACGACGTTTGAAGTTTTTCGCGTCCCGCCTAGAGCTTTCTCCCTTCCGCACCACCAAGGCTGGGCGCCGGATGTGGCGGAAGGGAGGCAGAGCCGGTCACTTTTCGGCGGCGGCCTTCATGTCGGCCAGGCCCTTGTCGAAGTCCTTGCCGAGGGTCTTGTCCATGCCCATCAGGGTGTCCATGACCTTGAACATCAGGGGCGACTTGCCGGTCATCGCCCAGGTCACCCTGGTCCCTTCGCCGACCGGTTCGAGATCGAAGGTGGCGGTGTTGTTGGCCGGGAAGGGCTTGGTGAAGTCCAGCGCGATGGCCACCCGGCGGCCGGGACTGGCCTCATTGATGGTCATCTTTCCGACCCCGGCGTTCTTGCCCTCCCAGGCGTAGGTTCCGCCCAGGCCCGCCGCCGGCTCGCCGTAGGTGCGCTTCATGTCGGCGTCGAGCTTCTCGAACGGCGACCACTGACCCCACTGATGGAAGTCCTGGATCAGGGCGTAGACCTTCTCCGGCGGAGCGTTGATCGTGGTGCTGCGCTGGATGATGAAGGTGTCGGGCTTGGTGCTGGCGAAGGCCACCAGGCCGATGACGGCGAGCACGAGCAGGCCGAGGATGATGAGGATGATCTTGAGCATGGTCTTCGTCCCAAAAATCTGATGATGCAGGCACTTAGCCGGCCTTATTGCCATTCTCGTTGAATGCCCACTGCACGCCGAAGGGGTCGGTCGCCGTCCCCCATTTGTCGCCCCAGAACATCAGCTCGACCGGCACGGTCGGGGCGCAGCCGGCCTTCACGGCGCGATCGAACCACGCCTGGGCGTCGTCGACCAGCAGTTGCATGATCAGGCAGGTCAGGGGCGCGGCGGCGTGGCCATGCTCGGGGAAGGGGTCGTTGAGCATGACCGAGCCGCCGTTGATGGTCAGCTGGGCGTGGATCAGGCGCTTGCCGTCCTCGGCCGGAATGACGCCGACTTCCTCGGCGGCGAAGGCCTGCTTGTAGAAGGCGACCGCCTCGGCCGCGCGCTCGATGATGATGTAGGGCACCACGCCGGGCTCGAGGCCGGCCTTGGCGTTGGCTTGGGTGAGGGCGTCGGTCATGGGCGTCTCCTGTAGAAAACCTAAGGACGGCCGGGAGGCGGTGAATCCGACAGGGGGGTCTTAAAATCCGTCGGGGGTCGATAAGCTGTTGAAAAAGAAGGTTTTATGTTTTCGAGGGGGTGCGGATTTCGTAGGGGTCAGGTTCGGTTTCTGCAGGGGTCGTGCCGGGTATCTGTGGGTGGTGGAGTGGGGGGGCGCCGACAAAACCATGGCGAAAGCGTCGGGGAATCGCGGTTCGGTCGCCGGGCGGCGCTTATCGAAGCGGCGGACCATTATAGATCTTCAGGCGGCCTTGAGCGCGTCGTGCATGAGGGACTGGTGGACGGCCACGCCGGCCATGACGCCGTCGGCCGAGGCGAAGGTGGCGTTGTGCATCTGGCGGGTGGCGTCGCCGGCCGCGAAGACGCCGGGGACGTTGGTGGCCTTCATGTCGTCGACCAGGACATAGGGGCCGGTCATGCCGTCGGCGAAGGCGCAGCCGAGATCGGCGGCCAGGGGCGAGGCGAGCTGGGTCTTGGGGGCGATGAACAGGCCGGCCAGGGGCAGCAGGCGGCCGTCGGCCAGCCGCACCGCTTCCAGCTCCGGCGCCGGTCCCAGGAGTTCGACGATGGGGGAGCGTTCGATGGCCGCGCCGCGGGCGGCCAGCAGGGCGGCCTGGTCGGCGTCAGGCTCGAAGAGGCCCTGGCCGAAGTAGGTGGTCGGGCCCCAGTCGGGCAGCATGGCCGCCTGGTGGGCCGACATCGGGTGGCCGGCCAGCACGCCGAGCGGCCGGTCGCGCAGTTCGAAGCCGTGGCAGTAGGGGCAATGGAGGACGCTGGCGCCCCAGCGCTCGCGAAGGCCGGGAATGTCGGGGAGGGTGTCGCGAACGCCGACGGCCAGGATCAGGCGGCGGGCATGGAGGTCTCGTCCGTCGGCGGTGCGCAGGACGAAGTCGCCGATCGCGCCGGTCGCCTCCACCGCCTCGCCGGTCAGCCATTCGACGGTGGGATAGGCTTCGAGCTGGCGGCGGCCCTCGCGCATGATCTCGGCCGGGGCCTTGCCGTCGTGGCCGAGGAAGCCGTGGGCGGCGTCGGCGAAGCGGTTGCGCGGCAGGCCGGCGTCGATGACCAGCACCCGGCGGCGGGCGCGGGCCAGCTGCAGGGCGGCCGACAGGCCGGCAAAGCTGCCGCCGACGACGATGACGTCATGCGAGGACGGGGGGAGGGTCATGGGTGGATCTCCAGACGGACGCCGCCGCGCCGCGCCACGTCGGCGGCGAGGTCGGCCAGGGTGATGCGGGACAGGCGGGCGGCCAGCAGGGTCTCGACCTCGCGCCGGACGTCCGCAAGGATGTCGTTGACGGCCCGTTCGACGAGGCAGCCGGGCGACTCCTCGGCCGGGTCGAAGGCGACCAGGGTCTCGCCCAGAGCGGCCTGGATCTGCGCCAGGGTGATCTGCCCGGCCGGCCGGGCCAGCCGCCAGCCGCCGCCGGCCCCCTTGGTCGAGGCCAGGATGCCGGCCTCGCGCAGGCCGGCGAAGGTGCGGCGGACGACGACCGGATTGGTGTCGGCCCAGGCGGCGAGGGTTTCGGAAACCACCGGCTCGTCCGGCTTGGCGGCCATGTGGGCGAGGAGGTGGAGGGCGACCGAGGTGCGGCTGCTGCGTTTCATGTAACTTTATTTGTTACGTGAGCGCGGAGATGCAAGGGGTAGAGGTGGGTTTTCTATCCTCCCCCGTAGCGCGAAGCGCGTACGGGGGAGGATGAGGGCGGCTTTCACCCCGCCAGCAGGCTGTCGATCTGCCGGCGGATGTGGGTCGCTTCCGCCAGGCTGCCGGCCAGGCCGATGGCGCGGTCGAAGGCTTCGCGGGCTTCGGGCTTGCGGCCGAGCTGGGTCAGCAGCCAGCCGCGCAGGCCGTGGAAATGGAAGTAGCCGGAGAGGCGGTCGGCGAGGGGGTCGACCAGGGCCAGGGCCGCCTCGGGGCCGGCGGTCTTGGCGACGGCGACGGCGCGGTTGAGGGTGACGACCGGCGAGGGATGGAGGCGTTCGAGGTTGGCGTAGAGGGCGTCGATCTGCTGCCAGTCGGTGTCGGCGGGGGTGGCGGCGCGGGCGTGCAGGGCGGCGATGGCGGCCTGGACCTGGTAGGAGCCGGGCTGGGCATGGCGCATGGCCTTGTCGATCAGGGCCAGGCCCTCAGCGATCAGCTTGCGGTTCCACAGCGACCGGTCCTGGTCGTCGAGCAGGATGACCTCGCCGTCCTTGTCGAAGCGGGCGTCGGCGCGGGACTGCTGCAGCAGCATCAGGGCGGTTAGGCCCATGATCTCCGGCTCGGTCTGGAACAGGCGCAGCAGCAGGCGGCCCAGGCGGATGGCCTCGCCGGCCAGCTGGCCCTTGTCCTCGTCATCCCGGCCGGCCGAATAGCCTTCGTTGAAGATCAGGTAAGTCATGGCCGCGACGGCGGCCAGGCGTTCGGAGCGCTCGACGGCGCCGGGGGTCTCGAAGCTGGTGCCGGCGGCGGCGATGCGGGCCTTGGCGCGGGTGATGCGCTGCTCCATGGCCGCCTCGCCGACCAGGAAGGCCTTGGCGATCTGGCGCACGGTCAGGCCGCTGACGATACGCAGGGCGAGCGCGATCTGCTGGGTCGGCGGCAGGGCCGGGTGGCAGCAGATGAACATCAGCCGCAGGACGTCGTCGCGGTAGTCGGCGCCGTCGAGGCGCTCGGCCAGGTCGGGTTCGGCGTCGTCGAGGTCGCTGATCTGTTCCTCGTCGGGCAGGGCGGTCTGGCGGCTGAGCTTGCGGACCTGATCGATGCCGGCATTGCGGCCGACCATGATCAGCCAGGCGGTCGGATCGCGCGGCGGGCCCTTATCCGGCCAGGTGCGCAGGGCCCGCAGGCAGGCGTCCTGAAAGGCTTCCTCGGCGGTGTCCAGGTCGCGGAAATAGCGCAGCAGGGCGCCGACCGCCTGGGGGCGGGCCGAGGTCAGGGCCGACTGGATCCAGGCCGGATCGGTCATCAGAGGCTGCCCACGTCCCCGCCGGGGTGGAAGACGGCCATCGGGCGGATCTCGTAGCTGCCGAGGCCCGGGTTGGCCTTGGCGAGGTCCTTGGCGATGGCCAGGGCTTCGTCCAGGTCAGCGACGTTGACGACGTAGAAGCCCAGCAGCTGTTCCTTGGTCTCGGCGAAGGGGCCGTCGATGACCAGCGGCTCGTCGCCTTTGCGCAGGGTGGTGGCGGCGGTGGTCGGCAGCAGGCGGGCGACGGGGCCGAGCTTGCCGGCGGCGGACAGGCGGTCCTGCACGGCGCCGAGGGCGACCATGACGCGCTCGTCCTCCTCCTGGCTCCAGGAGCCGACGACGTCTTCCTGATTGTAGCAGAATATCGCGTAGAGCATGGGCTTGGCCTCCGGTGACAGCCCTAGGACGGGCGGCTTTGGCCTGAACCGACAACGCCCCCGAAAAAATGTCCAGCCGCGCGTCTACACTCGAAACGGGTGGTCGTTTGCGGAACTTTGGTTTTCGGGACTAGGGTCGCCCGGTCCGGGGAGTCGGGCAGGGGCGGACCGCTTGAGGTTCGTGGGGCGGCGATGGCGATCAGCGACGAGAAGCTTGCCGCGAAGGTCGCGGTCATCCGGCGCGACCAGAGCCTGCGCGCGGCGCGCCGGGCCGGGGCTTCCGTGCCCGCCCATGTGGTCACCGACGAGATCCTCGACCTGGTCGTCGGGCCGCTGACCGAAGCCAATCTGTCGCGGGTCTGGAAAGAGCCCGGCTATCGGGCGGCGGCCATCGGCCTGATGGAGATGGGCCTGCCGGAGCGGGCGGACAGCGGCGTTGTCATCCATGCCCTGCGCGACGTCACCCGGTTCGCGGCCGGCATCTGGACGCTGGGCCTCTATGCCCAGCCCGGCGGCCTGACCATCGCCCGGTTCAACGCCCTGGCCGAGGCGGTCGGCTATGGCAGCCGCACCTGGTCGCACGCCGCCTTCGCCTATCTGCGCTTCATCGGCTACATCGAGCCTGAAGCGAGCAGCGATGACCGGCGGGAACGGCGCTTTCGCCCGACCGCTCGCCTGCGGTCGGCGTTCCGCGCTCACTTTGTCCGGCAGGTGCGCATCACCGCCGGGGTCGACCCTCACCTGGAAGGCTATGCCGACCAGCTGGCCCGGGACGACGCGACGTTCGACCGCTTCGTGATCGCCGCCAGCGACGCCCAGCTGACCTCGGCGCTGATCCACCGCCAGAACACCGATCCGACCATGGATGTCTTCTCCAAGCGGCGGAACGGCATGCCGATGTTCTGGCAGCTGATCCATGCCGCCCCGCCGGGCGAGACATGGCCCACGGCCGCGTGGTTTCCGATCAGCATCTCGGATCTCGCCCGTCGTTCCGGCGCCTCGCGGGCGCATTTCCAGCGGATGCTGCGCGATGCGGAGGCCGCCGGCATGGTGCAGACCGACGGCCAGGGCAACCTGCGCATCCGTCGGCGCATGCGGGTCGAGATCAATACCTTCACGGGCATTCTGATCATCGGGGTCGGGACGGTGAGGCGGATCATCGAGCTGCAGGAAGCGGGCGCCAGCTCCAAGGCTGCCTGACCAAGGGCTGTCATCCTTCGGTCGGCGAAGCCGATCCGGAGGACCCACCGCGGGGCGGAGCCGGCTGGAGTCGGAAGGCCGGCATCGCTGTTCGAGCAACCCTGCCAACGCCAGCCGCCAAGCTTACGGGTGGGTCCTCCGGATCGCTGCGCGACCGAAGGATGACAGGGTTTGGGTGGGGAGATTACAGGATCCACCCGCCGTTCGTGTCGCCCGCGCCGGTAAAGAGGTTCGCGCCCGTCAGCGAATGATCCCCCGTGATCGCCACGCGGAAGTCGGCCTTGCCGTCGCCGTCGGCGTCCAACTCCAGGGTAGTGATGCCGGCTCCGAACTTCAGGGTGGCCTGGCCGGCGACCTTGGTGAACCTGGCGGCGAAGGCGAAGGCCTGGTCGCCGGCCAGCAGGCTGTTGGCGTCGATGGCCGAGAGGTCGATGCGGTCGCCCTCGGCGAAGTTGAGGTCGAGGATGCTGTCGCGGTCGGCCAGCAGGCCGCCTCCCGACAGGCGCACATCGTCGGCGGTGAAGACGAAGCTGTCGGCGCCGGTCCCGCCGGTCAGCTTGTCGGCGTCGAAACCACCGATGAGGCGGTCGGCCCCGTCGCCGCCGACCAGGATGTCGATGCCGGCGTCGCCGAACAGCTGGTCGTCACCGGCCATGCCGCTGAGCGTGTCGAGGCCGCCGCCGCCATGCAGGAGGTTACCGCCGCCGTTGCCGGTGAGGATGTTGGTCAGGGCGTTGCCGGTCCCGGCGATGTCGCCCGAGCCGGTCAGGGTCAGGTTCTCCAGATCGCCGGCCAGGACGTAGGTGATGGCGGCGTTGACGAGGTCCGTGCCGCCCGTATCGACGATGACGTCGAGGGCGTTGTCGACGCCGTAGACGTCGTTGCCGAGACCGCCGTCCAGCTGGTCGGCCCCGAGGCCGCCGTCGAGGCTGTCGTTGCCGTCGCCGCCGGTCAGGGCGTCGATCCCGGCCCCGCCGGTCAGGATGTCGTTGCCAAGGCCGCCGTCGAGGAGGTCGTTGCCGTCGCCGCCGTCGAGGGTGTCGGCGCCGGCCGCGCCGATCAGGCTGTCATCGCCGCCCAGGCCCGACAGGCGGTTGTTGCTGAGGTTGCCGGTGATCAGGTTGTTCACCGCATTGCCGGTGGCGTCGAGGGCGCCGTTGGCGGTGAAGACCAGGTTCTCGATGCCCAGGCCCATCACCCAGCTGATCTTCGACTGGAGGGTGTCGAGGCCGCCGCCGCCGATCTCGACCGCGAAGTCGTCGAGGTTGTCGATGATGTAGGTATCGTCGCCGAGGCCGCCGAGCATGGCGTCGGCCCCGAGCCCGCCATCGAGCAGGTCGGCGCCGTCGCCGCCGATCAGGATGTCTTCGCCGGCCATGCCCTTGAGGACGTCGTCGCCCTCCAGCCCGGTGAGGGTGTTGATGTTGGCCGTGCCGGTCAGGCTGTTGCCGGCGGCGTTGCCGGTCCCGTCGAGGGTGGCGGCCGTGCCGATCAGGATCAGGTTTTCCAGGCCAGCCGCCAGCGTCCAGGTGATCGAGCTCTGCACGGTGTCGATGCCGCCGCCGCCGGTCTCGTCAGTGACGTCGCCGAGGACTTCGACGTTGTAGAGGTCGTTGCCCAGGCCGCCGCGCATGACGTCGGCGCCGAGCCCCCCCTGCAGATTGTCGTCGCCGTCGCCGCCGTCGAGGATGTCGGCCCCGGCCCCGGCGTTGAGGATGTCGTTGCCGGCCAAACCCGTGAGGACATTGATGGCGGCGTTGCCGACCAGGGTGTTGGCCAAGGCGTTGCCCGTGCCGTTGAGGGCGGTCAGGCCGGTGAGGGTGAGGTTTTCGAGGAAGTCGCCAAGGGTGTAGCTGAAGGCTGCCTTGATGGTGTCGATGCCTTCGCCGTCGAGCTCGATGACGGTGTCGGAGGCGTCGATCGTATAGGTATCATTGCCGAGGCCGCCGATGAGCTGGTCGGGGCCGCCCTTGCCGTCAAGGACGTCATTGCCGGCCAGGCCGTGGAGGACGTTGTCATTGGCGTCGCCGTTCAGCGTGTCGTCGCCGGGTGTGCCGTAGACGTGCTCCGGCTCGTTGATGACGGTCAGGGTGGTGAAGAAGTAGGCGGGGCCCGGCTGGTAGAGGCGCGGGCCGCCGCTCAGGGTCTGCAGGTACCAGATCTCGTCGGAGATCTGTAGCTCGGGAATGCCATCGCCGTTGAGATCGGCGAGGACGGCTTCGTCGAGCGTCGCGCCGCTGCTGGCGTCGTAGACCCGGGCGAAATAGTCGGGGGCGCCGAAGACGCCGCCGCCGAGGTTTTCCAGGCTGTAGAGGGTGTAGAGGCCCGTCGCGTAGAGGATGTCGAGATCGCCGTCGCCGTCGAGGTCACCGACGAACGGCCGGCTGGTGGCGACGGCGTTGATCGCCAGATCACGCTGCTGGAAGACCGGTGCGGCGCGGGTTCCGACATTGTCGAAGCGCATGGTCCCCAACGGCCCGTTGACCAGCATGTCGAGATCGCCGTCGCCATCGAGGTCGCCGAACACCGGTGAGACCTTGGCGATGCCGGGGTTGACGTCGAAGCCGCTGAACGGATTGGCCGCGCCCGTCCGCTGGGTCCAGGCGCCGGCCATGCCGGGGCCGCCGGTGTTCTCGAAGTAGGCGATCGTGCCGTTGACCCGGCCGGCGACGATGTCGAGGTCGCCGTCGCCGTCAAAATCGATCACCGAGGTCACGGCGGCGTTCGCGGGGTTGCCCGCGCCCGGGTCCAGGTTTCCGGTGAAGCCTGGCAGGGCCATCTCGACGAAGTGCGCGGCCTGGGCCGTGCCGGTGTTGAGGGCCAGGCCCATGCCCTTGAAATCGCGGGTGTAGAGGATGTCGAGGTCGCCGTCGGCGTCGTAGTCCACGACGGTCGGGGACTGGTAGAAGGGGGCGAGGTTGGCCTCCTTGAACAGCTGCAGCGGGCCGCCGGCGAGGACCAGCGAGGCGTCGAGCAGGTAGGGGGCCGGTGTCAGGGCGATGCCCAGGGTGCGGTCGGCCAGCGGCGTATTGCTGGTCGTGCTGAAGCCGATGGCGGCCAGCAGGGCCTCGACCGCGAGGGGCGTGACGTTGCTGTTGAAGCTGACGTCGATGATGCGGGCGCCGCCGGAGACGCCGGTGGTGACCGTCCCGATGGCGACGCCGCCGTAGGTGACCACGCCGTTGCTGGAACCGATCTGGCCGGCGCCCGTGCCCTGGTTGACGATCTCGAAGGTCTCGCCGGCCACGACATAGGCCATGTCGATGTGCAGGTGGCCGCCCTGAAAGTTGGTCGGCTCGCCGATCAGGAAGCCGCCCAGGTCGATGGCGGTGAGGCCGGCGTTGGCGGCGTTTTCGTGAACGGTGGCCTGGCCGGGCGCAGTGATGCCGAAGGAGACGAGGGTGGTCCGCAGCGGGGCCTGGGTGTGGACCTCGAAGCTGACGCTCTGGTCCGGGGCGGCGCCGGGCAGGTCGAGGACGGCCTGGAAGCTGTGGTCGGCGCCCAGGTTCCACGGCGTCTGCGAAGACCACTGCAGCTGGTGAACGGCGTTGTTGATGTCGGCGACGGTGGCGTCGGCGGTGAAGGTCAGGGCGACGCCGCCGTCGATCAGGCTGAGGCTGCCGACCAGGACGGAGCCGCGATAGAGGTCCTGGCCCGACTGCGAGGTGATGCCGCCGACGGTGGCTTCCAGGTAGACGGTCTCTCCGGCCGCCAGGCCGGTGATCCGCAGGACCGTGCCGCCGATGTCGAAGCCGTCGGCATCGATGACCGAGATGGCCGTCGCGAAGGCGCTGTGGTCGCCGCTGTCGACCGTCGCCTCGAAGCCACTGAAGGTGAGGACGGTCGGCGACTCGTAGGGTGTGACGTTGATGGTGACGCTGACCGGCGCCGCCGGGACGAAGTCGCCGGAGGGCGGCGGCGTCTCGATGACCTGGATGCTGAGGGTGCGGCTGGCGGTCGAGGTGTTGCTGACGTTGGCGTAGGCCAGATGCTCGAGAATGGCTTCGGCGTTGGCCAGCCGGGCGATGGGGTTCAGGCCGGCGACGGTGATGTTGAAGTCGCCGCCGACGCCGCCGGTGGCGTTACCGATCAGCACGCCGCCCAGGGTGATGGCGCCGGTCGTGGGGTTCCAGCTGAGATGGGCGTCGCCGAGCAGGGTGACGCGGTCTTCGGCCAGCAGGCCGCTGACGGTCAGGCCGGTGATCGGGCGGAACTCGATCGAGGTCAGGGTGACGGCGGCGTCGAGCAGCTGCGGGGCGGCATTGACGGCCTGTTCGCCGAAGCTGTGGCTGGCGGTGACCTCGGTCAGGGTGGTGGGGTCGAACTGCTGCTCGACGGTGACCTGATGGAGGGTGGTGAATGAACCGCTGGAGCCGACGATCTCGAACGACAGGTTGAACAGCGGGTAGGGGAAGTCGCTGGCGTTCTGGATCGTCAGGTTGGCGAGGAAGGTCTGCACCTGGGCGACGGTGGCGCCGTTGAGGTGGACGATGATGTCGCCGGTCGCGCCGCCGGGGCTGGCGATGAACAGGGTGGCGCCGCCGTAGCTGAGCACGCCGGCGGTGCGCAGGTTGCCGACGGCGGGATCGCCGTCCTGGGCCGCCAGGGACAGGGTGAACTCGTCGGGCAGGTTTCGGATGATGATGTGCTGGCCCGAGCCGACATCGTCGACATCGGTGAAGCTGACCAGCGGCAGCAGCAGCTGGCCGCCGGCCTGGAGGGCGGTTTCCTGCAGGGTGACGCTGCCGATGCCGGTGAGGACGGTGGGGTCGTTCTCGGCGATGATGGTGACGTCGTGCTGGGTTTGGCTGACGACGCCGATGGAGTCGGTCAGGGTGATGGTGATCTGGTCGGCGCCGTCCGGGGCCTGGTCGCTGTTGCGGTAGCGGGCCGCTTCGACGATGGCTTCGATGTCGGCGGCGGTGACGTTGGCGTTGAACTGGATGACCGGGCCGCCGGCGTAGGTGTCGGAGACCAGCTGGCCGTCGACCCTCAGGCCGATGGCGCCGAAACCGAAGGCGAGGCGGCCGGAGACATCCAGGCTGACGAAGCCGGTGGACTCGGCGGTCGTGAAGCTCAGGGACCCGCCGGCGAAGCTGGGGGTGTCGGGGGCGTGGAAGCTGACCGCGCCGTCGAGCGGGACGTAGCCGGCGTTGACGGCGTTCTCGTAGACGACGATGGGGCCCAAGTCGGTGAACGACGGCGCCTCGGTTTCGTCTGTGACGTTGACGACGATCTGGACCGGGGCCGGCGGATGGCCGGTGTCGATGGCGTCGACGATCTGGAAGGCCAGGGTGCGGCTGGCGGTCGGGTGGTCGCTGGCGTTGGCATAGGCCAGGTGCTCGATGATGGCCTCGAGGTCGGTCAGGACGCCCGGCTCGGGCGCGCTGTCGACCAGGATGGAGACGCCGTAGCTGCCGTCGGGCAGCAGCACACGCGCGAAGCCGCCGGCCCCGTCGGAGACGATCCGGGGACCGGGGACGCCGTTGATCGTGATGACGCCGGTGTCCGGGTCCCAGCTGAAATTGGCGTCCGGGGTGAAGCTCAGGCGATCCTCGGCGAGCAGGCCGGAAATCAGGACGGACTGGATGGGCACGCCTTCCGACGAGGTCAGATGGACGTCGGCGTCGAGCCGTTGCGGCCCGGCGTTGACCGCCTGTTCGCCGAAGGTCACCGAGGCGTCCAGGCCGACGACGGCGGTGGGGTCGAACTGCGGCGTGACGTTGACCGTCAGGGTCGGGGCGATGAGGCCGGGGAGCAGGGCCGGGTGGCCGTAGACGTTGACCAGGGCGAGGGTCAGGGTGCGGGTGGCGGCGGGGGTGTCGCTGCTGGTTGAGAAGCCCAGGGCTTCGAGGACGGCGTCGACGCTGAATTGATTGGCCTGGTCGTTGAAGGTGACGACGAGGCTGACGCCATCGGTGACGGCGGCATGGGCGATAACGGCGCCGGAGATGCTGACCTCGCCGGTCTGGTCGTCGAAGACCAGGCCCGAGCCGTCCAGCAGGGTGACGCGGTCGCCGGCGGTCAGGCCGCCGACGGTGAGGACGGCGCCGGCCACGGGCTCGTTCTGCGGGTTGTGGACGGCGTCGGTGACCAGGGCCTGTGGGCGGGCGTTGACGACCTGTTCGTCGAAGGTGGTCGCGGCCGGGGTCAGGCTGAGCTGGGTTACCTCGCCCCGGGCCTGGATGGTGTACTTCCAGCCGGCGGCCGCGGTCTGGCCGTCCGCGCCGTACAGGATGACGCTGAGGGAATGGGGATCGCTGGTCGGGTTGTCGTTGCTGTTGAGCAGGGCGACCGCTTTCAGCACGGCCTCGACGACCTTGGAGTCGGTGACCTCGCCGAAGGTCAGGGTGAACTGCGAGCCGACCCGCGCGGTGGTGGCGATGACCTGGCCGTCGTAGCGGACCTCGCCGGTGGCGCCGTCGAAGCTGACGCGGTTGACCGAGCGGATGGTGACGCCGTCCTCGGCCTGCAGGCCCTCGACGACCAGCCGCCCGCCCGGCAGGCCGCCGTTCGACATCATCGTGACGGACGGCATGACGAAGTCGCCCTGGTAGTTGAGCAGGTTCTCATCGAGGACGCCGTTGAAGCCGAGGCCGCTGACGATGAGTTGCGGGGCGGCGATCTCGATCTCGAAGGCCAGGGTGACCGGGCCGGTCTCGCCGACACGGTGCAGGGCCTCGCCCTCGCTGTTCTGCAGCGACAGGGTCAGGGTGCGCATCGCCTCCGGAGTCGTGGCGTCGGTGCGCAGGGCAAGGTTTTCGAGGACCAGCTCGACCTCGGCCGTGGTGACGCCGGCCGCGAAGGTGACGGTCAGCGGATCGCCATTCAGCCCGCCGCTGGCATGGCCGATGACGGTGGAGAAGTTGACGAGGAGGTCGCCGTTCGGGTCCTGGTAGAGGGCCTGGATGTCGTGGCCCGAGAAGCCCAGGATATCGCTGGCCGCGGCGCCCGAGACGGTCAGGACCGCGCCTGAGTAGTCGCCGTTGGTGTCGCGCAGGGTGACGGCGGCGTCGAGCGGCGTGAAGCTGGCGACGTAGGCCTGCGGCACGGAGACGGCGGTCGCGAAGTCCGAGAGCTCCATGGCGTAGCTGACGCCGCCGGCGATGTTGACGACGATCTGGTCGGCGCTGACCAGGCCCGCCGGGTCGTGCAGGGTCAGGGTCAGGGTGCGGGCGGCGTCGGGCGTGCCGGCGTTGCTGAAGGTCAGGGCCTCGACGACGGCCTCGACGCCGGCCTTGGTCGCGCCGCTGCCGAAGTGGACGGTGAAGCTGGCGCCGCCATCGATCATCTGGCCGATCTGGTCGCCGTTCAGGACCAGGTAGAGGTTGCCCTTGTCATTGACGATGTCGAAGGCGCCGTCGGCGATGCCGACCACGTCGCCCGGCGCCATGCCCGTGACGGTCAGGCGGGCGCCCTGCCAGCTGCCGCCGGGGCCGGTGACGGTGACGCCGCTGTCCAGCAGATGCGGCGTGGCGGCCTGCGCCAGGGTGAGGTCGAGGGCGGCGGCGAGGTCGGTCAGGTCGCCCTGTTCGTAGACGACGATCTCGATGCCGGGCGCCCCGCCGGCGTCATCCACCAGGGCATGGCCGGCCTGGTCGGTGAGGGCCAGGGTCAGGGTGTGAGCCCCGACGGCGGCGCCGGGGCTGGTGAAGCTGAGGGCGGCGATCATCGCCTGGACGGCGGCGACGGAGGCGTCGGCGTTGAGGGTGACCGAGAAGGTCGCGCCCTGGCCGCCGGCGGCGACGCCGATGGCCAGGCCCAGGTAGCTGACGACGCCGCCGCTGACCGTCAGGTCGGTGGTCGGGGCGAGGCTGACCTGGTCGGTGGCCTCCAGGCCGCTGACGGTGAAGACCGAACCGTTCAGGTCGCCTTCCGGATCCTGGAGGGTGAGGTCGGCGCAGAGGGCGACCGGATCGGCGGCGTCGCCGATTTCGATCCGATGCTGGGGCGCCAGGCCCGACAGGGTCATCTGCTCGGGATTGTCGGTGATGGTCAGGCCGACGACGTATTGGAGGATCGGGCTGGAGCTGGCGTCGAGGATGTCGAGGGTCAGCTGGGACGGTTGGGGCGCGTTGCTGCTGTTGGCGTAGGTGAGGTTCTCCAGCACCGCCTCGATGGCGGCCGGCGAGGCACCCGAGAAGGTGATCAGCCACTGGCCGCCGAGGTCCTGGAACTGGCCGATGGCGACGCCGCCGAAATAGATCTGGCCGCCGTCGAAGCCGACCTGGCCGGCGCCCATGCCCTGGTCGCGGATGGAGATGCGGTCGTCGGAGGATTGCGGGGTGATCGACAGGTAGCTGTTGGCCAGGTCCTGCTCGCTGTCGGTCAGGGTCAGGTCGCCGAACAGCAGTTGCGGCGCGGCGCTGACGGCGTCCTCCTCGAAGGCGAGGTTGGCAGGCAGGCCGGCGAGGGCGATCTGGCCCAGTTCGTCGTAGACCTGGATGCTGACAGTGTTGGTGATCGGCGGCGGGGCGACCAGCACCTGGAAGCCGCTGGCGTCGAAGGCCACCAGGTCGAGGACGCCGTCGCCGTTGACGTCGAGGGCCGCCAGAGAGCCCGGCGCGGTCAGGGTGAGGCCGGCGAACGGGTTGGGGCCGGTAAAGTCGAAGCCGCCCATGCTGTCGCCGCGGCCAAGGGTGACGGCGCCGTCGGTCAGGGCGATGATCAGGTCGAGGGCGCCGTCGCCGGTGAAATCGGCCAGCAGCGGCCGGCCGGTCGCCGTTTCACTGGACGTCCACACCGGCTCGTAGCCCATGCCGTAGGGGACGTAGTTCAGCAGGGTGGAGATCTGGCCTGTGCTGCTGACCACCACCAGGTCGCCGAAGCCGTCCTTGTTGAAGTCGGCGATGGCCAGGGACATGCCGGGATCGGTGGGCAGATGGCTGGAAACGGCGAGGGCGCTGTCGCTGTCCTCGATGAACTCGCCGTCGTAGCCCGAGCCGGCGCCGTGGCCGGCGAAGACGCGGAGTGAGCCAACTGGGTCCACGGCGACGATGTCGGTGAAGCCATCGCCGTTGATGTCGCCGGCGGTGATCGCCGAGCCGGGGGCCAGGGTGGCGTCCATGGCGATATGGACGTCGGAGGAGAGGTCGAAGCCGGTCGCGCTGTGCTCAT
The DNA here is from genome assembly GCF_058809015.1 of Caulobacter sp. GW821-FHT11A05. Taxonomy (NCBI): domain Bacteria; kingdom Pseudomonadati; phylum Pseudomonadota; class Alphaproteobacteria; order Caulobacterales; family Caulobacteraceae; genus Caulobacter; species Caulobacter sp. GW821-FHT11A05. The sequence goes on along the minus strand of NZ_JBXASF010000003.1, from coordinate 267,433 downwards.
GGAAGACCAGGGCGCCGCCGGTGGTGACGAAGACCAGGTCGCGGCCGCCGTCGTTGTCGAAGTCGCCGGCCGCGACCGGGCTCTGCTCCAGCGGATCGCCGCCGGCCCCGAGCGCCAGGACGCCGGGGGTGTAGCCGGTGACGCTGCCGGTGGTCTGGCCGGCGCCATCGGTGACGTCGATGGTCAGGGTGCGGCTGGAGGTCGGATGGTCAGAGAGGTTGGCGTAGGTCAGGTGCTCGATCACCGCCTCGACCGCCGCCAGGGTGGCGGCGCCGTTGAAGGCGATGGTGAAGTCGGTCCCGGCCCCGCCCGAGGCGATGCCGATCAGCAGGCCGCCGAAGGTGACCTCGCCGGTGGCGGCGTTGTAGCCGACCTGGCCCGCGCCGGTCCCTTGGTTGAACAGCGAGACGATGTCCTCGGCCAGCAGGCCGTGCACGCGCAGCTGGCCGTTCGCCAGGTCGGCCTCGACATCGGTCAGGGTGACGTCGGCGTCGATCAGCTGGGGCGCGGCGCTGGCGTCGGTCTCGGAAAGAGCGACGGTGTCGAGGGCGGTCAGAGTCGGGGCAGTCATGGCTCGGCCTTACAGAACAAGGAAATCCGAGCGTGCGGTGCCACAGCCGGAAAGGGCCGGGGACTGCACAAACTGTGGTGTTCTTTTGCGCGAGTGGCCTCCGCTGGCTGGCGGCGGCCACCTTTGCGCCCGCACGGCGTTGTCTGCTGCGCTATATTCCTGGGTGCGTAACGACGAGGCGGCGACGATGAGCGACACCCCCAACTGGCGAAGCCGACTGCCGGGCGCGCGGCTGCCCGCGCCGCTGGCCGCCAAGGCCAGGATCGCCGGCTTCGAGGGCGTGCGCCTGAGCGTCGAGGAGGCCGAGGACTCGCTGATGGCCGCCGCCGACCGGCTGGCCCCGCTGCGGGCGCCCTGGGCGCGGGAGGCGTTCAACATCCTGGCCATTTCCGGAGGGGCCGCGGGGGGCGCGTATGGGGCGGGCATCCTGGTCGGGCTGACCCGGGCCGGGCGGCGGCCGGACTTCGCCATCGTCACGGGGGTCAGCACCGGCGCCCTGATCGCGCCGTTCGCCTTCCTGGGACCGAGCTGGGACGAGCGGCTGACCGACGCCTACACCGGCGGCCACGCGGCCGACCTGCTGGGGCTGGGCAAGCTGGGGCCGGGGTCGGGGGCCATCTTCCGGGCCGAGTCCCTCGACCGGCTGGTCGGCAAGTTCATCGACGCGGAGATGCTCGGCGCCATCGCCGAGGAGCACGCCAAGGGGCGGCGCCTGCTGGTGGCGACCACGGACCTGGACCGCCAGAGGACGGTGATCTGGGACATGGGCGAGATCGCCAGCAAGGGCGGCGAGGAGGCTTTGAACCTGTTCCGCACGGTGCTGGTCGCCTCGGGCAGCCTGCCGGGCATCTTCCCGCCCAAGCGCATCGGCTGCCAGTGCGACGGGGTGATGTACGAGGAGATGCATGTCGACGGCGGGGTGACGACGCCGCTGTTCCTGATGCCCGAGGCGCTGCTGCGCTGGCGCAAGCTGGGCCAGCGGCTGGCCCGCAGCCAGGTCTACGCCATCGTCAACACCGTGCTCGACCAGGCCCCGCGCACCACCCAGAACAACATCGCCGCCATCCTGATCCGCAGCTTCGACACCATGCTGCGGTTCAGCTATCGCCACGCCATCGAGGTGACGGCGGCCTTCTGCGCCCGCCACCGCCTGCCGTTCAGCGTCGCCACCATCCCCGATCCGGGCGAGGCCTTCAGCATGATGAGCTTCGACACCGCCAGCATGCGCCGCAACTTCGACAACGCGGTCGAGCGGGCGATGGGCGACGCGCTGTGGGCCACGCCGGTGGCCGAGCCGTCGGTGGCGGCGGGGTTGCTGCAGTCGCTGAAGATGCGGCCGGATCGGGCGGGGGCGGTGCCGCGGAATGGGCCAGTGGAGGACCTGGACGGAGACGAAGGCTAGCGGCTGACCTTCAGAAGCACGCGGCCCTGCTTGCCCCGGGTGGCGAAGCGGTCGAAGGCGGCGTCCGCCTGGTCCAGCGGAAAGACGCTGTCGATGACGGCCTTGAGTGTTCCCGCCAGAGCCAGATCTATCAGCCGCTGCAGGCCCGCGGGGTGGCTGCGCAACAGCATCAGGTAGCCGGCCCGCCGCGACGACAGCATCGCTCGCGCAAAGCCGGCGATGTCGGTCTGAGGGTTGGTGGTCACATACATGCCGCTAGGCGCCAGGCGCGGCGCTGCCTGGGCGAAGGTCGATTTCCCGGGCGTGTCGATCACCAGGTCGAACCGGTCGCCGTCCCGCCACCAGCCACCGTCCTCATGGGCGCGAACCTCCTGGGCGCCCAGGGCGCCGAGCCAGGGCGCGCTGGACCTGGACCCCACGGCCACCACCTTGGCCCCTTGCCCCACAGCTAGCTGCAGGCTGTAGGCGCCGACGCCGCCGGCCGCTCCGGCGATCAGGCAGCGGTCGCCGCGGTCCAGCGGGCGCTGGCGCTCCAGGATTTCGATGGCGGTCAGGCCCATGACGACCAGGGCGGCGGCCGCCTCGTCGTCCAGGGCGTCCGGAAGGACCTGAAGGTCACGCTCCGCCACGGCCGCGAACTCCGCGTGGGTGCGCGGGCCGTCAAGCACCGGGCTGTAGCCGATCACCCGCTGGCCGGCGCGGATGCGGTCGCCGTCGCTGCGCGTCACGCCGGAGAACTCGAAGCCGGTCAGCACCGGCCCGGCCCGCCGGAAGCGCTTCACCTGGTTCGCCCAGCCGCCGGCCCGGACCTGGACGTCCATCTCGTTCACCGCCGAGGCCCGGATTTCCACCAGCACCTGGCCCCTGGCGGGAATGGGTCTGTCGGTCAGGACGACAGCCATCCGGCCGTCGGACCCGAGGCCCAGCGCCCGCATCGGCTCACTCATGGCGCGATCCCATGGCGCACACCGAAACTGGCCAGCCGCGCCAGGGCGGCGGCCGGATCGAGCAGCGTCTCGGGAAAGGCCAGGCCGCCGGGCGGCGGCGGCCGGCCGTCGAGGCCCAGGACGCGCTCGGCGCAGATCAGCACGCCCAGCGCCGTCAGGTGCGCCTGGCCTTTGGGGTCGCTGATCGTCGCACGCCGGGTCGCCGTCTCCCCTGAAACCAATCGACCGCCAAGGTCGATGTAGAGGTCGTGGGAGGCGGCCTCGCCGGCCAGGGTTCCGAGCGAATGGCCTGTCCCCAGGTCGAACCGGATATCCCGCGCGGCGGTGACGGCCCCGAGGGCCGGGACGTCCAGCACCCCCATCGGCAGGGCGTCGAAGGCCGGATGTCCTGCGCGCTCCACCCGCCGTGGATGATCCGGCGCCTCGAGCCAGACCCAATGCCTCGCCCGGCGGGTCAGGGCCCGGCCGACGAAGCCGGCGTTGTCGGCCACGGTCATCGGGCCGATGGGATCGGCGTAGTCGTACAGGGCGGCCAACTCGATCCGCTCGACTAGGGCGTACGCCTGGGCAGCCTGCAGGGCGGCCAGGGTAAGGACGCCGGCCTGCCAATGGGCCAGTGGAACGATCGGCCGCCGCGCTCGCGTGGCGCTGACCGCCATGACGGTGGGGGTGAGGGAATCGACGCCGCGGGTAATGCCGATGTGGCCGGCGCCGGAGCCGAGGGCGGCGGTGACCAGGACATCGCCGGGGTCCTGCAGGGCGGCGATGATCAGCTCGACCGGACCGATCGCGGCCAGGTCGGCGGTGGCGTCGTCGAGGTCGAGCCGGGCGGTGCGGGCGCCCAGTTCACGGGCCAGGGGCTCGCCGGCCTGGGGATTGCGGCCGGCCAGGACCAGGTCCAGGTCGTGGCCAGCGGTCCGCAGGTGACGGGCGATGTGGCCGCCGACCAGGCCATAGCCGCCGGCGATGAGGATTGTCGGGCGGGCGCTCACAGGCTGATCGCCATGCGCAGCTCACTGGGAAAGCCATGGTCGCGGGACAGCTCGGGAGAGCGGGTCTCGGCCAGTATGCTCAATCCCATCGCCTGGTAGAAACCCACCGCGGGATTGTCGGCCAGCACGTCGAGCTGCAGTTCGGCATGACCGGCGGCGCGGGCTCGATCGATGGCCGCCGTCAGCAGCGCCTTGCCCACCCCTTTGCCGCGATGGTCCGGCGGGGTGGAAAGGGCGTGCAGATAGTAGACGCCGTCCGGCACATGGGCGTTGAGGTAGCTGGCCTTGCCGGCCCGCGCCGCCAGGCCTTGCAGCTCCTCGAACCCGATCACGCCGCGCGCGATCAGATCCGGGGCCAGCGCAGCCAGATTGTCCTTGAAGGCATAGAAGTTCGGGCCCTCGAAGCCCAGCTCCAGGCCGAGCAGGTCATCGCCTTCGGTGGCAAAGGTGGTCGAGGCGGCGGCGAACAGGGTGGCCGGCGCCTGCCACGAGGCCGCGACCAGGCGCGCGAGCAGCCCTGTCCCGGCGCCGAACTGGTAGTCGTAGCTGACCGGGCCGGTGGCGCGGATCAGCTCCGGAATCCGGTCGGCGAAGGCTCGCGCCTGCGCCGCCGTGGCCGGCGCGATGTGGGGGGACTTGGCTGTCATGGGCCGCTCCGCTAGAACCGATTATGTTACGACTAGTAAGTTACGAATCGTAACATAGGCAACGCCGCGCTGCGGTCAACCGGGAAGGACTGGACGTGTCGACCAAGCGGATGCCGAAGGAGCAGCGGCGGCTTCAACTGCTGGAGACAGCCTCGGCCATCGTGCGCGCGCAGGGCACAGACGCCCTGACCCTGGCCTATCTGGCGGAGCAGGCGGGGGTGACCAAGCCTATCGCCTACGAACATTTCGGGACGCGGGCGGGCCTGCTGGTCGCGCTCTATCGTCACTATGACGACCGTCAGGCCCAGGCGGTGCAATTGGCGCTCGCTACCCGCGCTCGCGGCCTGGACGACGTCATCGGCATCCTCAGCGCCGCCTATGTCGACTGCGTGCTGTCCTCGGGCCCGGAGTTCGGGGCCATCGCCGCCGCCCTTTCGGGGACCGAGGAGATGGCCGATTTCCGCCAGACCCTGCGCGACGGCTATGCCGCGGCCTACGGCGCCGCCCTGGCGCCCTTCGCCAAGCCGCCGACGCGGGCGATCATGCTGGGCGTGATCGGCGCCGCCGACAGCCTGTCGGAGGCCGCCGCGAACCGACGGCTGTCCCGCGCGCAGGCCATTGACGCCCTGTCGCGAATCCTTCGTGGGGCGGTGGATCCCCGCTGACGGCGGTCGCGCCTAGGCGACGACGCGCTCGCGCCACGCCTGGCGCAGCCCCTCCGCCTCGCCGGTTCCGAAGACATAGCGGTCCGGGCGGACCAGCACGGCCTCCACCCCACGCGCGCCCAGCCAGCCCGCCAGGGGCTCGGCGAAAGGCGCCAGCGGGCCGGTCAGGGCGTCGCGGCGCAGCAGCCAGGGGCCGTCGCCGAGCAGGTCGTCGAGGCGGGCTTCGCCGGACCAGGGTTGCGGGAACAGCTCGCCGGCGCCGGCGCTGTCGGCCAGCAGACAGCCGGGGCCGAGGGCGGAGGGAGGCAGGGGCGGCGGTCCCTGGCCGGCGGCGCGCTGGGCCAGCATGGCGGCGTCGCGCTGGGCGACGATGTCGGGGTCGGTGGCGCAGACCACCCGGCCCATCTGGATGGCCAGGCCGATGACGCCGCGGACGTGCGGTTCGCGCTCGCTCTGGTAGCTGTCCAACAAGGCGGGGGAGGCGGCGCCCTTGAGGACGGCGGCCAGCTTCCAGGCCAGGTTGGCGGCGTCGCGCAGGCCGGCGCACATGCCCTGGCCGGCGAAGGGCGGGGTCTGATGGGCGGCGTCGCCGGCCAGCAGGACGCGGCCCTGACGCCAGTTACGGGCAATGCGGCCGTGGAAGCGGTAGACGGCCTTGCGCTCGATCTCGACCGCGCCGGCGCAGTCCCAGGGGGCCATCAGTTGGCGGATGAAGGCCTCGTCCAGAACCTGATCGGGCGTCTCGCCGGGCAGCAGCATGAACTCCCAGCGATGGCGGCCCTGGCTCATCAGCACGCAGGTGGTCGGACGGGCGGGATCGCAGATCTGCAGATTGACGGCCGGCAGGCGGCCCGGGTCGCGGACCAGCACGTCGAGGACCAGCCAGGGCTCGTCGAACGCCAGGTCTTCCAGTTCGATGCCGAGCGCCTCGCGGACCGAGCTGCGGGCGCCGTCGCAGGCGACCAGCCAACGGGCGCGGACGGTGCGCGGGCCTTGCGGGCCTTCGATCACGGCGGTGACGCCGGCCTCGTCCTGGTCGAAGGCGGCCAGGGTGGACTCAAGATGGGTCTCGACCAGCGGAGAAGCGGCGAGCAGGGCCCGCAGGCCGTGCTCCAGGCTGGGCTGATGGAACATGTAGCCGGCGGCCCAGCCGCTGGGGGCGGGGCCGTCCAGGTCGTAGCGCATCAGCACCTGGCCGGCGGCGTTGCGGAACTCGTAGGCCGTGGCCGGCCGCGAGGCGGCCAGCATGGCGGCGCTGAGGCCCAGCTGCTGGAACAGCCGCATGATCTCATGGTCGAAATGGGCGGCGCGGGGCAGGGGGTAGACGCCGGCGTCCTTCTCGACGGCGATGGCGCTGACGCCCCGCCGGGCCAGCAGGGCGGCGAGGGCCGCGCCGACGGGTCCGAGGCCGACGATGAGGACGTCGCAGTCGTAGGGCCGGCTCACGGCGCGCAGACCGTCTCGATGTGGCCCAGGCCCTCGACCTCGCAGCGGACGCGATCGCCGGCTTTCAGGAACTGGCGCGGGTCCATGGCCGCGCCGACGCCGCCGGGGGTGCCGGTGAAGATCAGGTCGCCCGGCTCCAGGGTCATGGCCTGGGACAGGTGCTCGACCTGGGCCCAGACGTCGAAGACCAGGTGGCGGGTGTTGGAGTCCTGACGGACCTCGCCGTTGACGAGACACCGGAGGTTCAGGGCATGGGGGTCGGCGACCTCGTCGGCGGTGGTGATCCAGGGGCCGAAGGGGGCGTGGGTGTCGAAGGACTTGCCGAGCGACCACTGCGGCGTGCGGTGCTGCCACATCCGTTCGGTGACGTCGTTGCCGACGCACCAGCCGAAGAGGGCGGCGGGGGCCTGGTCCCGGCCGACATTGCGGCCGCCGGCCCCGACCACGGCGACCAGCTCGACCTCGTAGTCGCAGAAGGGGGTGGGGACCTGGACCGGATCGTAGGGGCCGGTGGCGGCGGTGGCGGCCTTGCTGAACCAGACCTGGTGGGCGGGGGTGTCGACGCCGCTCTCGGCGATGTGGTCGGCGTAGTTGAGGCCGATCGCCCAGATCTTGCCGGGGCGGGGGATGGGGGCGAGCAGGCGCACGGAGTCCAGCGGCAGGGCGTCCCGGCCGGCGGCGGCGAGGCGGCGGACCTCGGCCTCGACCTGAGGCCAGGCGGCGATCAGGCCGATCATGTCGGCCGGCAGGCCGGGGGCGGTCAGGGGGACGATGCGGTCGCCCGTGACGGCCCCGAGACGGGCGGGACCGCCGGTGGTGAAGGTCGCGAGTTTCATCGGTTGTCCTATCCGAAGTCGGGCGGGGTGGCCGGACCCCACTGCACGCCCAGCAGGTCCTGCAGGGTGGCGGTGTTGGGGCCGGTGGCGGCGGTCAGCAGGTCGCCGTCGGTCCAATGTTCGAGGATGTGGCCCCAGGGGTCGCGCCAGTAGTCGAACACCTGGCTGCCGAGGATGTGGCGGCCGACGCCCCAGGCCGGGGTGCGGTCGGCGGCCCGCAGATGGTCGTGGCCGGCCATCAGGTCGTCGAGGTCGCGCACCTCGAAGGCGGCGTGGTTGAAGCCGGGGCCCTGCGGCGCCTGCAGCAGGAACAGGGTGTGATGGTCGGTGGGGACCTCGCCGCGGTCGCAGCGCAGGAAGGCGCCGATCGAGAAGCCGGGGGCGGCGGCGATCTCGTCGGAGGTCAGGAAGCCGAAGCGCTCCTTGTACCAGCGCTCGGAGGCGCGGAAGTCGGAGACGTTGAGGACGGCGTGGCCGAGGCGGACGACGTTGGCCGGGCCGGCCTCGACCCGCTTGACCCCGCCCAGGCGGGCCCGGGCTTCGACGCCGTTCCAGGGCTGGCGGGCGGCGAAGGCGGTTGGGGCGGCGGGCGTCTGGCCGGCGACGACCTCGATCAGATGGCCGTCCGGGTCGCTCAGGCGGACGACGAAGCCGCCGCCGGGCGCATCGAGAGGCTCGACCGGCAGGTCCTCGGCGGCGGCCAGGGCCTCGAGATCGGCCAGGCTGGCGGCGCGCAGGCCGAGGGCCGTGAAGCCGGGCTCGCCCCGTTCGGTGGCGTGCAGGAAGGGGGCGCCGCCCGTCCCGCGCATGAACAGGCGGTCTGGTTCGACGGCGGCGGGGGTGAGGCCGAACTCCTCCAGCCAGGCCTGCATCGCCGCCAGGTCGGGGGCGCGGAAGCGGACCCAGGCGATGTCTTCGATGCGGATGGTGCTCATTGGGTCTCCTCCAGGATGGCGGCGGCCGCGTCGGCGGCCGCGCGGGCCTCGGCGTCGGGGACGCCGAGGCCGCGCAGCAGGCCAAGGTTCATCTGCCGCGACAGCTGCGGCGGGGGCGTGGGGTTGGCCGGGTCGAGCAGGCGGGCGGCGGCGATGGTTGCGACGCCCATGGCCAGCAGCACCCCGGTCTCGATGCTCAGGCCGTTGAACACCCCGGCGGCCAGGCCGGCCTCGATGTCGGAGCGGACGCCGCGATTGAGCGGGGCGTGGGGCAGGGTGGCGCCGGCGAAGAGGCGGCTCATGGCCTGGGCGCGCTCAGGCTCGCGGGCGGTGAAGCGCAACACCACCGCCTGGGCGCGGGCCATGCGCAGGACCGGGTCGGCGATACCGTCGTTGGCCTTGTCGATCTGGGCTTCCAGGTCGCCGCGCACCGACTGGGCGATGGTCCGGGCCAGCGCCTCCTTGTCGGGGAAGTGGTTGTAGAAGCTGCCCTTGGCGACATCGGCGGCGGCGACGATGTCGTCGATGCTGACCGCGTCCACGGCCTGGGCGGAGAACAGGGCCTGGCCGGCCTGCAGCAGGGCGGCCCGGGTCCGGGCGCGACGGCGGTCGGGGCGAGGTTCGGGGGACATGGCGAGCTCTAGTTGACTGTTTGGTCATTAATGAACTAATCAGTCAAAAATGCAAGAGGCCTTCTCATGATCCTGATCCTGGGCGGCACGGGCCGTATCGGTTCGAGCCTGGTGAAACAGCTGCGGGCGCGGACCCTGGCGGTGCGAGTGATGGCCCGCGACGTGGCGGCGGCGCGGGCCAGGCTTGACGAGGGCGTCGAGGTCGTCGCCGGCGATCTCGACCGGCCGGAGACCCTGGCGGCCGCCTTCCAGAGTGTGGGATCCCTGTTCCTGCTCACCGCCCAGTCGCCGCGCCAGGCGGCCCAGGAGCTGGCCGCCATTGCGGCGGCGAAGGCGGCCGGCGCCTACCAGATCGTCAAGCTGTCGGCCGGCCCGGCGGTGGTTGGCGCGGAGAGCCCGACGCCGGTCGGCCGCGCGCACGCGGCGTCGGAGGCGGCGCTGAAGGCCTCCGGCCTGGCCTGGACGATCCTGCGGCCCGGTGTTTTCATGCAGACCCTGCTGGGGCCGGCGATGGCGGAAGCCAGCCGGACCGGGCGGCTGATGCTGCCGCTCGGCCGGGCGAAGGTGGCCTTCGTCGACATCGAGGACATCGCCCGCGCCGCCGCCTCCGCCCTGACCCGTCGCGACCAGGTCCAGACCCTGACGATCACCGGGCCGCAGGCGCTGGGCGTCGCCGAGCTGGCGGCGGTGGCCTCGATCGACCTCGGCCGGCCGGTGAAGGCGGTGTCGCCGCCACGCTGGCTGGCGCGGCTGGCGCTGGGTCGGCGGATCGCCGATCCCTTCCTGCGTCGCCACCAGCTGGCGATGCTGGACCTGATGCGGGCCGGCGCGATGGCGTCTGTGTCGCCTGATCTTGCCCATGCTACGGGTTGGGCGGGCCGGTCGGTCGCCGACTGGCTCACCGCCCAAAGGACTCGCCCATGACGCCGCCGCCGCCGCCGATGACCCCCTTCGAGGGCCAGGACGCCCGCACCCTGATCGACCGGCAGGCCCTGCGCCGGGCCGACCATCCCTGCCTGATCTGGGAGCCCTTCGAGGGCGAGGGGCCGACCTGGACCTACGGCCAGTTCGCGCAGGCCGTGCGGCGGTTCGCGGCCGGGCTGCAGGCGCGCGGCGTGAAGCCGGCCGACCGGGTGCTGGTCCATCTCGACAACTGTCCGGAGTCGGTGATCGCCTGGCTGGGCTGCGCCTACGCCGGGGCGGTGGCGGTGACCACCAACGCCAATGCCAGTGGCGAGGAGGTCGCCTACTACGCCAGCCACAGCGGGGCGGTCGGCGGGGTGACGCAGCCGCGCTTCGCCGCCCTGGTGGCCGAGGCGGCGCCCGGGCTCGGCTGGCTGGCGGTGACGGAGACGGACAACGGCGCGGCGGCCCAGGCGGATGTCTCCGGCTTCGAGCCCTTCGCGGCCATCGACGCCGACCCGGCGACCCTGGGCGACCGGCTACACGCGCCGATGGCGCCCTTCGCCATCCAGTACACCTCAGGCACCACGGCTCGGCCCAAGGCGGTGCTGTGGACCCATGCCAACTTCCTGTGGGGCGCGAAGGTCAGCGCCCTGCACGAGGACCTGGCCCCGGACGACGTCCACCTGATCACCCTGCCGCTGTTCCACACCAACGCCCAGGTCTACTCTTTCGCCGCCGCCTTCTGGGCGGGGGCCAGCGTGGTGCTGCAGCCGAAGTTCTCGGCCTCGCGCTTCTGGCCGGTGTCGCTGAAGCATGGCTGCACCTGGGCCTCGATGGTGCCCTTCTGCCTGAAGGCGTTGCTGGAGCAGCCGCTGCCGGAGCGGCACAGCTACCGCCACTTCGGCAACGGCATCTGCGACACCCCCTGGGACGCCCTTTTCGGCGTCAAGACCATCGGCTGGTGGGGGATGACAGAGACCGTCACCCAGGGCGTGGTCGGCGACGCGCGCCTGCCAGACGCGCCGATGTCGATGGGCCGGCCCTCGCCCGCCTATCGCATCCATGTGCTGGACGAGGCCGGGGCGCCGGTGAAGCCGGGGCAGACGGGGGACCTCTATGTCGAGGGTATCCGCGGCCTGTCGCTGTTCCTGGAATACGCCGGCGATCCGGAGGCGACGGCGAAGGCCTTCCGCGAGGATGGGCTGTTCATCACCGGCGACCGGGTGCGGCTGGGCGAGGACGGTTGGCTCTACTTCGCCGATCGCAGCAAGGACATGCTGAAGGTCGGGGGCGAGAACGTCGCCGCCTCGGAGATCGAGCGGGTGGTGGCTTCGGTGGCCGGGGTGAAGGAGGCGGCGGTGGTGGGCAGGCGCCATCCGATGCTGGACGAGGTTCCGGTGGTCTTCGTCATCCCGCACGACCCCGCCGACGCGGGACTGGCGGCGCGGATCGACGAGGCCTGTGCGCGGTCGCTGGCGGCGTTCAAGCGGCCGCGCGAGGTGCGGCTGGTGGCCAGCCTGCCGCGCGCCACCCTGGAGAAGGTGGCCAAGGCCGAGCTGCGGACGATGCTGGCGGCGGAGACCTAGACCAGCGAGGCGGCCAGCCGGCGCAGGGCCTCCGGCGGGTCGTCCTCGATGACGTCGCCGTGGCTGACGACGATGCGCTTGAGGCTGGGCAGGTGCGACCAGGCCATCAGCTGGCCGACCAGGGCGGCCTTGTCCTCGACCAGCTTGCGCTGCACCGGGCCGGGGATGTGGGGTTCGTCACCGGCGAACTTAATCAGCCGCAGCAGCCAGCCGGAGATGCCGTGCTCGCCGTGGATGTTGGCCACCAGATCGTTGAGGATCAGGCTACTCCCCTCCGGCCGGGTGACTTCGAGGGCAAACTCGTTCGACTGCGTGCCGGCCACCTCGACGAGGCGGACGTGCGGGTCGCGGAAGTCGGCCTCGGTGGCGTCGACGGCGACCACCTCCTCGACCTTCAGCAGGGCGCCGCGCGGCGCGATCACCTGGATGCCGGGATAGCGCTGCTTGAAGATGCAGGCGTCCTGGCGATGGATGGCGTTGGGCACGACCAGGAAGGCCGGCTCGCCGAACGCCTCCAGCTGGCGCATCTGAGGCTCATCGAGGGCGACGGCGCTGAAGATGACCAGGCGGCGGTCGTGCAGCCGCACCACCGTCATGCGGCGGGGGAATTCGCCGATCGGCATGTGGATTTCGCCCAGCACCGTCAGGATGTCGTCGGTCAGCGGCACGAGCCGGCCGTGGGGCAGGACGGTCCAGGTCTTGAACGGGGCGGTCATCGGTCGGGTCCCTCGCGTGGCGTCCCCGACCGCTTTGGAAATCCCCGGAGGGCGGCGAGGGTTCCGCTAGTGGGCCGCCGGCTTCTTCTTCGGGATCAGGTGCAGGGCGCCGACGATGACGCCGCCGATGACCAGCCCGACCACCGCCGACAGGGCCGCGAAGGTGAACCAGCCGAGCAGGGGGCCGACGCCGGGAACCGCGCCGGCGGCATGGCTGGCGGCCTCGACCCAGACCGGCACGGGGCTGAAGTGGTAGTGCTCCAGCCCGTGCACAATGATGCCGCCGCCGACCCACAGCATGGCGGCGGTGCCAACGATCGACAGGCCCGACAGCACCGCCGGCATGGCGCGGACCAGGCCTTCACCGAACACCCGGGTTGGCTTGCGGGGGCTCTTGGCCAGGTGCAGGCCGATGTCGTCCATCTTCACGATCAGCGCGACGACCCCGTAGACGACGATGGTGATGCCGATGCCGACCGCCAGCAGGGCGGCGGCGCGGATCATCAAGGGCTGCTCGGCGACCTCGCCCAGGGCGATGGCCATGATCTCGGCCGACAGGATCAGGTCGGTGCGGATGGCGCCCGCCACCTTCTGCTTTTCCAGCTCGATCGAGCTGAGGGCCAGGTCCTCGGGACCGTCGACCTCATGTTCGCCGTGGTAGAAGGCTTCAAGGATCTTCTCGCTGGCCTCGAAGCAGAGGTAGGCGCCGCCGATCATCAGCAGCGGCTGAATGGCCCAGGGCGCGAAGACGCTGAGCAGCAGCGCCCCGGGCAGCAGGAACACCAGCTTGTTGATGAAACTGCCCTTGGCGATCTTGGCGACGATCGGCAGCTCGCGGTCGGGGGTGAAGCCGACGGCGTAGTTGGGCGTCACGGCCGTGTCGTCGATGACCACCCCGACCGCCTTGGTCCCGGCCTTGCCGGCGGCGGCCGAGACGTCGTCCAGCGAGGAAGCGGCGATCTTGGCGATGCCGGCGATGTCGTCGAGAAGGGCGGCGAGTCCGGATGCCATCGAATGCCTCTAGCCATGGAGGACCGCTAGGCCCCGAAAAGCTGAGTGGGTAGAGAGTTCGGCGGCTATCGTAAAGCGTCGGCAGGCGCGGTCCGCTACTCGCGCCGGGCTCAAGAGGCGACTGCCGCAGGGCTTCTTGTCGCGCCGCCGAGCGTGGTCTTCTCCTGGGCCGGCTTTCGTCAGCTGAGTGGCAAATTTCTAGTCACAAATCTCGGAATGGTAGTATTATTCGAGACGCGCTCTAAAGTATTGAGTGTCTCGATGCTCGAAGTCAGTGGTCGAGAGGCCGATCGGCTGTGGCTGTCTCAAAGCTTTCGAGGTTGAAATCTGAATGCTCAATCCGGGTCAATAGCGCCACGGCAGGGCGAACGGCGTTCAATGTCTATTAAGGTCAGGCGTTCATTTAGGAGGCAGGTAATTAACCTAAAAGGCTGGGGTCCAGGCAAAATGGCGCTATTCACTGCCTCGCGCGATCAGGGGGCGATCCTAGGCGCCCTCGACCGGTCTCAGGCGATCATCGAGTTCAACCGGGACGGGCTCATCCTGCGCGCCAACGCGAACTTCTGTTCGGCGATGGGCTATTCCGAGGCCGAGCTGAAAGGCCGCCATCACAGCCTGTTCGTCGACCCCGATTACGCCAAGAGCAGCGACTACGCCGCCTTCTGGGCCAAGCTTCGCCGTGGTGAGTATGACGCCAGCGAATACTGCCGCCTGGCCAAGAACGGCGACGAGGTCTGGATTCAGGCCTCCTACAACCCCGTTCTGAACAGAAAGGGCGGTGTCGAGCGGGTGGTGAAGGTGGCCTCGGTCGTCACCGACGCCAAGTTGAAGGCCGCCGAAGCGGCGAGCAGACTGGCGGCCCTCGATCGCGTGCAGGCGATCATCGAGTTCACGCCCGGCGGCGAGGTCGTTACCGCCAACGACAACTTCCTGAAGGTGCTGGGCTACCGGCTGGACGAGATCAAGGGGCGCCATCATCGCCTGTTCGTCGACCCGGCCTACGCCCAAACCCCCGAGTATGCGGCCTTTTGGCGCAAGCTGAACGCCGGCGAGTTCGTCGCCGACGAGTTCGAACGCCGCGCCAAGGATGGCTCGTCGGTCTGGATCCAGGCCTCCTACAATCCGATCCTCGACGCCAGCGGACGCGTCGTGAAGGTCGTGAAGTTCGCGACGGACGTGACCGGTCGCGTGCGGTCGGTCGACCAGATCGCCACGGGTCTGGCCCATCTGGCCGACAGCCGGCTGACCTATCGGGTCACCGGCCCCGTCGACCCGGCCTTCGAGAAGGTGAAGAGCGATTTCAACAACGCCACCGACGCCCTGCAGCGGACCATGGAGGCGGTGAAGACCGCGGCCGACAGCGTCGACGGCGGCTCCAACGAGATCGCCCAGGCGTCCAACGACCTGTCCCGGCGCACCGAACAACAGGCCGCCAGCCTGGAAGAGACGGCCGCCGCCCTCGAAGAGATCACCCAGACCGTCAAGCGCACCGCCGAAGGCGCGCGGCGGGCCTCCGAAGCGGCCAGCCAGGCGCGGGTCGAGGCCCAGAAGTCCGGCGACGTCATGCGCGACGCCGTCGGGGCCATGGGCGAGATCGAAAGCTCGTCCTCGCAGATCGGCCAGATCATCGGGGTGATCGACGAGATCGCCTTCCAGACCAACCTGCTGGCCCTCAACGCCGGCGTCGAGGCAGCGCGGGCCGGCGACGCGGGCAGGGGCTTCGCCGTCGTCGCCTCCGAAGTGCGGGCGCTGGCCCAGCGGTCGGCCGACGCGGCCAAGGAGATCAAGTCGCTGATCAGCGCCTCGGGCGCCCAGGTCGGCCGCGGCGCCAAGCTGGTCGGCGACACCGGCAAGGCGCTGTCGACCATTGTCGAGGCGATCGCCAACATCGACGCCCTGGTCAGCGAGATCGCCGCCTCGACCCAGGAACAGGCGACCGGCATGGGCGAGGTCAACACCGCCGTGAACCAGATGGACCAGGTGACGCAACAGAACGCCGCCATGGTCGAGCAGGCGACGGCCGCGGCGACCAGCCTGCGCAGCGAGGCCTCGGGCCTGGCCAGGCTGATCGCCGGTTTCGAGATCGGTGGGGAAGGGCGTTCGGCGCCCTCCGCCCGGCCGGCGGCGTCGCCTCGGCCGGCGCCGGTTCATGCGGCGTCGTCTCAAGGGCAGTCGGGGACGGGCGCCAACCCCGTTCACGCCGCCCGGGCGCGCGTGGCGTCGTTCGCCAGATCCGGCGGGGCCGCCGCCAAGCCTTCCAGTGACTGGGAGGAGTTCTGATGGGGGGCGACCTGAGCGAGGTCCTGGCCCGCGACGACAGCCGCACCGAAGTCATCACCCTGGTCGTCAAGGACGTGGAGTTCTGCGTCGACATCAAGGCTGTCCGCGAAATCCGCGGCTGGACCCCGGCGACGCCGGTGCCGCACGCGCCGCCTTACGTGAAGGGCGTGATCAATCTTCGCGGCGTGGTCATGCCGGTGCTCGATCTGGCCGCCCGGCTGAATCTGGGCCTGACCGAGCCGACGGGCCGCCATGTCATCGTCGTCGCCCAGTGCGGCGAGGAGCTTGTCGGCCTGCTGGTGGACAGCGTGCAGGAGACCTTCCATGTCTCCGCCTCGCAGCTGCAGGCGCCGCCTTCGGTCTGTGAGCAGGACGGTCTGGGCATCGTCGACGCCATCCTGCCGCTGGACGGCCGGATGATCAGCCGGCTCATCGTCGAGCGGCTGGTTCAGCAGGACAAGCCGCTGGCGGCCTAGTCGCTTCCGCGTCCTCAAAGCGACTGGACGGCGCGGCGGGAGCGGGTCTAGGCTCCGCGGCGTCGGGGCCCGCGCGGGTCGCCCCGAAGACGACCTGTCGTCCAAGCACCCGCTCCTTGCGATCCCGCCCGGGACGAGAAGGAGCTGTGATGGACCATCCCCTCAACATCGGCTTGATGTGGCGCGGCCCGGCCGGCGCGCCGGTCCCTGATCCGGCCGACAGCCGTTTCCACCTGATCTTCGCGGCGCTGGAGGCGCTGGGAGCCAGGGCGGTTCCGCTGCTCTACGACGAGGCCGCTGTTGGGCTGCGCGAGCGGCTGCTGGCGCTGGACGGCCTGCTGGTCTGGGTCGATCCGATCAGCGAGGCGGGCGACCGCTCGGCGCTCGATCCCCTGCTGCGCGAGGTGGCGGCGGCCGGAGTCTGGGTCAGTTCGCATCCGGACGTCATCCAGAAGATGGGCGTCAAGGCGGTGCTGTACGACACCCGCGCGCTGGGCTGGGGCGTCGACACCCGGCGCCATGCGACGCCCGACGCCCTTGCGGCGGCATTGCCCGGCCTGCTGGACGAGGGCCCCCGGGTGCTCAAGCAGCGGCGCGGAAACGGCGGCATCGGGGTGTGGAAGGTCAGCTGGGCGGGGAGGGGAGAGGTCGAGGTGCTGCACGCCCGGCGGGGCAGCCTGCCCGAACGCATCACCCTGGACGCGCTGCTGGCGCGGATGGCGCCCTATTTCGAGAACGACGGGCTGATCATCGACCAGCCGTTCCAGCCGCGCCTGCCGGAGGGGATGATCCGCTGCTACGTCAGCGGCGAGACGGTGGTCGGCTACGGCCAGCAGCTGATCAAGGCCCTCCTGCCGCCGCCGCCCGAGGGGCCCGACAGCCCCCAGGCCCAGCCCGGCCCCCGCATCATGCACCCGCCGGACGCCCCGGCCTTCGCGGCCCTGCGCCGCCGGATGGAGGAGGAGTGGATCCCCGGCCTGCGCCGGCTGTTGGACATCCGAAGCGAGGACATGCCGGCCTTGTGGGACGCCGACTTCCTGCTGGGCCCGCGCGATGCGGCCGGGGCGGACAACTATGTTCTCTGCGAGATCAACATCAGCTCCGTGGCGCCCTATCCCGACAGCGCGGCGGGGCCGGTGGCGGCCTGGGCCGCCGAGCGGGCGGCGGCGCGGAAAGGTCCTTTGCGATGACCAATGCGTACGTGGCGCTGCTCTACAGCATCACCCTCGGCGACAGAGGGCGGGTGAGGATGGCTGAGTGGCGGGAGATGATGGCCTCCCTTGGCCTGCGCAACCCGCGCACGCTGATCGCGACCGGCAATGCGGTGTTCGAGAGCGAGATCGCCTCGAGTCAGCGGCTGGAGACATTGCTGGAGGATGCCTTCGCCGGCGCCTTCGGACGACGGGTGGACACCATCGTTCGGACCGCGGAGCGCTGGCGGCGGTTGGTCGGCGGCAATCCCTTCGTCGAGGAATCCCGAGGCGAGGGCGATCGCGTGGCGGTCCGGGTCATGCGTGAGCCGCTGAGCCCGGATGTGGCGGCGATGCTCGGCCCCTACGCGACCCAAGGCGAGCGCCTGGAGATCGTCGATGGCGACCTTTGGCTCCATTTCCGCGACCAGCCGGCCCAATCCAGGCTTCTGCCGGTCCTCACGGCCAAACGCCTCGGTGTCGGCACATTGCGCAATTGGAATACCGTGCGCCGGATTGGTGAGATGCTGGACTGATCGAGCCTCCCGCCTCGGACGCGCCCGCCTTGAACGCCAAACGAGAGGACAGATCATGGACTGGAAGCTGGAGTTGGTCGCCGTGCCCGTCTCGGACGTGGACCGCGCGAAGGCCTTCTATTCTGAACAGGCCGGTTTCACGGTCGATCACGATCATACCGTCAACGACGACCTCCGCTTCATCCAGCTGACGCCGCCGGGCTCTGCCTGTTCGATCGCGCTGGGGAAGGGCGTCACGACGGCGGTTCCAGGGTCCGTACAGGGCCTGCAACTGGTCGTTTCCGACGTCGCGGCCGCGCGGGCGGAACTGATCGGGCGCGGCATGGATGTGGGCGAGGTCCAGGAGTATCCCTGGGGCAGGTTCATCTTCTTCAGCGATCCGGACGGCAACCGCTGGGCCGTCCAGCAACTGCCCGATCGTCTCTGACGCCTCATCGTTTTGACGATGGTTGCCAGTCTCCGCGCGCGAAAAAGGATCGTAGAAGGTCGCGGAATGGCGATCCCGCGGCCCTCTCTGTCCTTCCAGCGACTCTGGCGTGTGCGTTCAGCTCCGGTCGTCACCTTCAACCGAAGGTGAGAGAGGCACATTCAGGGTCTCGACCTTGGAAAACGCCGCGGCCATGAAGTCCATGAACACCGCGGCTCGACGTGGAAGAAGGCGGTTGGCCACATAGAGGATGTGGATCGGGACGGGGGCGGCTTCGTATCCCGTGAGAATCCGCTTCAGGCGACCGGTCTTCAGTCCGTCTTCAAACAACCAGTGCGGGCCAAGGGCGACTCCCAAACCGGCAAGGGCGGCTTCCCGCGCCGCTTGCGGAGCGCTCACACGAAGGCGACCGGACACCGCAACCTCGACATCGGCGAAGCGCCAGGTCGCGCCCGTCGAAAGCAGAGAATAGACGATGCAGTCATGGTGCTTCAGATCTTGCGGGGTTTCCGGCGTCCCGCGCGCGTTCAGATAACCCGTCTCCGCGACGCATATGCGTGTGAAGAGACCGACACGCCGCGCGCGCAAGGCGCTGTCGCTGAGGTGTCCGATTCGCAGCGCTAGCTCTACGCCGTCGTCGACCAGGTTCACGAACCGATCGGAAATCTGCAGATCGAGTTGGAGATCCGGGTAGGCCCTCAGGAACTCCGGAACCCGCGGCATCAGAAACTCGTGGGCGAAGGCCGTGGGGCATGCGACCCGCAGCAGTCCAGACGGATTGACGTCGCTCTTCAGCGCGGACTCGGCTTCGTTCATGGCGTCGAGGATGCGTCGGGCCTCCGCATAGTAGCGCTCGCCCTCGGGCGTCAGGCGCAGCTTTCGCGTGGAGCGCTGCAGGAGCCGGTGCTGAAGATGGCTCTCGAGGGCCGCCACATGGCGGCTCACGTTCGGCTGGCTCTGCCCGAGATCTCTCGCGGCGGACGAGAAGCTGCCCGTCTCCACCGTCCGGACGAAGCACTCCATGGAAAGCAGGCGGTCCATCTTATCCAATTATGCGTCTGACGTATGAAGCATATGCGATACGACCGACTTATCTCATTCCGAGCATGAGCGCATCTTGCAGACACCGAGACGGAACGCATCCGCCTCAAGGTTTTCAAGGATCGTCCCATGTCTCGACTTACCGGCAAACGCACCCTCATCACCGGCGGCACGACCGGGATCGGCCTGGCCGCCGCCAAGAGCTTCCTGGCCGAGGGCGCCCGCGTCATCATCACCGGCGTGAACCCCGACAGCCTGGCCAGCGCCCGGGCGGAACTGGGTTCTGACGTCACCGTGCTCGCCGCCGATTCCGCTAACATCGGCGCGCAGCGCGAGCTGGCCGCGGCCGTCGCCGCCGAATACGGCCAGCTTGACGTCGCCTTCATCAACGCTGGCGTGTCCGTGTGGCAGCCCATCGAGGCCTGGACCGAGGAGGCCTATGACCGCTCCTTCGCGATCAACGTCAAGGGCCCCTACTTCCTGATCCAGTCGCTGTTGCCGGTCTTCGCCAACCCCGCGTCCGTGATCCTCAACACCTCGGTCAACGCCCATGTCGGCATGACGAATTCATCGGTCTACGCCGCGACCAAGGCCGCGTTCCTGAGCCTGTCGAAGACGCTCTCGAACGAGCTGATCGGGCGCGGCGTTCGCCTCAACGCCGTCAGCCCCGGACCGGTGGAAACACCGCTCTACGACAAGCTTGGTATCTCGGACACCCATCGCGCCCAGATGACCCAGGCGATCACAGCAAGCATTCCGTTCGGTCGTTTCGGCTCGCCCGAGGAAGTAGCCAAGGCGGTGCTCTATCTCGCCTCCGATGAATCCGCCTGGACCGTGGGCTCGGAAATCATTGTCGATGGCGGACGCAGCCTTAACGGCTGAGCATCCGCCGCGGCGGCCTTGTAGCGACCCTTGCGGCGAACCTGGGCGCGCCACGACCCAAGCGAGGGCTTCGTGAAGGTGGCCATTTTCGTGTGCGCTCCGTGTGCGCTGACTCGTCGAAAGGCCGCGAAAAACGTCGTGCGATAGCGTAAAACGGAGTGCCCACGCCGCGAACCAACCCTTTGAAGATGCGATAAAATTGAAGCAATTTCAAGCACATAGATTGTCCATTGCACCCATGATGGACTGGACCGACCGTCACTGCCGGGCGCTGCACCGGACGCTTACCGGGCGGGCGCTGCTCTATACCGAGATGGTCACCACCGGCGCCGTGCTGCACGGAGACCGCGAGCGGCTGCTGGGCTATGATCCGGTCGAGCACCCGGTGGCCCTGCAGCTGGGCGGCTCCGACCCCGCTGATCTGGCGGCCAGCGCCAGGATCGGCGCGGCGCTGGGCTATGACGAGATCAACCTCAACGTCGGCTGTCCGTCGGACCGGGTGCAGTCGGGGCGGTTCGGGGCCTGCCTGATGCGCGAGCCGGAGCTGGTGGCCGACTGCATGGCGGCGATGATCGCCGCCGTCGATGTGCCGGTGACCGTCAAATGCCGCATCGGGGTCGACGACCAGGAGCCGGAGGAGAGCCTGTTCAAGCTCGTCGACCTGTCGGCCGCCGCCGGGGTTCAAACCTTTGTCGTCCACGCCCGCATGGCCTGGCTGAAAGGGCTGTCGCCGAAGGAGAACCGGGACATTCCGCCGCTCGACTATCCGCTGGTCTACCGGCTGAAGCGCGAGCGGCCGGATCTGACCATCGTCATCAACGGCGGCGTCGCCTCGCTTGAGGAGGCGGAGGCGCATCTGGCGCATGTCGACGGGGTGATGATGGGGCGGGCCGCCTATCATGAGGCCGGGCTGCTGGGCGAGGTCGACCGGCGTGTGTTCGGCGTTGACGGTGCGGACGTCTCGCCGTTCGAGGCGGTCGAGCGCTATCGGCCCTATCTGCTGACCCAGCTGGAGCGGGGTGTCCATCTGCCGGCCATGGCGCGGCACATGCTGGGTCTGTTCCACGGTCGCCCGGGGGCGCGTAGCTGGCGGCGGATCCTGACCGTCGAAGGGGTCAAGCCTGGGGCCGGCATCGAGGTCGTTGACCGGGCGCTGGACGCGGTGAGCGGCGCGCGGGAAGCTGCCTGACACCCGCCGGTTGGGGAGGCATCATGACGGACTGGATCGAGGACGGCGCGCGGGCGCTCGGCGTCGCGCACGCGCGGGCCGGGGACTACCGGTCGACGGTGGATACCGGGCCGCCACGACCGACAGCGACCGCCCTGGAGCTGGAGGCGCTGTTCGGCGGGCCGACGCCGGAGGACGGCGGGGACTGGGCGGAGGTGGTCGAGGCGCTGGACGATGCGGCGCGGCCCGGGTTGATGGCGATGACCGGCCGGCGGTTCTACGGCTGGGTGATCGGGCGCTCGCACCCGGTCGGGGTGGCGGCCGACTGGCTGACCGGCATCTGGGGGCAGAACGCCGGCAACTACAGCGCCGCGCCGGCCGCGGCCATGGCCGAGAAGGCGGCCTCGGCCTGGCTGCTGGATATCCTCGACCTGCCTCGCGAGAGCTCGATCGGCTTCGTTACCGGAGCGACGATGGCCAACTTCGTGGGGCTGGCGGCGGGGCGCAACGAGGTGTTGCGCAAGGTCGGCTGGGATGTCGAGGCCGACGGCCTGATCGGCGCGCCGGAGGTCAAGGTCTTCCTTGGCGAGGAGGCGCACGCGACGGTGCATTCGGCCCTTCGCTATCTTGGGCTTGGCTCGCGGCGGGCGGTGCGGGTGGCGGTTGACGCCGACGGACGGATGCAGGCGGCGGCCCTGGCCGAAGCCCTGGCCGCGCACGATGGACCCGGGATCGTTGTCGCCCAGGCCGGGCAGATCAACAGCGGGGCCATCGACCCGATGGTCGAGATCGCGGCGGCGGCAAGGGCGGCCGGGGCCTGGCTGCATGTCGACGGCGCCTTTGGGCTGTGGGCGCGGGCGGCGCCGGAGACCGCCCATCTCGCCGTTGGGTTGGACCTGGCCGACAGCTGGGCTACCGACGGGCACAAATGGCTGCAGCTGCCCTATGACTGTGGCCTGGCCATCGTGAAGGACACCGCCGCCCATCAGCGGGCGATGAGCATCACCGCCGCCTACCTGCCGCCCTCGGGCAGCGCCGAGCATGACCCCGCCCTCTATGTGCCGGAGCTGTCGCGGCGGGCGCGCGGCTTCGCCGCCTGGGCGGTGCTGCGGGCGCTGGGACGAAGCGGCATAGCGGCCATGGTGCGCGACCATTGCGCCCTGGCGGCGCGGCTGGGCGAAATCCTGGCGGCCGAGCCGGGGATCGAGATCCTCAACACCATCGCTCTCAATCAGGTGGTGATCGGGTTCGGGGTCGGCGAGCCGCCGGAGCGCCAGGATGACCTGGCGCGGGCTGCCGTGGCCGCCCTGCAGGAGGACAACCTCTGCTACGCCGGCGTCACGGCCTGGCGGGGGCGTTGGGCGATGCGGGTGTCGGTGATCTCGCTGGGGCTGACCGAGGACGACATCGATGTGCTGGCCGGGGCGATCATCGCCGCCTGGCGGCGTGTCAGAAGCGCCTAGGGGTTATCCCTTGGTTGCGGGATGAGGCGCCGGCCCCTAACTCAGCCCTATGGCCGACAGACCAGCAGATCATCCTCGCGGCGAAGGCCCGCGCGTCGGCCCGGGCGTCGCCGTCGGCATCGACGAGGCGATGATCCGCGACCTGGTGGACGCCTTCTATGCCCGGGTCCGCGAGGACGCGGCGCTGGGACCGATCTTCGACCGGGCGATCGGCGAGAGCTGGGACGTTCACCTGGCCAAGCTGTACGACTTCTGGTCGTCGGTGATGCTGGCGACCGGCCGCTTCCAGGGGCGGCCGATGCAGGTTCACAACCGCCTGCCCGACATCCGGCCCGAGCATTTCGGCCGGTGGCTGGCGCTGTTCGGCGATACGGCGCGCGAGGTCTGTCCGCCGGCCGCGGCGGCGCTGTTCGTCGAGCGGGCGACGATGATCGGCCGCAGCCTGGAGCTGGGGCTGGCGGTGTCGCGCGGCGAGCTGCCGCCGCTGCGGCAGCCGGCCTAGGGTTTCAGGATCAGCGCCGTGCGGGTGGCCTCGAAGGAGGACAGCCGGCCGAGGTAGCTCATGCCGAGCAGCGAGGTTTCCAGGCCGCTCTGCAGCACCAGGGCGTCGACGTTCTCGACCCGGGCGCCGGCGATGGTGACGCTGCGCAGCTTGACCTGGGCGGCCATGGTCTTGCCGTCGGCGGTGGTCACCGGCACGCCGTAGGTGAGCTTGGAGAGATCGAGGCCCAGGCGCTGGGCGTCGGTGGCGGTCAGGGCGACGGCGGTGGCGCCGGTATCGACCAGGAAGCGCACGGCGCTGCCGTTGACGTCGGCGGTGGCCCAGTAGTGGCCATCGGCGGCCTTGGTCACCTGCGCGGGCGTCGGCCTGTTGGAGACGGGCGTGGTGGCCAGCTGGACGTTGGCGGCCGAGGCCTGCTGTGAGGGATCGAACCTGACGACGGCGCTGGCCGCGCCGACGGCCGACAATGCTCCCACCAGCACGACTGCTGCGAACCTCAACATTGATGACACCCCGCCCTTTTGGCTTCGTCGGGCCGTTCTGGACGGGCCGTTGAGAAGCGTTCTAGCGGCTCAGGGTTTGCATCCGGTGAATCAGCCGGCGAAGAGTCCGAGCTTCTCCGGACGGATGCGCGACCGGCGGGTTGGCAGTTCGGCCATCAGCCGGTCGCGCTCTTCGGCGCTGAATCCGGCCCAGCCGCCGATTTCGGCGAGGGTGCGGAAGCAGCCGAGACAGAGGTTGCTCTCGGGATCGACGATGCAGACCTTCACGCAGGGGGTGGTGATGGCCTTGGGAGGGCTCGTGTAGGGCGGGCCGAGGGTCACGAGACGGCTCCTTCGGGGATGGCGTAGGCGACGGTGGCCTTGGCGGCGGCGCGGTCGGGCCCTTCGGTCCACATCAGCACATCGACGGTGGCGATGCGGCGGCCCAGCCGCAACAGCCGGCCCTCGGCCATCAGCCGGCCCGGCTTGCAGGGGCGCAGGAAGTGGATGTTGAGGGAGGTCGTCACCGCCATCGCCACCTCGCCGATATGGGCCAGGATCAGGCTGTAGGCGGCGCTGTCGGCCAGGCCCATCAGGGTCGGGCCGGAGATGACGCCGCCGGGGCGCAGGTTGCGCTCGGAGGTCGGCATGGCCAGGGTGACGATGCCGGGATCGACGCGGATCACCTTGACCATCTGTTCAGGGTCGCCATGCGGGAAGGCGCGCGACAGGAAGGCGTTGAGCTGGGCGGCGTCCATGCGCAGGGCGCCCAGGCCGGGGCCGGTGAGGCCGCTCGTGAGATCGGAAGGCGTGTCGGTCATCGCCCCCAAGGATCGCGGGCCGGCGGCGCGCTGGCAAGTGAGACAAAACCGTCAAGACGGCGCCATGATTTCGCCCGAAGCATTACAACAAGTTTAGATATGAAATCTATGTAATACTCGGAGTCTTTCAAGAGTTTAATTTGTGAATACGGTGTTCGTGGCGCACCCTCCAGTCATCGAATTCAATCACTGACGGGAGCGACCCATGAAGACCCTGCTGATCTCCGCTACATTGCTGGCGCTCGCCGGCGCCACCGCGGTAGCCGCTCAGCCGGCCGAGCGTCTGAGCGACGCTCAGTTCGTCAAGGCGGCCCGCTGCAAGGGCCTGGCCAAGGCCGACGGCGTCGACACCAAGGGTGTCGACCAGGTGCTGAAGGCCAACAAGCGTGGCCGCGCCGACTGGATCGTCGACAAGGCCATGAACGCCCAGGACGACGCCCAGGCCGAGGCCAGCCGCGCTGATGCGACGCGCAGGGCCGAATTGATCGCCGAGCGGAACGGCGCCTGCCAGGCCTTCGGCGTGGCGGGGTAATTTCGCACTCTCTATCGAGCACCCAGAGCCCCTTGGCGCCCCGTCCCCCCGACGGGGCGCTCTTTTCTTTGGGGTCGGCTCCGTGGGCGTCGCGGTGTCGCGTTAGGTTGAACTTTCTAGGGACAGCAAAAGTCCTTACGTTGACGCAAGCGTCATCTTTCCAAACAAGTGTTTGGCGCCTATGATCGCTTCCGACTAGAACACGGCCCAAAGAGCCGCGCCGGGAGCCCCTGATGAACCTCGACTTTTCGCCCGAAGATCTCGCCTTCCGCGACGAGGTCCGCGCCTTCGTGACCGAAAACTATCCCGCCGAGCTGCGGGCGAAAGCCTCGGAGGGAGAGGAGCTGTCCAAGGCGGACTTCCTCTCCTGGCACAAGATTCTGGCCAAGAAGGGCTGGGTGGCCCCGTCCTGGCCCAAGGAGTGGGGCGGCTGCGGCTGGACCTCGACCCAGAAATACCTGTTCGGCGAGGAGATGGCCCGGGCGGACGCGATTCCGATCCTGCCCTTCGGCGTCGCCATGGTGGCCCCGGTGATCTACACCTTCGGCACCCAGGAGCAGAAGGAACGCTACCTGCCGAAAATCTACAACGGCGAGGAATGGTGGTGCCAGGGCTACTCCGAGCCGGGCTCGGGATCGGACCTGGCGTCGCTGAAGACCAAGGCCGAACGCATCACCGGCGACGACGGCAAGGAATACTACCTGGTCAACGGCCAGAAGACCTGGACCACCCTGGCCCAGCACGCCGACTGGGGCTTCTTCCTGGTCCGCACCAATCCGGACGCCAAGATCCAGGAAGGCATCAGCTTCCTGCTGATCGACATGAAGAGCCCGGGCATCACCGTGCGTCCGATCATCACCATCGACGGCAGCCACGAGGTCAACGAGGTCTGGCTGGAGAACGTCAAGGTTCCGGTCGAGAACCGCGTGTTCGAGGAGAACAAGGGCTGGACCTGCGCCAAGTTCCTGCTGGCCCATGAACGCTCCGGCATCGCCGGCGTGGCGCGCTCCAAGCGCGGCGTCGAGCGGGTTCGCGAAATGGCCTCGGCCGAGGCCGGCGACGACGGCTCGGCCCTGCTCAAGGACGCCGACTTCAAGCGCAAGGTCGCCGAACTGGAGATCGACCTGACGGCGCTGGAATACACCGAGCTGCGGGTGCTGGCCTCGGAAAGCGCCGGCAAGGGCCCGGGTCCGGAATCCTCCCTCCTGAAGATCAAGGGCACGGAAATCCAGCAGCGGCTGACCGAGCTGGCCCTGGAAGCGGCGGGCCACTACGCCTCGCCCTACTTCCGCGGCTTCCCGGCCGACGGCGACAACATGCACCCGATCGGCCCGGAGAGCGCCCACCGCACCGCGCCCAACTACTTCAACACCCGCAAGACCTCGATCTATGGCGGGTCGAACGAAATCCAGCGCAACATCATCGCCAAGATGGTCCTCGGCCTTTAAGGCTCGAAGGAACCGCAGCAGAAACGCCAAGCTTAGGGACGCCCGATGGACTTCAATTTCTCCGAAGAGCAATCGATGCTGCGCGACACCGTCGCCAGCTTCCTGCAGGACAAGTACGACTTCGAAAAGCGCCAGAAGCTGATCAAGTCCGAGAGCGGCTGGAGCCCGGAAATCTGGGAAGCCTTCGCCAATGAGCTGGGCATCCTCGGCGCGCCGTTCAGCGAAGAGCTGGGCGGCCTGGGCGGCGGCGCCATCGAAAACATGATCGTCATGGAAGAGTTCGGCAAAGCCCTGGTGGTCGAGCCCTACCTCGGCACCGTGGTGATCGGCGGCGGCTTCCTGAAGCATTCGGGCTACGCCGGCGCGGCCGACCTGATCGCCGGCATCATCGAGGGCAAGGTCACCATCGCCTTCGCCTACGCCGAGCCGCAGGCCCGCTACAGCTGGAACGACATCAAGACGACGGCCAAGAAGGACGGCGACGGCTATGTGCTGAACGGCCACAAGGCGGTCGTCATCGGCGCCCCCTGGGCCAGCCACCTGATCGTCACCGCCCGCACCAGCGGCGGCCAGCGCGATGAGGCCGGCGTCTCGGTGTTCATCGTCGAGAAGGGCGCCAAGGGCATCGTCACCCGCGACTACCCGACCGTCGACGGCCAGCGCGCCTCGGAAGTCTACCTCGAGAACGTCACCGTCCCGGCCAGCGCCCTGATCGGCGAAGAAGGCAAGGGCCTCCCCCTGGTCAACAAGGTGCTGGACGAAGCCGCCGCGGCCGCCTGCGCCGAGGCCGTCGGGGCCATGCGCAAGATGCATGAGCAAACCCTCGACTACGCCCGCCAGCGCAAGCAGTTCGGCACCGCCATCGCCAACTTCCAGGTGCTGCAGCATCGGATGGTCGACATGTTCATGAACGTCGAGCAGTCGGTGTCGATGACCTACATGGCCACCCTGAAGCTCGACGAGAGCGACGCCGAGCGGGCCAAGGCCGTCTCGGCCGCCAAGGTGCAGATCGGCAAGGCCTGCAAGTTCGTCGGCCAGAACGCCATCCAGATCCACGGCGGCATGGGCATGACCGAGGAACTGGCCGTCGGCCACTACTTCAAGCGGGCGACGATGATCGAGGGCCTCTACGGCTCGGTCGACCATCATCTGCGCCGCTACGAGACACTGAGCTTCGGCAAGGCCGCCTGAGGCCTTCGGCTTTCAGAGGCGCAAGGCCCGGTCGCTCCCAGCGGTCGGGCCTTTTTTCCGGTTGGGTTCTGCTCCGCCACCTCACCAAAGTCAGCATAGGGGTCAGCCATGAGGTTCGACGACGTGGTTCTGGGGCGCCGTAGCATCCGGGGCTATAAGCCCGAGCCGGTGCCGAAGGCGGTGATCAAGGAGGTCATCGAACTGGCCATGCGGGCGCCGTCGTCGCTGAATACCCAGCCGTGGAATTTCTACGTAGTGGCCGGCGAGCCGCTCGACCGCATCCGGGCCGGCAACACCGAGCGCAACCTGGCTGGCGTACCCCACAGCCGCGAGTTCCGCATTCACGGCGAATACGGCGGTCACCATCGCGAGCGGCAGATCGGCGTCGCCAAGCAGCTGTTCGCGGCCATGGGCATCGAGCGGGAAGACAAGGCTGGACGCCAGGACTGGGTGCTGCGCGGCTTTCGCCAGTTCGACGCGCCGGTGTCGATCGTGGTGACCTACGACCGCTCGATCCACGGCGGCGACATCGCCCCCTTCGACTGCGGCGCGGTGGCCAACGCCCTGGTCAACGCCGCCTGGTCGCGGGGGCTGGGCTGCGTGATCAACAGCCAGGGCATCATGCAGTCGCCGGTGGTGCGTGAGCACGCGGCCATCCCGGAGGACCAGGTGATCATGATCTGCATCGCCATGGGCTATCCCGACGACGCCTTCCCGGCCAACGCCGTGGTCTCGCAGCGCAAGAGCGTCGATGAGGCGGCGGTGTTCGTGGGGTTTGAGGATTGATCTCCCCGAACGGCTTGTCGAAGCGGTCTACGACTATACCACGCCGCCGATATGGGAAGCGGCTGTTTTCCATCAAACCGCTGATTTAACGTGATAATTTGGTGGCGGCTGGCGCTGTGAACGTTGACATCGGCGTTGATGAAGCGTGGGCGCCGGGGCGGGAAATGTTGACCGGTGGGTGAGGGGAAGGCGCCTACGGCGCCGGCGCGGCCTGACGACGGCGCATGGCTGGAACGGGTGTTGGTGGCTGGTCGAGGGGGCATCCGACGCCTCTCCACCGTCCTTGGATGAATAAGTCTAGACATATTGCGCGCGGTCTCGGATCTTGCGCGCGGTCTCGGATCGACCGCCGATCGGGTCCAATTCGCGTGAACCGCGCATCACAACTTAAACGAGCGAATCACTAAATTGGGTCTATAGTTGTCCCGGGCGATGACACGGGGCCCAAACGCCCAACCCCAGCCCACGCGTCATCGAGGCCCGCCCGGCCGCACCCCCGCTGCACAGAGAGCCGGGCGGGCTCCCCCGCTTTCCTGGGGCAACGGCGCTGATATGGTGCGCCCCAATCCCCGGGAAGCATCATGATTTCAGTCTCTCGCCGTTCGGCCATCGCCCTGTCCGCCTCGGCCCTGGCGCTGGCCGCCGCACCGCGGGGTCTTGCCCAGACGACGCCTGTCGAATGGACGCCGGACCAGGCCAAGGCCATCCTCGACAAGACCCAGGCCCTGACCCTGGCGCCGGATCTTAGCCACCTGTCGGCCGGCGAGCAGGCCGCGGTCGGCAAGCTTCTGGCCGTCGGGACCATCTTCCAGGATGTCTACGAGCTGCAGCGGCACCGCGCCGCCCTGCAGGTGCGCGGCGCCCTCAGCCGGCGCACCGACGCCCATGGCCGCGATCTGGCCACCCTGTACCGGGTGTTCCAGGGACCGATCGCCACGACGCTGGACAACAAGCGCCTTCCCTTCGTCGCCATCGACGACGCGCCGCCCGGCAAGAACGTCTACCCCTGGGACCTGACCAAGGCCGAGTTCGAAGCCTATCTCGCCGCCCATCCGGACCAGAAGGCGGCGCTGACCCATGAGCGCTCGGTGGTCCGCCGCGCCGACAAGCCGACCCTGCTGAGAGACCTGGGCAAGCTGAAGCGCTATCCGGCCCTCGACACCCTGCACCCGGGTCTGCGGGCGCGGCTCGAGCGGCTCAGCCGCCGGCCGGACCCGAAGACGCTGTACGCGGCGCCCTATTCGGTCGCCTACGCCGACGAGATGATCCGCTGCCACGCCCTGCTCAATGAGGCGGCCGATGCGGTCGAGGCCGACGACTGGGCCTTCGCCAAATACCTGCGCAACCGCTCGCGCGACCTGCTCAGCGACGACTACGAGTCCGGCGACGCCGCCTGGCTGAAGGGCCGGTTCAGGAACCTCAACGCCCAGATCGGCGCCTATGAGAGCTACGACGACGAGCTGGCGGGCACGCGGGCCTTCTACAGCTTCAGCCTGCTGGCGGCGCGCAACGCGGAGGGGGCGGCGCTGCGCAAGGCGATGAGCGGCGTCCAGGCGCTGGAGGACAGCCTGCCGACCCCGAGCCACAGGAAGGTGCAGGAGGACATTCCGGTCGGCGTCTACGACGTCATCGCCGACTTCGGCCAGGCGCGCGGGGCCAACACCGCCACCAACCTGCCCAACGAGGCCTATCTGGTCGAGCGCTACGGCAGCATCATCCTTCTGCGCGTCAACATCATGCGCAATCCCGACCTCTTCAAAGGCAGCGGCGACACCTTCGGGGCGGCGATGGCCCAGCCCTACGCCGGCCATCTGACCTCGGACGCCAACTTCTATCGCACCCTTTGGCATGAGGTCGGCCACTATCTGGGCCCGGACCTGACCAAGGACGGCGGCCAGTTCGCCGACGCGCTGGGCGCCGACGCCAGCCTGCTGGAGGAGATGAAGGCCGACCTGGTCTCGCTGTTCGTGGCCAAGGCGCTGAAGACGCGCGGCTACTACACCGAGGACCAGCTGCGCTCGCTCTACGCCAGCGGCATCCTGCGCTGCCTGCAGAACAACAGGCCGCGCCGCGAGCAGCCCTACAACATGATGCAGCTGATGCAGTGGAACTGGTTCCTCGACCGCAAGGTGCTGAGCTTCGATGCGGCGACGGCGAAAATGTCGATCGACTACGGCCGCTATCACGACGCCGTGGCGGACCTGCTGAAGGCCGTGCTGGCCCTGCAGGTGAATGGCGACAAGGCGGCGGCCGAGGCCTTCATCGCCAAATGGGGGACCTGGGACGAGGCCCTGCACGGCCGGATCGCCGCCAACATCCGGGCCCAGCAGCGCTATCGCTACAGGCTGTTCAGCTACGCCGCCTTGGACGCCCGGGCGGCCTGATCCCTCAGCAGGGCGGCGAGGAGGCCAAGGCCCAGCCAGGCGCCGACGATGGGGCTTGGCCCGATCCCGAGGAAGGGGACGGGGAAGGCGCCGAAGAAGGGCGCGACTGACCAGGCCAGCAGGCAGACGCCGAGCGCCAAAGCCGGTAGCCGATGTCCGGGCGATGCGGCGGACAGCAGCGGGGTGGCGGCGGTCGCGAGCAGCAGGAGGAGCGCCAGCACGCCGGTGAGCCAGGACAGGGCAAAGGCCAGGCCGACAACGCCTTCGACTTCCGGGACCGGCGCCAAGGGATCGGGCCGCAGCCCGGCAAGCACCGCGAGGCCGACAACGACGGCCGCAAGCAGGAGGCGGGGAAGGGGCGGGCCCTTCATGCGCCATGCCGCCAGGAGAGCGACCAGCGCCAGGGTGGCGGCTTGAGAGGCGTCGGGCTGGGCGACGGTCAGTGTGAGGCTAACCAGGAGCGCGATCCAGGAGCTCAGCGGATGGCTCTCGACCCGCCCGGCGAAAGCCACCACGGCGGCCGGGACCAGAAGCATGGCGATGTTCAGGTTGAGCGGCCCAATCGCCAGCCATCGGTGGACGCCCTGCAGGTCCGGGCCGAGGAAGCTGGCCAGCAAACCGGCCGGCGCCAGCCAGAGGAATACGGGCAGGGCGTTCCGCCGGGCGGTCATGGCGATGGCCGTCGCGGCGACAGCGCCGATCGCCCAGGCCACCAGATTGCGCAGGCCCATCGTCAGCGGAACCTCGCTGGCGGAGCAGATGGCCATGCCCGCCAGAACGCTCGCCAGGGATAGGGCGCCGAAGGCCGCCAGCAGGCGGATAGAGGTCACCTTCACCGGAAAGCTCATGTCGATGGGTCGAGGACGCGAATCTCGACCTTGCGGAATTTCACCGTCCCGGACCCGTACTGCAGGGCGACAGGCCCCTCGGCGTGGGCGACATCGCGAACGCTATCGACGGTCTTTCGCCCATTGAAGACGACCGAGAAGGTATCGCTCCGGGCGCTGATCTCGAGGAGGTTCCAGCGCCCGCCGGCCTTGGGCATCGGGGAAACCGCCGCGACATCGACGATGGCGCCGGTGCCGTATGTCGGGTCCGGCCGGTTGTCGAAGAGGTTGATCTCGTAGGCGTTGACCTGGGTGATCCCCGTCCGCTGGGCGCAGCGGATGAAGATGCCCGAGTTGGCGTCGGAACTGACCCAGACCTCCACCCGCAGGTCGAAGTCGCGGTAGACGCCGTTCGAGACCAGGAAACTCATCGGGCCCTGGTCGGCCGACAGCGCGCCGTCCCGCACCGCCCAGTTGGCGTCGCCGACGGTGGTCCAGCCGCTGAGGCTCCTGCCATCGAACAGCGGCTCGAACCGTCCCTTGGCCAGGGCCGGTCCAGCCAGCCCCGCAGCGGCCAGGCCGAGCATGACGCCGCGCCTCTGGATCATGATGGTCCCCCGGTTTTGGCCGCTACAGCGGCGCGCAGGCGTCCTTCAGCCATTCGCCGGCCTCGCCGTCGACCAGAGGGCCGATCTCACGCAGGACGCGGGCGTGGTAGGTGTTGAACTGGGTGCGTTCGACCTCGGTCAGCATGTCGAGGACGACCAGCCGCTTGTCGATCGGGGCCAGGGTCAGGGCCTCGAAGCGGTGCATCGGGCGTTCGCCGCCGGGGATGTCCTCGGCCGGCATGACCACTTCCAGGTTCTCGATGCGGATGCCGTACTCGCCGCTCTTGTAGTAGCCGGGCTCGTTGGAGACGATCATGCCCGGCTGCAGGGCGACGGTGTTGGGCGCCTTGGCGATGCGGTGCGGGCCCTCATGGACGCCCAGGTAGACGCCGACGCCGTGACCGGTGCCGTGGTCGTAGTCGAGACCCTCGGACCACAGGGCGGCGCGGGCGAAGGCGTCGATGGCGCTGCCGGTGGTGCCGGACGGGAAGCGCAGGCGGGCCAGGGCCAGGTGGCCCTTGAGCACCAGGGTGTTGCGCCGGCGCATTTCCTCGGTTGGTTCGCCGATGGCGACCGTGCGGGTGACGTCGGTGGTGCCGTCCAGGTACTGGCCGCCGCTGTCGACCAGGAGGAGAGAACCAAGCTTCGCGCGTTCGTTGCTGCGGTCGGTGGGGTGATAGTGGGGCAGGGCGCCGTGGCCGTTGGCGGCGCCGATGGTGTTGAACGACAGGTCCTGCAGGACGCCGGTGGCCTCGCGGAAGCCTTCCAGCTTGGCGACGGCCTCCTTCTCGTCGGGCGGGTTGATCTGGCCTTCGGTGGCCAGCCAGTGGAGGAAACGGCTCAGCGCCGCGCCGTCCCGGCGGTGGGCCTCGCGGGTGCCGGCGATCTCGACGGCGTTCTTGCAGGCCCGGGGCAGGGTGCAGGGATCCATGCCGCGGATGACCGCCTCGCCCAGCTTGTCGAAATACCAGGCCGAGGACTGGGCCGGGTCGACCAGCACCTTCTGGCCCTTCAAGGCTTCCAGGGCGGCTTCCAGGTCGTCGGGGGTTTCCAGGCTGACCTGGTTGCCCAGCCAGGCCGGCAGCTCGGTGGTCACCTTGTCCGGGTCGAGGAACAGACGCGCCGTGCCGTCGGCGCGGACCACGGCCTGGCTGAGCGGCAGGGGGGTGCGGATGACGTCGCCGCCGCGGACGTTGAACAGCCAGGCGATCGAGGCGGGGGCGGTGATCACGGCGGCGTCGGCGCCGAGCTTCTTGAGCGACTCACCGATGCGGGCCCGTTTGGCGGCGCTGTCCTCGCCGGCGTATTCGTTCGGATGGGGCGCCACCTTGGCCTTGGGCTGCGGCGGGCGTTCGGTCCCCCAGGCGGCGTCGAGGGGGTTGGTCGCAACGGGCTTCAAGGTCGCGCCGGCCTTGTCGGCGGCCTTGCGCAGGCTGCTAAGGGCATCCGGGCTGTGCAGGCGCGGGTCGTAGCCGATCACCGAACCCTTCTGCAGCTCGACGTAGGCGGGCACGCCGCCCTCGACCAGGTCGCGGATCTCGAACAGGTTCTGGTCGACCTGCTCGCGGACCTGCAGGGTGTAGCGGCCGTCGACGAAGACGGCGGCCTTGTCCTTCATGATCACCGCGGCCCCGGCCGAGCCGGTGAAGCCGGTGGCCCAGGCCAGCCGGTCGTTGGCCTCGGGCAGGTATTCGTTCTGGTGCTCGTCCTCGTGCGGCACGAGCAGGCCGTCGAGGCCCTGCTGGGCCATGGCGGCGCGGATCAGCGGCACATGGCGGGAGCCGAAGGACGGGTCGGTGGATTCATCGAAGGTCTGGCGCATGGGAGGGATTTAGGCCTGGCGAGGAGAGCGCGCAATTCCTTCTCCCGCTTGCCGGGAGAAGGTGGCCCCGAAGGGGTCGGATGAGGGCAGAGCGGACAGTGAAGATTGGCGACAGCGCAGAACGCGCCAGAACGCGCGCGCTCGTTGAGGGCCGGTGCTGCCCTCATCCGTCGGCCTGCGGCCGCCACCTTCTCCCGACGAGCGGGAGAAGGAAACGCAACGCTAACCATGAGCGCCCATGGTGCCCCTTCAGACCTTGAGGAACGCCATGACTTGTGACTGCAACACGCTGGGCCGCTGGCCAGTGATGACCCGCCGCGCGGCGCTGGCCGGCGCGGTGGGCGTGGGCCTGGCCGCCCTGGCGCCGGCCGCCGCCCTGGCCGGCGGGCACTGCGAGGCGCTGCTGCTGACCTGCATGGACTTCCGCCTCGCCAACGAGGTCACCGCCTACATGGACGCGCGGGGCCTGCGGGACAAATACGACCACGTCATCCTGGCCGGCGCCTCGCTGGGCGCCCTGAACGACAAGTTCCCGGCCTGGAAGGACGTCTTCATGACCCACATCGACCTGGCGGTGCAGCTGCATGACGTCCACCGGGTCATCATCCTCGATCACCGCGACTGCGGCGCCTACAGGCTGGTGCTCGGCGAGGCGGCTGTGAAGGACCCCGACACCGAGCTGAAGAGCCATGTGAGGCAGCTCTATGCCGTCCGCTCGGCCATTCTGACCAAGCATCCGCACATGGAGGTCGAGATCGGCCTGATGGCGCTGGACGGCACGGTGATGCAGGTCGTCTGACGGCAAACAGGCCCGCGTCGGCAGACGCAGGCCTGTCGTCGGTCCGATGGGGGCCGGCTATTGCTGCGGAGCCGGCTCTTCGTAGACCGGTTCGCGGGCGGCGGCTTCGGCGGCCTGGGCGCGCGAGCGTTCGGCGGCGGCCCGGGACTCGGCGGCGGCGGCGCGAGCCTCAGCCGCGGCGCGGTCGGCGGCCAGCTGGGCGTTGGCGGCCTGGGCGTTGTAGCTGGACTGGGCGTTGAGGCTCGACTGGGCCTGGGCCTGGCTGGCGGCGGCGTTGTAGCCGGCCTGGGCGCCCTCAAGAGCCCCCTGCGCCCTGGCCTGTTCGGCGACGGTGCTGAGATCTTCCTGGGTGACCTTGGCGTCCTGATTGGCGCTGCCGACCATGAAGGCGACGGCGATGATGGCGACCACCGCCACCAGGGCGGCGATCAGCCAGGCGGCGGTGTTGCCGCTGGCGCGGGCGGCCAGGCGCTGTTCTTCACGCGCCGCCTGCCGCGGGGTTTCTTCGTAGACATGGCGGGGTTCGCCCGGTTGATAGGTCATAGCCCTGTCGCTCCTGTCGTCCCTGATGGGAGCAGAACGGGGGGCGATGAGTCGGGTTCCGGCGTTAACGCCGTTCCAGAACCAGTGTTGCCCAGGCGTCCCTATGCAGGCGGCGCTTCAATCGGAACCCTCGGGCCAGATAAGCCGCTTTCACGCGCCGCTCCTGGGTTCGCAGCAAGCCCGAGAGGATGGCGACGCCGCCCGGTTTCAGCGCCGTCCTGATGTCCTGCGCCAGCGAGACCAGCGGCGGAGCCAGGATGTTGGCAAACACCAGGTCGTAGGGGGCGGTGGCGGCGACCCGCCGGTGGTTCAGGCCCGAGGCGTAGACGAAGCGGGCGTTCGACCTGTTGACCTTGGCGTTCTCGCCGGCGATGCGGACGCTCGGCCTGTCGATGTCGGTGCCGACGGCCAGCTTGCTGCCTGTGCGGGCGGCGGCGATGGCCAGCACGCCGGTGCCGGCCCCGACGTCCAGCACCTTGCCGAACCGGCGGCCCTTCAGCAGGTCGTGGAACACCCGCAGGCAGCCGGCCGTGGTGCCGTGGTGGCCGGTGCCGAAGGCGGCGCCCGCCTCGATGCGCAGCTGTACGGCATTGGGCGGCGCCAGGCCCTTGTCATGCAGGCCGAAGACGAAGAAGCGGCCCTCGCGGACCGGCGGCAGGCCCGACAGCGACATGGCCAGCCAGTCGGCGTCGGCGAGGTCCTCGGTGACGACCTTCAGCTCGGCCCAGTCGGCCAGGACCTTGCGGATCTCGTCGGCCTCGCCCTGGGTGACGGGGAAGGCGTCGATGCGCCAGACGCCGCGGTCCTCGTCCTCCTCCAGGATGGAGTAGGTGGCGCCCTCGAGCAGGGGATTGGCGTCCATGGCCTCGGCGGCGGCCTCGGCGGCGAGGCGGGGGCCGCGGGCGATGATCTGGACGGCGTCGTCGGAAATCTCGGTCATGCGGCGGGGTTTAGCGGAAAACCGCCGCCGCTCAATGACCGATCAGGCCAAACCTCAGGACTGCGGGGCGGCGCGGGAGGTGTCGCCGCTGGCCGCCGCCTCGTCGCGCTCGAAGGCGGCCATGGCGGCCGGCGGGGCGTCGGCGGGTTCGAACACCTCGGGGCCGAGGTCGGCGGGCGCCTCATCACGGTCCAGGCCGGCGAGGGTGCCGCCGCCCTGGCTGGGGTAGTGAACCGTGACATCGTAGGAGGCGGTCTGGTAGGCGGCAGGGGAATAGCTGGCCGGCTCGACGACCGGCAGGTCGGGGGCGGCGTCGCGCCAGGAGGTGTCGACGTAGGCATCATCCGGCTGCCAGGCGGCGTAGTCGGCCGGCTGGTAGAGGTGGTCGGTGCCGATCACATAGTCGGGGACGCCGTAGGGATAGCTGCTCGTCCCGGCCTCGGCGTCGCCGTAGGCGCGGCGGCCGCTGTCGGCCAGGGCGATCTGCGGTCCGCCGATGCGGTCCTGCGCCAGGGTCGGGCGCAGGACGCCGCCGATCAGGAGGCCCGACAGGGTGGCGACGCCGATACCGTAGAACAGGGACTTCATGGCTGGGCTCCTCAAGGGGCACAGCGCGGAGATCGGACATTGGTTGCGCCGGCGGCTCTAGGCGGGCGCCAAGACCGAAACAGTGAGCTCTGTGCGCAACGCGAAGCCCAGGCTCTCGTACAGGCCGATGGCCCCGGTGTTGTTGGCATAGGCGTGCAGGAAGGGGGTTTCGCCGCGGGCCTGGATGGCCCCGGCGACGTGGCGCATCAGGTGGCCGGCCAGGCCCTTGCCGCGATGTTCGGGCAGGGTGCAGACGCCGCTGACCTCGGTGAACGGCCCGGCCCGCATGCGCTCGCCGGCCATGGCGATCAGCACGCCGTGCTCGCGGACACCGACGAAGCGTCCCAGCTCGTGGGTCCGTTCGAAGAAGGGGCCGGGCTTGGTCAGGGTGGCGAGGCTGAGCATTTCGGGCGCGTCGGCGTCGGTCAGGGCCAGGATTTCGAACGGCGGCTTGGAGGGCGCGATCTGGCGCTCGGCGACCATCTGCACGGCCTGGGCCTGCAGGGCGAGGGTCGCGCCGGGGACCGGCGGCAGGTCGGCCGGCTCGAACAGATAGACCTCGCCCAGCTCCTGGACCAGCTGGCCCA
This sequence comes from Caulobacter sp. GW821-FHT11A05, assembly GCF_058809015.1. Lineage (NCBI taxonomy): Bacteria > Pseudomonadati > Pseudomonadota > Alphaproteobacteria > Caulobacterales > Caulobacteraceae > Caulobacter > Caulobacter sp. GW821-FHT11A05. The sequence goes on along the minus strand of NZ_JBXASF010000003.1, from coordinate 229,818 downwards.
GGCCCGCCAGGCTTTCCGGCGAGGTGTCGGGGATGGCGGCGAACTGGCCGATGGCCGCCTCGAACCGCAGGGCCGGTCCACGGGCGATGGCATGCTGGGCCTGGGCGCCGCGCAGGGCGTTCCAGATCGGGCGATTCAGGGGGTGGGGGCCGGTGACCATCGGACGGGTCTTATCGGACCCTCCGCCGGGTGAGGCAATCGCCTCAGGCCTTCAATCGGCTTCCCAGCGCATGGAATTCGCCGATGGCCCCGTAGACGCCAAGGCCGATGCCGCGCTCCGCCAGGTCGAGGTCGAGCACATTGTGGGCCAGGAAGATCATCACCGACCCGTCGGTGGGGTCCGCCTGCCACCAGCCGCCGAAGGCGCCGGGCCAGCTGACCGTGCCGACGCCGCCCTTGCCGCGCAGATGCGAGGCGGTGGCCGGATCGAGGACGGTGGCGAGGCCCAGCCCGAAGCCGTGGCCGGGCAGAAAGACCGGCATGCCCATCATCGTGGCGGCCTGGCGCTGCGGCTCGGTCAGGCGGTTGGCGATCATCAGGTCGTAGGCGAAAGGCTGCAGCAGCGGACCGCCGCCCTCGACGAACAGCCGGGCGAAGAGGAGGTAGTCGTCGAGCGTCGACCACAGGCCCTGGCCGCCGGACTCATAGGCCATGTCGTCCGGCCGTTCGGGCAGGCTGGAGCCGGCCGAGGCGGTCTGGCGCGGTTCGATGACGCCGGCCGCGTCGAAGCCATAGAGGCAGGCGCGGCGGTGGCGCTGGTCGGCCGGCACCAGGAAGCCGGTGTCGGTCATGCCGAGCGGCTGGAACACCCGCCGGGCCAGCACCTCGCCAAGCGGGACGCCATCGATGCGGGCCAGCAGCTGGCCCAGCAGGTCGGTTGAATGGCCATAGTGGAAGGCCCCGCCCGGCTGGTCGATCAGCGGCAGGGCGGCGAGGCCGGCGATCCAGGCGTCCGGCTCGACAGGACTGTCGATGTCGCCGCCGAGGGCTTCCGCATAGGCCTGCTCCAGGGGACCGGGATGGAGGCCGCCGTAGGTGAGGCCGGAGCGGTGGGTCAGCAGGTCGCCGAAGGTGATCGGCCGCTCGGCCGGGACGGTGTCGCTGAGCGGGCCGGCGGGGTCACGCGAGACCCGCATGTCGGCGAACTCCGGCGCGATGCGGGAGATCGGGTCGTCCAGGTAGAAGAGGCCGTCCTGCAGCATGGTCATGGCGGCCACCGAGGTGACCGGCTTGGTCATCGAGGCGATGCGGAACAGGCTGTCGCGGGCCAGGGGGCGGCGCGCCTCGATATCGGCCCAGCCGACGGCGCAGCTCTGCAGTTCCCGGCCCTGGCGCCAGACCAGGGTCGTGGCGCCGGCCATGGCGCCGGCGTCGACGTAGCTCTGCAGGGCGGCGGCGACGGGGTCGGACACGGGGACGGCCTTCGAAAGCGTAGGCTTGCTATAAAATAGGCAAATTATAAAATAGCAAGATGCTAGCGTGCCGCCGATGAGCAGCGAGGCCTCGAACAGGCGCAAGCCCAAGGGCGACAAGCGCGAGCGGACGCGGACGCGGCTGCTCGACGCGGCCCTGTCGCTGACCCGCGAGAAGGGTTTCGACCGCACGACCCTGCAGGACGTCGCCGAGCGGGCCGGCATGACCACCGGGGCCATCTACGGCAACTTCCGCAACCGCGAAGCCCTGTTCATGGCCCTGGCCGAGCGCCAGTGGGCGCCGGTGCGGCCGGTGTTCCCGCCGGGCTCCAGCTTCGCCCAGAAGATGCGGGCGGTGTCGGAGGCGGTGCTGGCCTCCATCCCGGACCGGCGCGACGCGGCGGTCGGGGCCCTGACCTTTCGGGCCTATGCCCTGAGCCACGAGGACGTCCGACGGCAGGTCACCGACAGCATGGCGCGGGGCTTCGACGGCGGCGCGGCCTGGTTCGAGGCGGTCTGCGCCGAGGGCGAGCTGCCGATGCCGGCCGAGACGCTGGTGCGGGTGATCAACGCCCTGATCGAGGGCCTGGTGTTCCAGCGCTTCCTGACGCCGGAGCTGATGCCCGACGAGGTCTTCCATGCCGCCTTCGGAGCGCTGGCGGGCAGGCCCGAGGTCTGAGACAACGGTGTCGACCAACCGGCGGGAGTGCGCGTGGACATCCGAAGAATCCTGATCGGCCTTGCCGCCTGGCTGGCCCTGGCGGTCCCGGCGTTGGCCCAAGGACGGAGCGAGCAGGCCATTGACGCCGGCTGGCGGTTCCAGAAGGGCGAGGTCGCCGGGGCGGCCGATCCGGCCACCGACGCCGGCGGCTGGCTGAAGGTGACGCTGCCGCACAGCTTCAACGCCGGGGACGGCGAGGACGGCGGCGGCTACTACCGAGGCCCCGGCTGGTACCGGCGCGAGCTGGTGCTGGAGCGGGCCCCGACCGGGCGATTGTTCCTGCAGTTCGACGGGGCGGCGCTGGTCGCCGAGGTGTTCGTCAACGGGCAGTCGGTCGGCCGCCACGCCGGCGGCTACGCGGCCTTCCGGTTCGACGTCACAGACGCCGTGCGGCCGGGCCGCAACCTGCTGGCGGTTCGGGTCGACAACAGCGCGACCAGCGAGGTCGCGCCGCTGGGCGGCGATTTTACCGTCTTCGGCGGCCTCTATCGCGGCGCGCGCCTGATCGCGACCCCGGCCCTGCATGTCGACGCCCTCGATCACGGCGGGCCGGGCGTCTATGCCGGCGTCGAGACGCTGACGGTCGAACGGGCGTTGGTGCGGGTGCTGACCCGGACGCGCAACGACACCGGCCGCAAGGTCCGGGCGCGGGTGGTGGTCGAGATCGTCGACGCGCAGGGCAGGGTGGCCACCAGCGGCGCGGCCGTGGCCCGGCTGGTGGCTGGGGAGACCGCGCCCGTGGTCCAGACCCTGGCGCTGGAACGACCCCGGCTGTGGGACGGCCAGCGGGACCCCTATCTCTACAGCGTGCGGGTGCGGGTCGCCGAGGCCGGCCGCCCTGAACCGGCCGACGAGGTCGCCGTGCCGCTGGGCGTGCGCAGCTTCCGGGTCGATCCGCAGGCCGGCTTCCTGCTCAACGGCCGGCCGCATCAGCTGAAGGGCGTCAACCTGTTCCACAGCGGCCGGCCAGGGCGCGGGCTGGCGGTGGGGGCGGCGGAGATCGAGGAGGACTTCGCCATCTTCGAGGCCATGGGGGTCAACGCCCTGCGGCTGGTGCACTTCCAGCATCCGCGGCGGGCCTATGAGCTGGCCGATCGCGACGGGCTGGTGCTGTGGACCGAGATCCCGCTCAACAGCAAGGTCGACGCCTCGCCGGCGTTCGAGGCCAATCTGATCCAGCAGCTGCGCGAGCTGATCCGCCAGAACTTCAACCATCCGTCGGTCGCCTTCTGGGGCCTGGGCAACGAGATCTACGCCTCCGACGAGACCAGCAACCGGCTGCTGGCCCGGCTGCAGGCCGAGGCCAGGGCGGAGGACCCCTCGCGGCTGACTGTCTACGCCCATTGCTGCGGGCCGGACGACGCGCCCCACACCCGGCACACCGACGTCATCGCCTTCAACAAATACTTCGGCTGGTACGCCGACCAGAAGGGCGAGATCGGCGACTGGGCCGACCGGGCTCACGCCGTTGCGCCGGGCCGGGCCATGGCGGTCAGCGAGTATGGGGCCGGGGCCAGCGTGCTGCACCAGGAAGACCCGCCGAAGTGGCCGGAGCCTGGCGGCGGCTGGCATCCGGAGCAGTACCAGGCCCTGGTGCACGAGAACGCCGACCGGCAGCTGGCGGCCAGGCCCTGGCTGTGGAGCCGGTTCGTCTGGGTCGGCGCCGACCTGGCCTCGGACGGGCGCAACGAGGGGGACAGGCCGGGGATCAACGACAAGGGCCTGGTCAGCTATGACCGGCGCACGCTGAAGGACGCCTACTACCTGTACCAGGCCCGCTGGTCGGACCGGCCGATGGTCCACATCACCAGCAAGCGGATGACCGTGCGGCGCGAGGCCGCGGTGGCGGTCAAGGTCTACAGCAACCAGGCCCGGGCCCGGCTGACGGTGAACGGCCAGGATCTCGGCGAGCGCGACGTGGTGGACGGCGTCGCCCTCTGGCCCCAGGTTGCCCTGGCGATGGGCGACAACCGCGTCGAGGTCGTGGCCGACGCGGTGCGGGACGCGGCGACCTGGCGGCGGGAGCCGGCGGCGATAGGGCAATAGGAGTTGGGATGAGCGATCTGGACGGGCGCGTCGCGCTGGTGACGGGGGCCGGGCGAGGCATCGGCGCGGCCTGCGCGCGGGCTCTGGCGGCGGCGGGGGCCAGGGTCATCTGCGCCGACCTGCGGGCGCCGGACGACCTCGCCGCCGAGTTGGGCGGGTTGGCCCTGGCCCAGGACGTCACCGAGGAGGGCGACTGGGATGCCGCCATGGCCTTCGCCCGCGAGAAGGCCGGCGGGCTGGACATCCTGGTCAACAATGCCGGGCTGTTCCTGATGAAGCCGCTGACCGAGACCAGCCTGGCCGACTGGCGACGGGTGCATGCGGTCAATGTCGAGGGCGTCTTCCTCGGCTGCCGGGCCGCGATCCCCCTGTTGGCCGAGCGGGCAGGGCGGTGGAGCGGCGGGACCTCGATCGTCAATCTGTCGTCGATGGCCGGCCTCGTCGGGTCGGCCGGGGCGGTCTGCTACAACGCCTCCAAGGGAGCGGTGCGGCTGTTGACCAAGGGGCTGGCGATGGAGCTGGCCCCGGCCGGGGTGCGGGTCAACTCGGTCCATCCGGGGGTCATCGAGACCGCCATGGGCGATGAGGTGGTGGCCGCCTTCTCCGGCGCGACCGGCCTGGGCGACAACGAGGCCCGCAGCCAGCTGGCGCAGCGCCACCCGCTCGGCCGCATGGGCCAGCCCGGCAACGTCGCCGACGCCGTGGTCTTCCTGGCTTCGGACAAGGCCGCCTTCATGACCGGCTCGGAAGTCGTCGTCGATGGCGGTTTCACCGCCAACTGAAGGCTGTTTGGTCTCCTCTGGAAACAAGGGGAGAGTGACGGTGGTCCCGGCGACGTACGGGCCTTCAGCCTGCGCGGCCATGTGGCGCGCGATGGCCAGGTAGGGGCGTGGCCGAGGCGCCACGGCCTTTCGCAGAACGGCGAATTGTTTTCCGTCGGCTGAACGACAGACGGTTTCGCGGGTTTCCTCATCGACCTCCTGGGCGCCGCCCGGTGGAGATGGCGATGGACATGGACGCGATGCACTATCGGGAGAAGGCGCAACAGTGCCGGCGGCTGGCCCGCGACGTCACCGCCCGCGACGTGGCTCAGAGGCTGAATCTGCTGGCCGAGGAATACGACGCCGAAGCCGACGCGGCCGAGGCCGCTGTCGTCAAACCCGAGAACCGGATCATCGGCCGCTGAGCGCCGTCCGCAGGGCCGCGTAGTCGGCCAGGCCGGTCGCCGGCGTTACCCGGGCCTTCCACACCGCCTCCAACTCGGCCTCCAGAGCCGCCGTCATCAGGCCGCCCGACCCGCCGTCGGGTTTGGCGCGGACCTTGGCGGAGTCGCTGCCGGGCGGCAGGTTGCAGCGGACCTCCGACAGCCGGCGCATCATCAGGTCGTCGTAGCGGTCCTTGTGCTCCAGCATGAAGGCGCGGGAGGAGTTGCGCAGGGCCAGGGCCAGCAGCGCGTCATCCAGGGGAATGCCGCAGAAGGCCGCCAGCCGGCGGATCGTCCCCTCCGGGTCGGCGGTCATGCCCTCGTAGGTCAGCAACAGGACGTCCGGGTTGTCGCGCTGGCTCCACCAGGTGATCAGGTGGTGCCAGTAGTCGCGCTCCGAATGGCCGATGCGGCTGCGGGCGAAGGCTTCGAACGGCACGGCGCCGGGCTCCAGGAACCAGCCCTCGAAGAAGTTGAACAGCGAGACCAGGGCGTCGCGCGGATCGCGGAACGAAACCACGTAGCGGGCCCCCTTGGGCATGGCGTCCCAGGCCAGGTGGCTCTTGAAGCCGCGCGGCGCAGCGCGCTGGGGATCGGAGAGGTCCTGGCCGCAGGCGCCGGAGACCTCGATCCAGGGGGTGACAGCGGAGATGTCCTCGAAGTCCATGTCGCCGCGCGTGCGCAGGGTGTGGAAGGTCTGCTGCAGCCAGGTGGTGCCGCACTTGCCGAACGGGCTGATGACCACGTCGTCGGGCAGGGGGCGATAGGAACCGATAGCGGCGCCGATCTCGTCGCCGACGAACAGCAGGCCCTGAAGATGCTGCATCTCGTCGAGTGTGCGCGCCCGCCGTGGCATGGTGTCGATGGTCATGGCGTTCTCCCCCGTCCTTGGCGATCCTAGCGCTTGGGACGTCGAGCGCAACGAACGCCGTTCGCCGGTCGTGGCGCGGCGCGTCCGTTTGCGGCACAGTGGCCGCCCCTCGATGGAGAGTTCGCGATGTCGAAGTTCCTTACCGGTGTGGCCGCCGTCATCGGCGCGGCGGCGTTGGCCTCGCCGGCGATGGCGCTGACCGTCCGCGACTGTGACGGCCAGACCGACGCGGCGATGAACATCGTCGAGCCGTGGGAGACCTCCAGCCGCACCTTCTACCAGGGCAAGGTCCGGGTCGCCTGGCTGGACACCGGCGGCGAGCCGGCCTGCTGCAGCAGCCATCTGCTGGTGCTGTTCTACGAGACCGGCGACGCCGAGCCGCAGGACCTGGTCTGCCGGCTGGTCAGCGCGCAGGGCCAGAACGGCTTTTCGGGCCTCGACTTCAAGTCGATCAAGAGCAGCTATGATCCGCGCCGGGGCCTACTGCTGACCTTCGGCTATTCGGTGTTCCCGGCCGGCGGCGACGGCACGGTCCAGACCAAGGGGGTGGGCCGGGTGCGGGTGAATCTGTCCAGCGGGACGGTGACGGCCGAGTAGGGCGGGCGGTCTCGCCTCGCTCCGCGCGCCGGTGTATGACACCGGTTTCCAGGATATCTCGGGGAGGCTGTTCCATGGTCCGCTTGCTGGTTGTCGCCGCCGTTTCGGCCCTCGCTCTCTGGCCGGCCGCCGGCCTGGCCCAGGCGCCCGCCGCTCCGGCCCCGGCCCCAGCGCCGGCCCCGGTCGTCTATCCGCCCTATGGCGCGCCGCTGACCCTGGCCCAGGCCAAGACAGTGGCGGCGGCGGCGGAAGCCGAGGCCCGCAAGAACGGCTGGACCATGGTCCTCACCATCGTCGAGCCGAACGGGGCCGAGGTGCTGACCCTGAAGATGGACGGGGCCCAGTACGGCTCGGTCGACGTCGCCGAGCGGAAGGCCCGCACCGCCGCCCTGTTCCGCCGCCCGTCCAAGGATTTCCAGGATGCGGTCAAGTCCGGCAACCTCAACTCGGTGTTCACCGGCGCCCTGGCCATCGAGGGCGGCGAACTGATCGTCGTCGATGGCAAGGTGGTCGGGGCTATCGGGGCCAGCGGCGGCTCGGGGCCCCAGGACGGCCAGGTCGCCCGGGCCGGGACAGCCGCGGTGAAGGCGCCCTGAGGCGGTTTCGGCGGGCTTGACGATTCCATAAGTATCAACTTATGAATGGCGTCATGCCCGACGCCGACATCTTCCGCGCCCTGGCCGACCCGACCCGCCGGGCGGTGTTCGAACGGCTGAGCGCGGCCGAACTGACTGTCTCCGACCTGACCCGCGGCTTCTCCGTCTCGCAGCCTGCCATCTCGCAGCATCTGGCGGTGCTGCGGGCCGCCGGCATGGTGGCCGAGCGGCGCGAGGGCCGGCAGGCCTGGTACCGGGCGGCGCCGGGAGCGCTGGAGGGCCTGGAGGCCTGGGTGGCGCGCTACCGCACCTTCTGGCCCGAGCGGGTGGAAGCCCTGAAAGACGTGCTCAAGGAGATGGGCGAATGAGGGATATCGATCTCGCCTTCGATCTGGAGGACAGCGCCGACAAGGTCTGGCGGGCGCTGACCACGCCGGCCCTGCTGGCGCGGTGGCTGGGGCCGAACGATTTCCGCGCCGTGGTCGGGGCGAAGTTCACTGTTGGCGGGGCCCCCGGGGTCGCCAACGACAACGCCATGGCCAACTGCGAGGTGCTGGCCATCGAGGAAGGGCGGCTGCTGCGGCTTGGTTGGCATGAAGGCGAGGTCGACAGCGTCGTGACCTTCGCGCTGGAGCCCGGCGTCGAGGGCGGGGTCCGCCTGCGGCTGACCCACGATGGCTTCGTCACGCAAGGCGGCCTGCCGGCGCCCCTGACCATGGATCCCGTCGGAACCGGCGGCTGGAGGATGCAATGGGCGGCCTGATGAACCTGGTGCCGATGGTGGTCGAGCAGACCAGCCGGGGCGAGCGCAGCTTCGACATCTTCTCGCGGCTGCTGCGCGAGCGGATCATCTTCGTCAACGGGCCGGTCGAGGATGGCATGGCCAGCCTGATCTGCGCCCAGCTGCTGTTCCTGGAGGCCGAAAACCCGAAGAAGGAGATCGGCCTCTACATCAACTCGCCGGGCGGGGTGGTGACGGCCGGCCTCGCGATCTACGACACCATGCAGTACATCAAGAGCCCGGTGGCGACCCTGTGTATGGGCTTCGCCGCCTCGATGGGCTCGCTGCTGCTGATGGCCGGCGAGCCGGGATCACGGGTCTGCATGCCGAACGCGCGGATCGTCCTGCACCAGCCTTCGGGCGGCTTCTCGGGCCAGGCCTCGGATGTGGCGCGGCACGCCGAGGACATCATCAAGATGCGCCAGCGGATCTACGAACTGTACGCGCGCCATTGCGGGCAGACCCTGGAAGAAGTGGCGACCACCCTGGATCGCGACAACTTCCTCGACGCGCAGGAAGCCAAGGCCTGGGGGCTCGTGGACCATGTGTGGTCGACGCGGGAGGAGGGTGAGGCCGTCTCGCCTGCCTGATGACGGCCGTGGGGGAGGCTTCCGCCGTCGGCGGCGGATAATCCGGGGACACTATATAGATTTCCGTCGGGGGCTGACGGCCTCAGCCTGAGGCGCGGCCGGAAATCTATATAGTGTCCCCGGATTATCGTTATCGCCGCCTGACGTCGGGTCATACTTTCCGCGCACGTCAGCAGCGCGCATGATCCCGCCAAAGACGTGGGAGAGACGGCGATGCATGACCTGGTGATCCGAGGCGGGCGGGTGGTCGACGGGACCGAAAGCCCGGCCTTCGAGGCCGATATCGCCATCGACGGCGGGGTGATCACGGCCATCGGCAAGGGCGTCGGCGCGGGCCGGCGTGAGATCGACGCGGCCGGCAGGATCGTCACCCCGGGCTGGGTCGACATCCACACCCACTACGACGGCCAGGCGACCTGGGACCCCTATGTGTCGCCGTCCAGCTGGCATGGCGTGACCACCGTGGTCATGGGCAACTGCGGCGTCGGCTTCGCGCCGGTGAAGCCGGACAAGCACGACTGGCTGATCGAGCTGATGGAAGGGGTCGAGGACATTCCCGGCGCCGCCCTGGCCGAGGGCATCCAGTGGACCTGGGAGACTTTCCCGCAGTACCTCGACAGCCTCGACGCCCAGAAGCGGGTGCTGGATATCGCCACCCATGTGCCGCACAGCGCCGTGCGGGCCTATGTGATGGGCGAGCGCGGGGCGCATAACGAGCCGGCGACGGCGGAAGACATCGCGGCCATGGCGGCCATCGTCGCCGAGGGCGTGGCGGCCGGGGCGCTGGGCTTCTCGACCTCGCGGACCATCGTCCACACGGCCAAGGACGGCGAGGTAATGCCGGGCACCTATGCCGGGGCCGATGAGCTGCTGGCGATCGGCAAGGCCATGGCGGCGGTCGGGCCGGGCGTCTTCGAGATGAGCTCCGACATGGCCCCGGCCGAGGACGAGTTCGCCTGGATGAAGGCCATGGCCGCCGACACCGGGGTGACGGTGACCTACAGCCTGCTGCAGTCGCCGATGCGGCCCGACAACTGGGTGAAATTGCTGGAGCTGACCCGCGAGGCGCGAGCCCAGGGGGCGGCGGTGACGGCCCAGATTGCCTGCCGGCCGACCGGGCTGGTGCTCGGCTGGCGCAGCACCATCCATCCGTTCGTGGGACGCCAGACCTACCGCGACATCGCCGACCTGCCGTTCGAGCTGCGGCTGGAGAAGCTGAAGGACCCGGCCGTGCGGGCGGCGATCCTGGCCGATCCCAGCAGGAAGATGGGGCCGCTGGGGGCCATCATGACCGGCGGCTTCGACCGCATGTTCCGGCTGGTGCAGCCGGACGGCTCGCTCGACTACGAGCCCCGCGCCGAGGATTCCATCGCCGCCATCGCGGGGCGCACCGGTCAGGCGCCGGACGCCATCGTCTACGACATGCTGATGGAGCTGGACGGCAAGGGCTACATCTACCTGCCGCTGCTCAACTACGCCCAGTTCGACTTCGACCACATCCACGCGATGATGCACGATCCCAACACCGTGCTCAGCCTGTCGGACGGCGGGGCCCACTGCGGGGTGATCTGCGACGCCAGCTTCCCGACCTACATGCTGACCCACTGGGTGCGCGACCGGAAGCGGGGCCCGACGCTCAGCCTGGAGAAGGTGGTGGCCATGCAGACGCGGGACACCGCCCGGCTGTACGGGCTGAACGACCGGGGCGTGCTGGCCGTGGGCATGAAGGCCGACGTCAACGTCATCGACTTCGAGCGGCTGGCCATCCTGGCCCCGGAGATGGTTTTCGACCTGCCGGCCGACGGACGGCGGATGATCCAGCGGGCCGAGGGGTATGTGGCCACCGTGGTCAGCGGCGTCGTGACCTATGAGGAAGGCGAGGCGACCGGGGCGATGCCCGGGAAGCTGATCCGAGGACCGCAGGGGATCGAGGCGCGGATGGCGGCGGAGTAGGGGGCAACCCCAGCCGCCGGTGGCCGATAATCCGGGGACACTATATAGATTTCCGGCCACGCCTGCCGCCGTCTCACCAGCATCGACGGAAATCTATATAGTGTCCCCGGATTATCGGCTGCGCTGACCGGGGCGGCCAGAACCCTCTGGAAATTCGCTGCCTGCTGGCCGATCCTGCCGGCCAATCAACAACAACACCCTTGGGAGGGACTATCCATGCGTGAAGCCGTCATCGTCTCCTATGCCCGCACCGGTCTCGCCAAGGCGGGTCGCGGCGGCTTCAATGTCACCCCGCCGATGAGCCTGGCGGCCCACGCCATCAAGCATGCGGTGGCCAAGTCGGGGGTCGATCCGAAGGACATCGAGGACTGCTACCTCGGCAACAACGCCCATGGCGCGGCCAACATCGGCCGGCTGGCGGCGCTGCTGGCCGGGATGCCAGTGACCACGGCCGGGGTGACCATCAACCGCTTCTGCTCCTCAGGGCTGCAGGCCATCGCCATGGCCGCCAACCACATCCGCGGCGACGGCGGCGAGATCGTCGTGGCCGGCGGGGTGGAGAGCATCTCCATTCCCGGCGGCGGCGCCGGCGGGGCGGCGGCCAACGACCCGGAACTGCTCAACATCGCCCCGGCCATCTATATGGCCATGATCGACACCGCCGACATCGTCGCCGAGCGCTACGGCGTCTCCCGGGAATACCAGGACGAATACAGCCTCGAATCCCAGCGGCGCATGGCGGCGGCGCAGCAGGCGGGCAAGTTCAAGGACGAGATCGTGCCGATGGCCACCAGGATGAAGGTGGTCGACAAGGTCACCAAGGAAGAGTCCATCGTCGACTACGTGGTCGACCGCGACGAGTGCAACCGGCCGGACACCACGCTGGAAGGCCTGGCCTCGCTGCAGCCGGTCAAGGGCCCCGGCAAGTACATCACCGCCGGCAACGCCAGCCAGCTGTCGGACGGCGCCGCCGCGGTGGTGGTCATGGAGGCCAAGGAGGCCGAGCGGCGTGGCCTGGAGCCGATGGGTCGGTTCGTCAGCTGGGCGGCCGCCGGCTGCGAGCCGGACGAGATGGGCATCGGCCCGGTGTTCGCCGTGCCGCGCCTGCTGGCCCGCCAGGGGCTGAAGGTCGACGACATCGACCTGTGGGAACTGAACGAGGCCTTCGCCAGCCAGTGCCTGTACAGCCGTGACCGGCTGGGCATCGACCCGGAGAAGTACAACGTCAACGGCGGCTCCATCGCCATCGGCCACCCGTTCGGGATGACCGGGGCGCGCTGCACCGGCCATCTGCTGCAGGAAGGCAAGCGGCGCGGCGCCAAGTGGGGCGTGGTGACCATGTGCATCGGCGGCGGCCAGGGCGGCGCCGGGCTGTTCGAGATCTACTAGGCTTTCACCTTCGCCTTCGATTTCGCCTTGGCCTTCGGCGGCTTTTCGGCCGCCGGGGCCTCGGCCTTGGGTGGGATCAGGCCGATCAGCTCCTCGAACCCCCTGTGGAAGTGGCCCGCCAGCGCGCGGATCTCGGCGTGCGACAGGGCCCGGCGGCAGGCGGTGAGGCCGAAGTCGAGCTGGCCGGCATAGCTCTGCACCGTGATGTTCAGGGCGATGCCGTGATAGGGCAGAGACACCGGATAGAAGGTCAGCAGCCGCGCCCCGGCCAGGTACAGCGGCACGGGCGGCCCCGGCACGTTGGAGACGGCGACGTTGGCCGTCGGCGGGGCGCGGTCGGCCAGCCCCGAGCGGCCGTAGAAGGTGGCCAGGCCGCTCATCAGCCAGGGCGAACCCAGCACCGGGAAGTCGGTGGTGATCAGCTTCTTGCCGGCCCGCAGCAGCTTCTTGGACTGTTCGCCGGAGGCGATGATGGCGTCCAGCCGGGCGGCGGGGTCGGCGAGGTCGCTGGCCAGGCTGATGGTGACGGCCGAGACCTGATTGTTGGCCGAGGCGTCGCCGGCCTCGCGCAGGCTGACCGGCACCCCGGCGACCATGGCCTTGTCGGGCAGGGCGCCGCGCTCACTCAGGAAGCCGCGCAGGGCCGAGCTGCAGATGGCCAGGACCCCGTCGTTGAGTGTGCCGCCGCGGGACTTCGCCGCCGCCTTGACGTCGGCCAGGGGCAGGGTGAAGGCGGTGTAGGACCGCTGGTTGGTGACCGAGACGTTGAACAGGGTGCGCGGCGGCGGGACGAGGGCCTTCAGCTTGCCCTTCAGGTCGCCGCCGGCCACCAACTCCTTGCCCAGGGCTCCGAGGCCGCCGATCGCCCCGGGCAGGGACTTGCCGACCTTCACATAGGTGCGCAGGGCGTTGGTCAGGCCCGCCTCGACCATCTCGGCGACGCCCAGCTGGTAGCGGCCGGCCCGCGAGCGGTCGGGCGTCTCGAAGACGCGCGGGGTTGGGGTGGTGTCGTAGAGGGCCTGGGCCAGCTCGGCCCCGGCCTTGCCGTCGACGGCGGCATGGTGGCCGCGGAAGTAGGTGGCGACGTTGCCGCTCTCCAGCCCCTCGATGACATAGAGCTCCCACAGCGGCCGGCTGCGGTCGAGCAGGGTGGAATGCAGGCGGGCGACCAGGGTCTCCAGCTGCTCCATCGTGCCGGGCTTGGGCAGGATGACCCGGCGGATGTGGAAGTCGAAGTCGACGTCGTCGTCCTCGATCCAGACGGGGTCGCCGAGGTCGAAGGGCATCTGGGCCAGCTTGTGGCGGAAGACGCGGGAGATGTGCGAGCGGTTGATGATCATCGCCCGCACGGCCTCGAAGAAATCGCCGTCGTAGTCCCCCCCTTCGCTTTTGGGCGGCAGCTCGAGCAGCAGGAAACTGCCGACATGCATCGGCGTCTCGGGCGTCTCCAGATGCAGGAAGGAGGCGTCGAGGCTGCTCAATTGTTCCAAGGCTTTGTCTCTCCCACGACCGGTCTGACGCCGGTTCGATGATCCCTGGACCTCACTGTGTTGCCTTGGGGGAACCCTGTCCATGGCCGAAGATTTGCAAAGAGCAGGGAACCCGTCCTACCGTCGGGCGGAAATCCCCGAAAACAGGGGAGTCGGGAGATCTCATGACCGTTGCCGCCGCCGCCGATGCGCCGATCAAGCGCCCGTCCAGACTGCTGGCCCTGACCGAGGTGCATCGCGCCGCCTTCGAGATGTCGACCCTCCTGGTCGCCGCGCCGTTCCTGAAGCGCGCGCCCAAGGGCGACGGCCATCCGGTGCTGGTCATGCCGGGCTTCATCGCCGGCGACCTGTCGACCAAGCTGCTGCGGCGATACCTGAGCGATCTGGGCTACGAGCCCCATGCCTGGGAGCTTGGCAACAACCTCGGGCCCCATTCGATCGGCCGCAACGGCGAGCGGCTGATGGAGCGGCTGGAGCGGATCGCCGAGGATAGCGGCCGCAAGGTCAGCCTGATCGGCTGGAGCCTGGGCGGGGTGATGGCCCGGGAGCTCAGCAAGCGGGCGCCCGACAAGGTGCGGCAGGTGATCACCCTGGGCTCGCCCTTCACCGGCGAGCCGACCGCCTCCAACGTGGTCAAGATCTACCAGCACATCACCGGCGAGAAGCTCTCCGACGCCAAGATGCAGGCGCGGATCGCCGCCAGCCGCGAGCCGCCGCCGGTGCCCTCGACCGCCATCTTCAGCAAGGGCGACGGGGTGGTCTCCTGGCGCAACTGCATCGAGCGGGCCGCCCCGACGACCGACAACATCGAGGTGCTGGGCAGCCACTGCGGCCTGGGGGTCAACCCGGCGGTGCTGTTCGCCGTCGCCGACCGGCTGGCCCAGGCCGAGGGGGCGTGGAAGCCGTTCGAGCGTGGCGCGGGCTGGCGGGCGGCGGTCTATCCGTTCTCGGGGCACCTGCAGTAGGCCAGCTTATCGAAGCGGCCTCCATTATACCCCGAATGGCGACCCTGTAGGTCGGCAAGTCATTGAAATTGCGTAGGTTAGCGGGTTGGTCGGGTGTCGGCGCCGGGTGGCCTCGGCGTGGGTGCGCCGTAGGTCCGGTGTTGCCAACGGTTGGTCGGCCCGTGCCCGGGCTGACCAACGGGCTCGCGGAGAGGTCGGCCGGCGGTCCAAAAGGGCCCTGAATATGTCTAGACATATTCTCCGGAGGACGATTTGGTCGCCTCCAGCAACGTCTTTCGGGCCATTTTCCGAGGCCTGGGCCAGGTTGCGCCGGCCGGCGGCTGTGGCAGATTGCCGGTCGGTATCGGGGGCGTGGGCATGAAGCGGATCGGATTGGCGTTGGCTCTGGCCCTGACCCTGCCGGGTGCGGCGGGGGCGATGATGCCGCCCAGCTACAAGCTGCTGGTCGTGGCTCCCGACGAGGAGACCGAGGCGACCAGCCGGGCGCTGCTCGAGGCGATGACCACCGCCAACGCCTTCTTCCGGGCGCCCTCGGACCTGTCGAAGTCCGAGGCCGGCGGCTGCCTGACCGCGCCCGACCTGGCGGCCTGTGTCCACCAGCGGGTGTCGGCCCGGCCGGTCGATGACCGGGCCCGGCCGGTGGTGATCGTGGCCCGGCCGGTGAAGCCGGGGGTCTCGACCTGGACCTGCTTCGGCAGCGGCCGGAACGCCAAGGCGCCCGGCTCGGGGACCGTCCAGATCGACCTGAAGGCGGCCCTGTTCGGCGACGCCAAGGCCCGGAGCGCCGAACGGCGCAAGGCGATGACCTGCATCTACGCGGCCGAGACGGAGTCGTTCAGCGGCTGAGGCGCGAGCCCGACGGGCCCGCCATCGCGGGCGGTCCCATAAACTGCGGGACCCTTGATCTTCGCCGGCCAAACGGTCACCCTGGGCAGGCCGGAAATAGAGTAGCAGGTCGGTAGCTCCTGCGCCCGTTTGCAACGGGTTCTTCCCAGCCACGGCGTCAACCCGAGTTCCATCGGGGAGGCGCCAGGCTCGTGTCCTGCGCCTCCTCGCCCAGAGGAGAAAGCCATGATCATCCTGTCCGTCGCCGCCCTCGTTCTCGCCACCCTGTTCGCGGGCGCGGCCCTGTACATCACCCTGGTGGAGCAGCCCGCCCGCCTGACCCTGGCCGACGGGCCCCTGCTGGCCCAGTGGCAACCCAGCTACAAGCGGGCCCTGCCGATCCAGGCGGGGCTGGCCGTGCTCGGCGGGCTTGCCGGCCTGGTCGCCTGGTATGGCTTGAGGGACTGGCGGCTGCTGGCCGGCGGTCTGGTCCTGCTGGCCAACTGGCCCTTCACGATGCTGGTCATCATGCCGGTCAACAAGCGGCTGATGGCCATGGCGGAGGCCGAGGCGGGACCGGTGAGCCGCCAGCTGCTCCGGCAATGGGGCAGGTTGCACGCGGTGCGAAGCGGGCTTGGGACGGCGGCGGCGGCGCTGTTCGCCTGGGGCCTGGCGACGGGGGCGGTCTGGGGCTGATGGAAGCAGGGACGCACCGCATGCGAGACGGTGGCGTGCGTCCCTGCTTCCGCGCCTCACCCTACTTGATCACGACGATCTCCGGCGGCCCGCCGGTGGACCGGTTGGTCAGGGTCAGGGTCACGCCGCCAGGCCGGGGCAGTTTCGCAAGGTCGGCGAGGACCCGCATCAAGGCCGCTGTGTGGCTGCCGACATCGCCCTTGAACAGGCTGGTCAGGTCGTCGGCGATGTTGATCCAGAAGTCGCTGGCCGACAGGATCACCTGCTGGGCGTCCTCGTACTGGTCCTTCGTCCAGCTGGTCTCGCCAAAGGCGGCCGGCACCGACTCATAGATGTCCCCCATGGTGTCGATCAGGGTGATGAGCTGGCTGAGGCCGAAGGCCTGGGCCAGGAAGTAGACATAGTTCCGCTGCCCGTCGCCGCCGCCGAGATAGACCGGCGGCGTGTTGAAGATGGTTGGAATCTTTCCGGGCGGCGGCGCTTCGTTGACGGGCGCCAGCAGCGGGATCCGAACGACGACCGCATCCTCGATCGGGACAGTCTTGGGGCCGGGCGTGAGGGAAAGGACCTTCTCGGCGCCGTCCAGGAACCGCTTGTTCTCGATGGCGTCGGCCTCGTCCAGCGCGGCCACGCCAACCTTGGCGATGTGCTTCCTGGCCGCCAGGTTGAGGGCCCCGTCCTTGCGGCTTTGAAGCTGAAGCAGGGTCTTGATGCTGTCGCCGGTCAGGCGGAGCTTGGCCGAGACGTCGCCGTCGATCTTGCCGCCGGCGGCGGTTCGCCAGCGCTTGAAGACCGTCTTGGCCTCCTCAAGCGCGTCGTTGGACAGCAGCTTGGCCGCCGTCAGGCTTTCGATGAAGTCCTTGACCTCAGACCAGTCGAGCTTCTTGTCCGCATAGCTGGCGCCGACGCCGATCTCCAGGACCGGGACGGCGGTCGCCGGAACATGGCCCGCCGCCGCCGCCAGGACGATGGAACTCGCCTCGACAAAGCTGGCCGAGCGCTCCTTGGTCAGGAAGGTCAGATTCTTGACCAGCTTGCCGTGCAGGTCGACCCTGACGTTGCCCAGGCCATCGACCTGCACGGAGGTGTCGGCGCTGATCAGCTTGGCGTAGGACAGGTTGGCGAAGTTGAGGAAGGCGATCTCGAAGCCTTCGCCGCTCTTGATCGAGCTGAAGCGCTTCAGGCTCGACTTGTCGCGTTGCAGCTTGAAGCCGTCGATCTCGTCCGGGCGTTCGAGCAGCTTGACCAGCGGCTGCAGGCGACCGCGCGTCAGGTCCTCGAACACCGCCCGGGAGTCTCTGGTGACGGCGCTGAAGTCGCCGGCGATTTCCAGCACGTCCTTGGCCAGCCGGGTTTCCTCGGCATAGACCCGGGCCGTGACCTTCTGCTTGGCGGCCTCCTCGGCCTTGGCCAGGATGTCGTGGAACAGCTTGTCGGACTTGGTGATCAGGTCGCGGACGGGTTTGAGGGCGTTGTCGGCGTTGGTCACCGCCCCCTCGACCGCCGCCCCGGCCCGCTTCAGCGCGGCGGCGACGTCCTGGCTGGGGTCGGCGAACAGCTTGTCGAGGGCGTCCTTCAGCTCTTTCTCGACCTTGGCGATCTGTTCGGCGACGACCGTGGTCAGTTTCAGTTTCGGATCGATGCCGGCCTCGGCCAGAAGGGGCGTCAGCAGCGGCAGGGCGGCGGCCAGTTCGGCCATGACCCGGTCGATGGCCGTGCCAGCCTTGCCGTTGGCCAGGACGGAGGCCTTGTCGATTGCGGTGGTCACCTGGTCGGCCAGCCATTTGACGACTTCGGCGTTGGCGACGTCGCCCACCCCGACCGCGCCGTTGGCGTCGGCGAGGATGGCGGCCCGCAGGGACTCGTTCTCGACCAGCGGTTTGAGCGCCTCTTCCAGTTCGGTCAGGAATTTCTGGCGAAGCCAGGTCCCCGGGCTGAGGAGGGGCTTTATGGGTTCCAGCGCCGCGTCCCAGCGGCCGACGGCGGTCTTGATCGCGGCGACCACCGGCTTGGTCAGGGCGGCAACATCGACCGCCAGGGTCAGGCCGGCGGTGACCTTGGATTCCTCGACCTTGTCGCGGGTCAGGGCGGCATGGATGAGCCGGGCCCCGTCGGCCGCCTTGGCCCGCCGCAGGGTCAGGGCGTAGGTGCTCTTGAGGCTTGCGGTGACGGCGACCTTGAAGCCGAAGTCGGCCTTGACCCCGGCCCCCAGGGTCTGGGAGTCGCCGAACAGGACCTCGAAATTGGCGTTGGCCGCGCCGCCGAAGCCGACCACGATCCCTTCCAGCGCCGCCTTCTGGTCGTCGAAGCCGTCCCACAGCGCGTCGAGGTCGAAGGGATTGACCAGGTCGTTCAGCCGCTCGGCCACGGCCAGGGCGTAGAGGGTGTTGGGGGCGTTGAAATAGTAGTCGAGGGCGGCGGTCGCCGTGCCCGAGGCGCCGCCGGCGACGCTGCCGAAGCTGTAGGGAACCTTGACCTTGGCGCCGGCCGAGACCTCGCCGCTGGCCCCGATCTTCAGCAGCTTGGCGGGGGCCGGATCGCCGCCCGGCCATTTGGCGGCGGCGTTGAAGCCGACGCGGGCAGTGGCCCCCAGCGTCAGGGAATACTGGTCGCTGTCGGTCGGCAGTTTGTCGGAGCGGGTGATCGACCAGTCGACCACGGCCTTGCTGTCGCCCGGGGCGAAATGGTCGAGGGGATTGAGCAGCGCCTTGTACTTGTCCGGAATCTGGCCGGCGGCGTCGCCGAGCTTGCCGAGGAAGGCCTTCAGGTCGCCGTAGGTGTCGCCCAGGCTCAGCGCCTCGAACGCCGCCTTGACCTCGGCGCTGTTCAGGTCGGTGATGATCTGGGTCAGCAGGGCTTCGGCGGTGGTGGCGCCGGTGATCTTCTTGCGCAGCTCGTCCCAGTGTTTGACCGTTTCGGCCAGGGCCTTCAGCAGGGCCAGGTCGTCGGCGAGCTTGAGCGCCTTGTCGGCGGCCAGCAGCAGTTTGGATTGATCGGACATTGCTTTCCCCCTTTTGAAGCCGAGACACGGTGTGCGGGTGTCTATCGACTTTCAACGATGAGGCTAATGCAGTCGAAGCGGCGCGACAATGACCGAACAATGTTCGTTATGGGGCGGCGGCGGTCGTGCGGTTCGCGGGATCCAACAGGGCCGACCAGCTGGGGATGATCGACCTCAACGACCGGGCCCTGGCCGAGCTGACCCACATCTACTGGCCGGGGATGCTGGCGCGGGGGCGGGGCGGGGTGCTCAACGTCGCCTCGATGGCGGCCTTCGTGCCGGGGCCGTTCATGGCCATGTACTACGCCTCCAAGGCCTTCGTGCTGTCGCTCTCCGAGGCGCTCTGGGAAGAGGCGCGGGACTCGGGGGTGCGGGTCAGCTGCCTGTGCCCGGGGGCGACCAAGAGCGAGTTCCGGGCGCGGGCGGGGACGGGGAGGACGCGCCTGGGCAAGACGGCGGAGGTGATGGGCAGCGAACCGGTGGCCCGGGCCGGCTACGAGGGCTGGAAGCGCAACCGGCCGGTGGTGATCACGGGCAAGGGCAACGCGCGGACGGCGTGGCTGACGCGGTTCATGCCGCGGGCGACGGTGTTGAAGATGGTGCGGCGGATACAGGAGGTGGTGGAGTAGGGACTACAGCGACCTTTGCATCAAAATTCGTCCACAGCGAGTGGCTAGACGTTGCGCTATTTACGCGACATTCTCCGCCGGTGTGGGAGGGTTGAACCGATGGGCCAAGAAATTGAAACCCGAGCCGTTGTTCAAGATCGAGAGGTGATTCAGTCACGCTTGGTGGCCATCGGCTTCGTTGAAGAACCGTCGGTTGAACAAATCGATACGATGCTCGACTTGCCGGATGGATCTTTGTTCCGTTCAGGACAGAAAATCCGTATTCGAAGTGAAGGCGGAAAAGCCGAGTTGACCTACAAGGGTCACTTTCAAGGCGATGAAACTTTCAGTCGGCGCATAGAAATAAATGTCCCTCTTGCCGAGAACCAGGTCGATCCAATTCGTCAATTACTAGAGGCGCTGGGCTATCCGGAATTATTTCGGATACCGAAAACTCGGTCAGTATTTAGGCGAAATGGGATTCAAGTTACGTTCGATGAGTGGCCGATCATTGGGTGTCTGATGGAGGCTGAGGGACAAGAGGCGGAAATAGCGCCGCTGTTGGAAGTGATTTGCCCGGGGGTCGAGTTCCGCAATTTCCGGCTGAAAGAGTTGTTCGAGGCCGAAGCCGAGAAAAAAGGGCAGTCCGTAGCCGATCTTCAGTCTCAATTCGAACTTGAACATGACTCGCGACTTGGCCGCCTAGATTTGATGCTTGGTTAAGTAAATGGTGGAAAGAAGTAGCGCAGGAATCGCGCTCGTAGGGGCCTTTCGGGAAGCCGTCGAGTTATTTTGCGACGACGGCCCAAGCCTCCCTTATAAAAACGTCGCTATTGATGCCTTTCAGGACATCGTCGATGCCGCGTATTCGACGGCGGTCCAGGCAGATCAACAGACAGTGATGTTTGCAGGGCATGGTCCTGAACACCACCTTAGGCTCGGAAAATTTGCGCTCAATTTAATGAAGACTTGGAAGAGTAGTATCCCCGAGGAAAGCCCATTGGGCACCGTGGGATGTCTACTCCTTGTTTACTGCTCCTTTGTCCTTCACGACATTGGAATGGGCGTCCGAAACGATGTTTCGCCTCTCGGCGATCGAAACTTGAGATACAGTCAACAGCAGCGCCGTGGCCATGACGTGAGGTCTCTACAGTATATTGAGAGGACCCTCATCAAACCGCTAAAATCGGGCGGTTCGAGCTCAACGGCGAATTGGACGGCATTCTGGCAATCTCAGATGAGCGAGGATTGGCCGGATGAAACTCCCTATCTGATTGCCATACTGCTTGCGCGAATATGCCAGACTCACGGCGATCCGTCTTCAATCTGGCTAAGCGATGCATCGATCTGCAACTACAGCTTTGCGTCGGGCATCGAGGGACTGGAGGGGGAAATTTCGCTGGTCGACTATTGGGGCGATCTTTGGTCGAACGATATCGGCCCAACCGCCATGACCGCTGCGACCGTCCTTTGTCTTTGTGACCTCGCAGACATGGGCGAAGGCCGGTTTGTGCGTCCGCCGGACGAGTGGGAGCTAGATGAACGACCGACTGAACTTGGCTCTGCTCGCCAGTCTTGGCTTCACTGGGCCGCGCATCAACTCGTAAAAGTACAGGTTGATTCCCAGCAGCTTGTCGTCAAGGTCGCGAAGGCCGGATCGCCGTTGGCCATGCTAGCCCTCCCAGTCGTAGCTGGGCCGGTACCGCCGCTTCTCCAATGGGGGCGTCGGCCGCAACTGGTACGCAACGTTCGAGCCTACCTGAACACCAGTTTTGATATAATCGAAGTGAAGCCTGGTGCCGCGCGTGGTGGAACTTGGGAGGAAGTAAAGCGCAGACTGATCGCTCCTGAAAATCTAGATCTTTGGCGAGCCCGTGACCTTAACGCCCAGCAAGATCGAGGTCTTCTGGACGCGGTTTTGGAGGATTTAGTCCTGAAACCGCATTGGTGGGATGGTGCCTTTGAGCGCGGTCCTCCAGAGGTCTGGTCCGGTCGACTAGGGGTGTTGAATCCCACCCGCATCGCAATTTCGGCAAGAGATGAAGGTATTGCGTACGAAGATTACCTCTTGTCGACAACGAAAGTTGTGCCAGCGGCCGCATTTGTGGTTAGAACACAAACCACAGGAGTTGGTGGGGAGCATTTTTGCGACGGTTTCTTCGCGGCGCTCAATGTTGCAAGATCATTGATCTTCGACAACCCGCAACGTTATTGGCGGGTCGTATTTTGTGCAAAAGGAATCACACCTTATGAGGCGTTGTCGGCGCGCGAGTCTGTAACGGACGAGTACCGCGGAAATATTTTGATTTGCCCGATGATTTCTGAGGCGGATTTAGATCAGTACAAGAATATTGCAGATTCGTCATCTGTGGAAAGAAATATAACTACAATCTTCTACGGAAATGCGCGGTGTGCAGATGTAATGGAAGAGGTTGTCGCGACTTCGATAAGATTTGAGTTGAACCTCTCGATGCCATTCCCAGTGATTGGGAATACCGTAGCTCCCCGTGTCCCGCAGAGCATATATGAGTTTTTGGTCACCGGCGCACCGTCGAGCGCATTTCTTGAAGAGCGAATCTATAATCACATAGACCAAGGCGACACGGACGAATCGAGGTTAGCACTCGGTTTGTTCGTCTTGATTATCTGCCTAGACGCGCTGGATTGGGCCGGGACAGGCTTGGTCGGTAAATTCGATCTACGTCGAATTTATGGAGCCGTAGAGGGATCCCTGAATCCGTATACGTTATGTGGGTTGGATGAGGCGGTATCTATACTTCTTGGCCGAGCTGATGTCTTAGAGCAGGACGGAGATTTTTTTAAATCTCTGGGCGGATTTTCAGAACTCATTCTTGCCAAGGAGGTTCTTCAGGCACGGTCGAGGAAGCTGACGTTGCTTGCTGTTCTGACCGTGTCGCTATTGGATAATCAAGGCATTCTTCGTAGCCTCCGGCAGAGTTTCCGATCGGTGTGGGCGCTACCTCAAGCCACATTGTCCGTCGCCCGACTGGCTATAGCTGACGGCGGCTACTCCGCTCTGCAACAGGCATCGCTCGCACTATGGTTAGGTGATTGCATTGGATGGGAAGTCGCACAGGGCCTTAGGAGTGTAATAGACGCTGCCAATGAAGTTGTTGCCATTATCCAGTCGTGTGCTGACAATTCGCCCTTTGTGTTGAGGCAGCAGGTTGCGTACCGGTTTGCCGTTCAAGCTTTGAGTCATCTTCCGGAGGTTGTCTCTGGATTATCTTCATATCCGCCGGAACTCCTGTTGGGGTTGCTAGAGGGCATAGGTAGTTCGGACGCCGCAGACCCGGCTCTTCGGGGCATAATATCTGATATTTTTGATATTCTTATCGAGCGCTCCGACGCCTCGTCTGCGGCTGAGGTGCATGCGGCAGTTGCTTATGACATTCTCCACAAATACAGCGGCGAGAATTTGCTTCTCGAGGAGGCAGGGAGAGGCATGTTGGCTTACGGCGCATCCCTCAATTGGCACCTAGTAGCGGCCTATTTCCATGGCGAGGGAGCAATGGAGGCTGAGAACCTGCAGTCTCCGACGATCCAAGCCTGGAGGCTGTTTCGACAAGAGCTTCTTGCGTTCCTTAGTGACTATATGCCGGCCGATCTTCGTCGCCGCGCGTCGTCTTCAACCGTGCGCGAACGCGCGATGGAAGTCTGAATATGCAAAGCAACTCTCCGAACCACGAAGTCAAATCTTGGCCCGCGTTCTTTGAGCCGCTCATACGAGGCGAGAAGCGCCATGATCTACGGCGCGCCGACGACCGTCGGTTTCAAGTTGGAGATGTGGTTCTGTACAAAGAGTGGGACCCGGTGGCCAATGCATTCACTGGCCGTCTTGCGACGGCAAGAATTACGTATATAACTTCAGCTTCTGTGCCTTGCGCTTTCTTTGGGGCCGCGCTCGACGAGCAGCATTGCATACTTAGCGTGGAGCTCTTGGACGTAAGTGGGGTTGGAGCGCCGGTTTCCACGCGGAACCAAGTCAGTCGTTAGATGCCTCTTGGCACTTGGCCGCGTTGTTTGGCCGTCCGGACGCATGTCGCAGTGTCCGGAACCTCACCCCCGCTCCACAAAACTGTCGATCACCTTCTTCTCGCCCGCCTGCTCGAACGCCACCGTCAGCTTGTTCCCCTCCACGGCCACCACCGCGCCGTAGCCGAACTTGATGTGGAACACCCTGTCCCCCCGCGCGTAGGCGCTCTCCTTCTCGGGGGCCGACACCGCCACCAGGCGGCCTTCGCCTTCGATGACCTGCTGGCGGCCGGGGTGGCTGCCCTGGTAGCTTCTGGCTTGCGCGCGCTTCCACCCCGGCGAGCTGTAGCCCTGCCCAAACGTGTGGTCGGCGTCCCAGCGGCTGGTGGTGGGCTGGCTCATGCCGGGGCCGCCGCCGTAGTAACCCGTCTCCGACGCCGCATCGACGGTATCCGGCGGCAGTTCGTCGACGAAGCGGCTGGGGAGCTGGCTGGTCCAGCGGCCGTAGACCTGGCGGTTGGCGGCGAAGCTGATGCGGGCCTGTTCGCGGGCCCGGGTGATGCCGACGTAGGCCAGGCGCCGCTCCTCCTCCAGGCCCTTCTCACCCTTCTCGTCAAGGCTGCGCTGGCTGGGGAAGACGCCTTCCTCCCAGCCGGGCAGGAAGACCAGGGGGAACTCCAGGCCCTTGGCGCTGTGCAGGGTCATGATCTGGACGCTGTCGTCGCCGCCGCCGCGGTCGAGGTCCATGACCAGGGAGACGTGCTCGAGATAGTCGCCGAGGGCCTCGAACTGGCCCATCGACTGGACCAGCTCCTTGAGGTTCTCCAGCCGGGTCTGGCTGGTCGGGCCTTTGTCGAGGCGCAGGGCGTCGGTGTAGCCGCTCTCCTCCAGGATGGTCTCGGTCAGGCGGACGTGGTCGGTCTGGCCCGATTGCAGCTGGGCGGTCCAGCGGTCGATGTCGCGGACGAAGGTCGCCAGGGCGGTGCGGGTCTTGCCGACCAGTTCGTCGGTGTTGACCAGGCCCCGGGAGGCGTCGATGGCGCTGACGCCGTGGTGGCGGGCGAGGGTGAGGATCTTCTGGACGCTGGTGTCGCCGATGCCGCGCTTGGGCACGTTGACGATGCGCTCGAAGGCCAGGTCGTCGTCGGGCGACTGGATCAGGCGCAGGTAGGCGTGGGCGTCGCGGATCTCGGCCCGCTCGAAGAAGCGGGGGCCGCCGATCACCTTGTAGGGGATCTGCAGCATGACGAAACGCTCTTCGAAGGCGCGCATCTGGAAGGAGGCGCGGACCAGGATGGCGACGTCCTTGTAGCGGCGGCCGGTTTTCTTCCAGCGCTCGATTTCCTCGCCGATCAGGCGGCTTTCGGCCTCGCCGTCCCAGACGCCGCGCACGGTGACCTTGTCGCCGCCGTCGGCGTCGGTCCACAAGGTCTTGCCCAGCCGGCCCTTGTTGGCGGCGATCAGGCCGCTGGCGGCGGCCAGGATGTGGCTGGTCGAGCGGTAGTTGCGCTCCAGGCGGATGACCTGGGCGCCCGGGAAGTCGCGCTCGAAGCGCAGGATGTTGTCGACCTCGGCCCCGCGCCAGCCGTAGATCGACTGGTCGTCGTCGCCGACGCAGCAGACGTTCTGGCGGGCCTGGCCGAGCAGTCTGAGCCACAGGTACTGGGCGACGTTGGTGTCCTGGTACTCGTCGACGAGGATGTAGCGGAAGCGGGCGTGGTAGTCGGCGAGGATGTCCGGGTGCTTCTGGAAGATGGTGATGTTGTGGAGCAGCAGATCACCGAAGTCGCAGGCGTTGAGCGTGCGCAGGCGGGCCTGGTAGGCGGCATAGAGGGTCTCGCCCTTGCCGTTGGCGAAGTGTGAGCCTTCGGCCGGGGGCAGGTTGTCCGGGGTCCAGCCGCGGTTCTTCCAGTGGTCGATCAGGCCGGCCAGGGCCTTGGGCGTCCAGCGCTTGGGGTCGAGGTCGGCGGCCTCGATGACCTGTTTGATCAGCCGTTCCTGATCGTCGGTGTCGAGGATGGTGTAGCTGGATTTCAGGCCCACCAGGTCGGCGTGGCGGCGCAGGATCTGGGCGGCGACGCTGTGGAAGGTGCCCAGCCAGCGCAGGCCCTCGGCGCTGGGGCCGATGATGGCGGCGATGCGCTCGCGCATCTCGCGGGCCGCCTTGTTGGTGAAGGTGACGGCCAGCAGTTCCCACGGCTTGGCGCGGCCGGTGGCCAGGATGTGGGCCAGGCGGGTGGTCAGCACGCGCGTCTTGCCGGTGCCGGCCCCGGCCAGGACGAGGACGGGCCCCTCGGTGGCCTCGACGGCGGCGCGCTGCTCGGGGTTGAGGCCGTCACGGTAGTCGGGGGCCCCGGGATCGCGATCGACGCGGGCGAGGTCGGAGATCTTGGGAGTCGGAGAGGGGGCGGGAGATTCTGGCATCAGGGGAACGTATGTAGCACAAGCTCGGGCGGGGAGGGCGCCCACCCTCAAACCGATCACCCCGACGAAAGTCGGGGCCCAGTGTCCGCCGGCGGAGCTGGGGGCAGCGCTGATCAGAGCCAAAGCCTTGCACGGCTTGCCAGCTGGGCCCCGACGTTCGTCGGGGTGATCGGAGCTTGGGGTAGGGCGCCAGCGGAACGCCGTTCGGCTCAAACCGTTTTCTCCCTGCACAAGGAGACCACGCCATGGCCCATGTCAGGTCACATCACGGGGCAGGGAGGTTCACGACGTTTCTGTTCGGGGTGGTGTTCATCCTCGCCCTGCTGATCGGCTGGGCGGTGTGGAGCGGCAATACGCCGAGCCTGCCGAACCGGGCCGACATCGATGTGCAGCTGCCCAGGACCCCGAAGCTGCCGGCGGCGCCGAACCCCGAACCGCTGCCCGTGCCTAGCCCCGCGCGGCCCGGCTGAGGGCGAACACCCGGCAGGCGGAGGCCAGCGGCCGCTCGCCGCGGCCGGCGTCGATGCGCACGATCAGCGCCGCCGTGCTGACCCCGTCCTCAGCCGCCGCCGTGTCGAGCACGGCCCAGAACTCCGGCTCCAGGGCCAGGGAGGTGGCGTGGCCGGTGAGTGACACCGAGCGTTTTTGCAGGCGCGGCATTTTGGCCCCCTTGCCATCTAATCACTGTTAACATATGAAATGGCGCGACCACTGCCGAAACCTTCCTCCCCCGGGATTCGACACATGAACGCCATGAGCCCCTCCATCGTCGCCGCCAAACGCCCCGAAGTCGAGTTCCGCAAGGGCGAGACCATGCGGCTGCAGCCGATCCGCGCCTTCAAGGCCGTCAGCCGGCTGATGGCCGACAAGGAGGACACCGCCGCGGTGTTCGACCTGATGCGGGCCCTGGCCGGCAAGGCGCTGCCCAACGGTTATGCGCGGCTCCTGAAGACGCCGCAGGGCGGGCGGATCGCCTATGAGCGGGACGAACTCAACGACCGGCTGATGGACCGCGCCTGGCTGGAGAGCTTCGCGCCCGGCACGGTCGGCGCCGCCTACCTGGCCCATATGGACGAGCGCGGCTTCACCGCCGATGGCTTGAAGGAGATCAGCGAGCAGACGGCTGACAGCCAGGTCGAGGCTGCCCATCCGCTGACCTGGTACGGCCGGCGGCTGCGCGACGTGCACGACATCTGGCATGTGCTGAGCGGCTATCGCACCGACGCGCTGGGCGAGGCCTGCCTGGTGGCGTTCTCGTATCAGCAGACGCGGAGCCTGGGCTTTGCGGTGATCGCCATCGCGGCGGGCGACAAGTTCGGCAAGGCCAGGAACGGCCAGCCCTATCGCGCCGCCATCCGCCAGGCCTGGAACAACGGCAAGGCGGCCGCCTGGCTGCCGGAAGTCGACTATCCGGCCCTGTTCGCCGAAGATCTGGAGGCGGCGCGGGCGCGGCTGGGGATCAAGCCGCCGACGGTCTATCTGTCGATCCCGGCCGAGCTGCGCGACGGGGTGTTCGCCGAAACCTCGACGACGCACTGACCGGGGGTCAGCCCTCGAATCCCGCCGCCGCGAAGTCGACCATACGGCGTTGCAGGGCGGGGATGTCGTCCTCGCGCGTCAGGCCTTCCGACAGCACGTGCAGGCGGTCGATCTCCATGAAGCGGTTCTGGTGGATCATGCCGAGCACGAAGTGCAGCCGCCAGTAGACCTCCTCCGGCGCCAGGTCCGGCCGGGCGTTGAGCAGGGCGTCGCTGAAGCGCTTCAGGTGAGAGACGTCGGTCGACAGCACCTCCTTGATCTCGGCGGCCCCCTCGCTGCGGGCGCGGATCAGGAACTGCAGGGAGATGCGGCGGTCGTTGGCCGGGTCCAGCCAGCGCAGGGGCGGGGCGATCAGGGCGGTGAGGATCTCGCGCACCGGCGGGCTGCCGGCATGGGCGTCGGTGACCTCGTGCAGCATCCGGGCCCGTTCGCGGTTCAGCTCGGTGGTGCGGCGGCGGAAGATCTCGAACAGCAGGCTGTCCTTGGACCCGAAATGGTAGTTCACGGAGGCCAGGTTGACCCCGGCCTCGGCGGTGATGTCGCGCACCGAGACGTTCTGGAAACCGTGGAGGGCGAACAATCGCTCGGCGGCGTTGAAGACCAGCTGTTTGGTGGCCGCCTCCGCCTCGCCGGTCGCCTCCGGCGCCCCGTTTTCGATCTGACTCACGTCTACCCACCCTTCCGTACAGGAAGCGGAGCATTACGGCCGGCGCGGAATTAGGCAAGGGCGATAAAACAGCCGTTCTAAACGCCGAGCGCTTCTTCGGCGGCCAGGCTGTTGGCGACGATCACCGCCGAGAAGAAGTCGTCCAGCGCGCGAAGCAGGGCCGGCAGGACGCGCACCTGGCCGCCGAGGCGTTCGATCAGGCCGTGCTCCGCCGCCTGGCGGAGGACCAGATGCACCTGCGGCCGGGAGATGGCGAAGCGGCGGGCGTACCCGGAAATCGAAACCTCCAGCGGCGCGGACGTCTCGCGGGCGCGCAGCATCAGGTCGTTGAGCAGCAGGAAACCGCCGACCCGCTCGATGCTGAATTCCAGTTGCGGCGCGTGGTCGATCAGCCGCTCTCCGCTGTCGAACTGCCGGCAGAGGGCGCCCAGGAAGCGAGTGAGCAGGGCGTCGTCGGCGGCGAGCCGCTGGCTGACGCTGCGGGCCGCCTCGCTGACGTGGCCGACGGCGGCCAGTTCGCCGGTGGTGCGCTGGTGGTGGGCGGCGAAGAACTTCGGGGTCGGGCTCAGGCGGCGCTCGTCGCCTTCGGTGGCGAGGTAACCGGCCCAGCGCATCAGGGCGATCAGGGCGGCGGTGCGCCCGGGGCTGGCGAAGCCCTGTCGCGCCGCCAGCTGCTTGAGGTTGGCGGGGGTCAGCCGGCCCTCCTGGTGCAGCCGGGCGATCAGCATGGCGACGACGAACCGGCCTCGGTCGGAGGCGACGATGTTGAGCAGGGGGTGGCCGCTGTAGGTGGCGACGCTGGTGCGGGCCAGAGCAAGGACGGCGTCGCGGAACCGAGGGTGGGCGCGGGCGGCGGCGATGCGCTGCGGCGTCAGAACGCTGGTGGTCTGCCAACTTTCGGCGGCGGTCATGAGCGTAAGGCCCCCCTCACTTCGGGTAGACTAGCAGTTTTCTACAGTTCACGGGGCCACAATGTGGGGTCATTGGGACGGATCGCTTCTGGAGAACGATCCGATGCCTGCCCTGACCCTCTGGTCCGCCCAGACCACCTTCGCCGGCGGCGACCAGACCGTCGGCGCCCTGCCGACCGGCGGCTACGCCATGGCCTATGCCGGCGCCGGCGTGCTGTGGCGCCGCTTCGACGCCAGCGGCGGCGTGGCGGCGGGCGATACGACGCTGATCATGGCCGGCGCCCGCCCGCCGGTGGTGACGCTGAACGGCGACGGGCGGCCCGTCGTCTTCCTGGCGGACGCCAGCGCGGGCCTGAACCACATCCTGCTGATCGGCGACGACGGCCAGGTCATCCAGGACATCAGCTTCCCCTTTTCCCTGGGCGGCCAGTTCGTCGACGCCAAGCCGCTCGATGGCGGGCGCCTGCTTGTGGCCTGGCAGGCGACGATCACCGCCGACGACCCGACCTCGAGCAATATCTATTTCCAGATCTTCGAGGCCGACGGCTCGGAAGCGACCCAGCCGGCCCGGGCCAACGAGACCATTCCCGGCGTGCAGCTTACGCCTTCGATCGCGGTGTTGGCGGACGGCGGCTTCGCCATGGTCTGGCGGGATTCCAACCTCGGCGCCCAGGCCAGGGTCTTCGAGGCCGACGGCACGCCGCGCACCGCTGAGCTGGCCCTGCCGGAGATCGGCGCCACCGGCAACTTTGCCCCGCAGGCCGCGGCGCTGGAGGACGGCGGCTTCGTGCTGACCTGGATCACCTCCGGCGTCGCCTACGCCCAGCGCTACGACGCCGATGGCGGGACGGTGGGCGCCGCCATCACGGTCGGGCCCGCCATCATCGGCGGAGTCATCTTCGGAACCTTCCTGGATGTGCTGGGTCTGCCGGACGGCGGTTTCGTCGTGGCCTCGACCACCTTCGACGGTGAGGCTGTCGGCCATGTGTGGCTGCAGCGGTTCGACGCCGACGGCCAGGCGCTGGACAGCCCGTTGGAGGTGCTGCGGGGCGAATCCGGGCTTGACCGCCGACTGGTGGCGCCGTCGCTGGCCATGCTCGCCGATGGGCGGGTCGTGGTCTCAGCCACTGACGATGACCGAGCGCTGGTCCGGACCGCGATCGTCGATCCGCGGGACGCGGGCGTGACTCTGGCGGGAAGCCGCGATGCTGACGACTTCTGGGGCACGGATTTCGCCGACACCATGATCGGCGGGGCCGGCGCCGATAACCTGAAGGGCGCGGGCGGCGACGATCGCATCGACGGCGGCGCCGGGGCCGACGGCCTGACCGGTGGGGCGGGCAATGACACCTATGTGGTCGACAATGCCGGCGATCTGGTGGTGGAACTGGTGGGCGGCGGGACCGATACGGTCGAGACGGCGCGGTCGAGCTACATCCTGACGGCCAATGTCGAACGCCTTGTCGGAACCTCGGCGCGGGCCCAGAGCCTGACCGGCAATAGCCTGGACAACCAGATCACCGGCGGGGCGGCGGACGACCACCTGTATGGCCTGGGCGGCGCCGACCGGCTGATCGGCGGAGTCGGGGTCGACACGATGGAAGGCGGGACGGGGAACGACGTCTACTACGTCGAGAACCCGGGCGACCTGCTGGTCGAACTGTCCGGGGAGGGGTTCGATACGGTCTACAGCTGCTGCGACTACACGATCAGCGGCGAGATCGAGAACCTGGTGCTGCAGACCGGGGCGCTCATCGGGAACGGCAACGGTTCGGCCAATACGATCACGGGCAACGCCGCCGCCAACGCCCTGAGCGGCCGGGGCGGCGACGACCTGCTGCTGGGCGGCTCGGGCAACGACATCCTGACCGGTGGCGGCGGCATTGACCGGCTGGAGGGCGGGGCGGGCAACGACGTGCTGGACGGCGGGGCCGACGCCGACCTCATGATCGGCGGGGCGGGCAACGACACCTACCATGTCGACGATCCCGGGGACGTCGTCGTCGAGGCCGTGGTCGGCGGCACGG
Organism: Caulobacter sp. GW821-FHT11A05; assembly: GCF_058809015.1. Classification (NCBI taxonomy): domain Bacteria; kingdom Pseudomonadati; phylum Pseudomonadota; class Alphaproteobacteria; order Caulobacterales; family Caulobacteraceae; genus Caulobacter; species Caulobacter sp. GW821-FHT11A05. The sequence continues at coordinate 198,509 of NZ_JBXASF010000003.1, read as the reverse complement.
ACACCGTCCAGTCCCTGGCCAGCTTTGCCCTGAGCATCGGACTGGAGAACCTGACGCTGATCGGCCTCGCCGACATCGATGGGACGGGAACTGCCCTCAACAACGTGATCGACGGCAACGCCGGGGCCAACCACCTCTTCGGCCTGGACGGCGCCGACACGCTGAACGGCGCGGACGGGGCCGACATCCTGGAGGGGGGCGCGGGCAATGACCTGCTCGATGGCGGAAGCGGCGACGATGTCCTGATGGGTGGCGACGGCTACGACACCTACTGGGTCGACGCCACGGGCGATGAGATCGTCGAGACCGCGACCGGCGGAATCGACAAGGTCTGGGCCAGCGCCGACTACGCCCTTGGCGACCACGTCGAGCAGCTGTTCCTGGCCGGCGCGGCCGACCTGGACGGGACCGGCAATGCCCAGGCCAACACCCTGACCGGCAACGCCGGCGGCAACCTGCTGTCGGGCCTCGGCGGGGCGGACAGCCTGCTGGGCGGCGACGGCGACGACCGGTTGGACGGCGGGACGGGCGGCGATCGCCTGAGCGGCGGCGCGGGGGCGGACAGCTTCCTTTTCCTCGACGACGCCATCCACGCCAGCGGCCTGGGCGGCGCGACGGACACCGACCAGATTCTCGACCTGTCGTTCGCGGAGGGTGACGGGATCGACCTGTCGGGCATCGACGCCGATGCGGCGCTGGCCGGCGACCAGGCCTTCGCCTTCGTCTCCGCCTTCACCGGCCATGCCGGGCAGGCGACGCTGACCTATGTGGCGGCCTCGGACACCACCCTGCTGCGGCTGGACGTGGACGGCGACAGGAAGATCGACCTGCAGGTCAAGATCACCGGCGATGCGACCGGTGGCGTGGTGCTGACCGGCGCCGAGCCGGCCGGAGTCGGAGGGTGGCTGCTGTAGCCATCCGCCGACTGTGCCCGCGCGGGCGGGCGTCCTGGCGGCGGTCCTTCCGTCCCGCTCACCCCCCGAGCGGTCGGTGTCCCGGATCGCCCCTAAACGCCCGCCCGCGTGGGCATGATAAAGGCGCCTTTAGAAAAACTGCTTAATACCCATCGATGTAGTAGGAATAATAACAGTCCCACACCGAACGCGAAGCCATGGGGGCGGCGCGCACGGTTGGGGATACTGGCCATGGCCGTTCGCAATCGCCTGTCGCGTAAACTTCTGCTGCTGACCGGCGCCGCCTGCCTGATGGCCGGACCCGCGGCCTTCGCCGCCGACGAGAAGGCGGTCGAGGACGCCGCTGCCGTCGCCGAAGCGCCAGACGACAGCACGGTCGATGGACTGATCGTCACCGCCCGCCGTCGCGAGGAAAGCGCCCAGGCCGTGCCGATCGCCCTGCAGGTGACCAGCGGCGTCAAGCTGGAGCAGGCCGGGGTGGGCAATGTCAGCCAGCTGACCCAGCTGGTGCCGACCCTGCAGGTGCTGTCGCCCAACGGTCGCAACACGGCCCTGACCATCCGTGGGCTCGGCGCCTCCTATGGCCTGGCCAACGATGGGCTGGAGCAGGGCGTCGGCATCTATATCGACGGAGTCTACAACTCGCGGCCGGGCGCCGCGCTGTCGGACTTCATCGACATCGAGCGGGTCGAGGTGCTGCGCGGGCCGCAGGGCACGCTGTTTGGCAAGAACACCACGGCCGGCGCCCTGAACATCGTCACCCAGGACGCCTCGCTGGACGCGCTCGAGGCGCGGGTCGAAGCCAGCTTCGGCAGCTACGATTTCAAGCAGTTCAAGGGCACGGTCAGCGCCCCCATCGTCAAGGACGTGCTGGCCTTCCGGCTGTCGGCGGTGGCCACCTATCGCGACGGCGACGTCTACAACCCTGTCCAGAAGAAGGACCAGAACGCCCGCGAGAGCGAGACCGTCCGCGGCCAGCTGTACTGGCAGGCGACCGACAAGCTGCTGCTGCGCTTCGCCGCCGACTACACGGCCCAGCAGCCGGAATGCTGCACCCAGCTGTTCTACAAGGTCGGGACGACCTTGAAGCCGGCCAACCAGCAGTACGCCGCCCTGGCCGCCGGCAAGGGCTATGCGCCGGCCAGCACCAACATCTTCGACCGCAAGGCTGACGTCGACGGCGACATCCAGGCCGACCAATGGCTCAGCGGCCTGGCCCTGACCGCCGACTATGACTTTGGCTTCGCCACCCTGACCGCCATCGGCGCCCACCGCGAGTGGGACTGGGAACCGCGCAACGACCGCGACTACACCGCGCTCGACGTCACCCGCCAGTCGGCCAACCCCTCGCACCAGAAGCAGGACAGCCTGGAGATCCGGCTGAGCTCGAACGGGTCCAACACCATCGATTGGACCGCGGGCCTCTACTATTACGACCAGAACATCACCACCCACGGGATCACCGAGTACGGCGCCGACGCCACCTACTGGCTGCTGCCCGGCACGGTGACGCCGCCGGCCCTGCTGGACGGCTACAAGGTGTTCAACGACTCGACCATCGACACCACCAGCTATGCCGCCTTCGGCCAGCTGACCTGGAACATCACCGACAAGCTGCGCATCACCCCGGGCATCCGCTACACCAAGGAAGAGAAGGAGGGCGAATACATCGCCACCACCTCCGGCGGGCTGGTGACGGCCGATCCGGTGCTGATCAACCGCCGCCTCGGCATCGCCCGGCCGCAGGCCTATGCGGCCGACACCAGCGACGGGTCGTGGTCGGGCCAGATCGCGGTGTCCTATGACCTCACCGACAAGATCCACCTCTATGGAACCTGGTCACAGGGCTTCAAGTCGGGCGGCATCAACATGGCCGGCATCCCCAACACGGCGGCCGGAACGCCGTCGCTGGTCAGCGCCGTGGTCAAGCCCGAGGAGGTGACGACCTACGAGGCCGGCATCAAGACCCAGCTGTTCGACGAGCTGATCGTGCTCAACGCCGCGGTGTTCGCCACCGACGTGGAGAACTTCCAGGCCAACGTCGTCGACACCGGCCCCGGCGCCCTGCGCGGCTACCTGGCCAACGCCGAGAAGGTGACCTTGAACGGGGTCGAACTGGACCTGACCACCCGGTCGATCGGCGGCTTCACCTTCTACGGCAACCTCGCCTACACCGACGCCCAGTACGACAGCTTCGAGAACGGGCCCTGCCCGCTGGAGCGGATCGGCACGGCGACGGCGGCCTGCGACCTGTCGGGCAAGGAACTGCCGGGCGTGTCGAAGTGGGCCGGGGCGTTCGGCGGCGAATACCGGCAGGAGCTGACGGTCGGCAAGTTCGTCGGCGAGGCCTACCTCGGCGTCGACGCCAACTTCCGCTCGGCCTACTTCGCCGACTCGGCGGTGTCGAAGTACGCCCGGCTGCCGGCCTATGAACTGGTCAACCTGCGCGCCGGCTTCAAGTCGGACAGCGGCTGGGAAGCCTTCCTGCTGGTCCGGAACGCCTTCGACGAGGAGTATGTGCAGAACATCACCGTCGTCTCGGGCAACAGCGGCCTGATCGTCGGCACGCCGGGCGAGGACCGCACCGTCAGCCTGACCCTGCGGGCCAAGTACTGACCGCAACCCCAGAGACGGGCGGGCGTTGGACTCCGCGAACCGGAGACCCGCCATGCCCGCCCGCCCCACCTGGCAAGGCCACCTGCGCCTGTCGCTCGTCACCTGTCCGGTCGCCCTCTACACGGCGACCCAGGCCAGCGGCGAGGTGCACTTCAACCTGCTGCACAAGGACACCCACAACCGCATCCGGATGATCCCGACCGACCCCGACAAGGGGCCTGTCGAGCGCAAGGACCTGGTCAAGGGCTACGAGTACGAGAAGGACAGCTACATCGTCGTCACCCAGGACGAGATCGACGCGGTGCGGCTGGAGAGCACCCGCACCATCGACATCGAGCGGTTCGTCGACGCCGGGGACATCGACCGGCTGTACTGGGACAATCCCTACTACCTGGTCCCGGATGGCAAGCTGGCGCTCGATGCGTTCAGCGTCATCCGCGACGCCATGGGCAAGACGAAGAAGGTGGCTTTGGCGCGGCTGGTCATGCACCAGCGCGAGCGGCTGCTGGGCATCGAGCCGCGCGGCAAGGGGCTGATCGCCTGGTCGCTGCGCTCGAACACGGAAGTGCGCGACGCCGGCGACTACTTCGACGACATCCCGGCCCACAAGGGCGACAAGGAGATGGTCGCCATCGCCGAGAAGATCATCGAGCAGAAGGAGGGGCCCTTCGACCCCTCGAAGTTCAACGACCGCTATGAGGACGCCCTGCGCGACCTGATCGCCGAGAAGCGGAAGGGTAAGAGCCGCCGGGTGAAGGCTGTGGAGCCGGAGGATACCAATGTGGTCGACCTGATGGCGGCGCTGAAGAAGAGCCTGGAGGCGAAGGGGAAGACCGCGCCGGCGAAGAAGCGGGCCTGATCACCGCCGGTGGCGGCAGATAATCCGGGGACACTATATAGATTTTCGTCATCGGCATCTGCCGGGCCGGGCTTTGGCGGTTCGAAAATCTATATAGTGTCCCCGGATTATCTGCTCCAATGGTCAGACGCCAATCCGTGCCTCGCCCGCCGCCTTCGTCTCCCGCTCCAGTCGCTTGATCGCCGCCGCCAGGGGGCGTTCGCTATCGCACCAGTCTTCCCAGGCGCTCATGCCGCGCACGATCTTCGGGGCCGTGCGGATCGTGTATTTCATCGGATCCAGCCCCTTCTTCACCTGCGTCCAGGTCAGCGGCATCGATACCGGGGCGCCGGGCCGCGCCCTCGGCGACAGGGGCGCGACGGCGGTGCTCATGCGGTCGTTGCGCAGGTAGTCGAGGAAGATGCGGCCCTCGCGCCTGGCCTTGCTCATGTTGATCAGGTAGCGGTCCGGCGCGTCGGCGGCCATGCGGGCGCAGACCTCGCGGGCGAAGGCCTTGGCGGCGTCCCAGTCGGGGCCGTTCTTCACCTTGGCGAGCGGCGTGACGACGTGCAGCCCCTTGCCGCCGGTGGTCTTGCAGAAGCTCACCAGGCCCAACTCCTCCAGCCGGTCGCGAACCTCGCGGGCGGCGTCTATGACGTCCTCGAAGGACAGGCCCGGCGAGGGATCGAGATCGAAGACCAGGCGGCCGGGGTTGTCGGGCTCGAAGGGCTGGCAGTTCCAGGGATGGAGCTCGGTGGCGCTGGTCTGGGCGACGGCGATCAGGGCCTCCACCCGGTCGATCTGCAGGTAGCCCTTGCGGTCGCCGCTGACCGTGACCTCGGTCAGCAGGTTAGAGGCCCCCTTCATCAGGTGGCGCTGGAAGAACTTCTCGCCCTCGATGCCCTCCGGCGTGCGGATGATCGAGCAGGGACGGCCCTTGATGTGGTCGATCATCCAGGGGCCGACGGCCTCGTAGTAGCGGGCCAGGTCCAGCTTGGTGACTGGCGCGCCATCGCCGTCATCAGGCCACAGCGGCTTGTCGGCGCTGGACAGGCGCACGCCAAGGACCTCGGCGGAACTGGTCGCCTTGGCGGTGACGGTCTTGGCCGCGGCGGGCTTGGGCTGCGCCAGTTCGGTGGAGGCCGGCGCCACCTCGGCCTCGACCTCCCTGGCCGGCTTGTCCTCGCGCAGGCCCTTGAAGGCGGCCTGGCGGATATTGCCGTCGCCGGTCAGGCCGGCGTACTCGATCTCGGCGACCAGCTGCGGCTTCACCCAGTGGGTCTCGCCCTGCTTGCGGCCGCCGCCCCGGCTGGGCGCCTCGCGGTCGCTGAAGGGGGATGTGTCGATCTCCAGGGCCTTCAACTTCGCCAGCAGGCCGCCGACCTTGTCCTTGCCAAAGCCCGTGCCGATGCGGCCGACATGGACCAGTTTGCCGTCCCGATAGACGCCGGCGATCAGGGAGCGGAAGGCAGGGCCGGTCGTCGTCCAGCCGCCGATGACCACCTCATGGCCGGCGCGGCACTTGGACTTGGTCCAGCTGGCCGAGCGGCCGGACTGGTAGGGCGCCTTGAGGTCCTTGGAGATGATGCCTTCCAGGGACATGCGGCAGGCGGAACTGAGCACCGCGTCGCCGGCCTGGGTGAAATGCTCGACGTAGCGCAGGCGCGTCGTGCGCTCGCCGAGCAGGGTCTGTAGCCGGGCCTTGCGATCGGCCAGGGGCAGGGGGCGCAGGTCCTCATCTTTGGCGGCCAGCAGGTCGAAGGCGAAGAAGATCAGGCTGTCGGTCTTGCCGTCCGACAGGGCCGCCTGCAGGCCGGCGAAGCTCGGCGAGCCGTCATCGTCCAGGGCGCAGATCTCGCCGTCGATAATGCAGTCGGGCAGGGCGGTGGCGTCCTTGGCGATGGCCTGGAATTTCTCCGTCCAGTCGAGACCCTTGCGGGTGTGCAGGGTCGCCTTGCCGCCCTCGACGCGCATCTGCATGCGATAGCCGTCGAACTTGATCTCATGGCCGAAGGTCGCGCCTTGCGGCGGCCGGTCGACCAGTTTGCAGAGCTGGGGTTCGATGAAGTCCGGCAGGGTTTTCAACGCCTTGGCCTTCTGTTTGGACGTCGAGGCCTTGGGCGCGCCGGCCTGCTTGGCGGCGGTCTCGGCGCTGGCCTCCGGATCGGGGTCGGACCGCCAGACGGCGTCGGCCTTGGGGGCCTTGCGGGTCATGAAGGCGGTGGGCCGCCTGCCCTTGCCGGCGGCGATCTCCTCCATGCTCCGACCCGACGCGATGGAGGTGGCGTTGCGCTCCAGGAAGCCCTCGCCGTCGCCCTCCTTCACACAGTCGTCGCGGTGCTTGATCAGCAGCCAGTTGTTACGCTTCCCCCGTCCAAACTTGTCACCGCGCAGCCGGACCAGGACATAGCCGCCCTTCACCCGCTCGCCGGCGAAGACGATCTTCAGTTCGCCCTTCTTGAGGCCCTTGGCGACGTCGAAGCCGGGCTCCGGCGCCCAGTAGCCGCGGTCCCACAGCATGACGGTTCCGCCGCCGTACTGGCCCTTGGGGATGGTCCCCTCGAAGTCGCCGTAGGCCAGCGGGTGGTCCTCGACCTCGACGGCGAGGCGCTTGTCGGCGGGGTCGAGCGAGGGGCCGCGGGTGACGGCCCAGGAGAGGAAGGCGCCCTCCCATTCGAGCCGCAGATCATAGTGCAGCCGGGTGGCGGCGTGCTTCTGGATGACGAAGCGCAGCGCCTTGGAAGGCTGCACCGCCGACTGGCTGCTCGGCTCGGCGGTGACGCCGAAGTCGCGCATGCTGTCGTAGGTCTTGAGGTCCCGCTTTGCCATGGCGGGACAACGCCCGGGAGCCGCTGTTGCTCCCGGGCGAAGCGCAGTTGGCTAAAGCCCCTTGCCGACGTTCAGCCGGGCCACCGTGGCGGCCTTGGCCGGGGGCAGTTTCAGAGTCTCGTCGAGCAGGGCGATGTTGTAGCGGCAGAGCAGGGCCTGGCGCCTGGCGTCACTGACCGAGATGTTGCGGCCCGTCAGCTGCCGGACGATCTTGGCGTCGTCGGGGGTGAAGCCGGCCAGGGCCTGGTCGCCGATCTGGTTCTTCATCTGCACGTCGTACCAGAGGTCGACCAGCTTGCCGCCGTCCTCGGGGTTGAGGTTGGCGCCGGCGGCGTCCTTGACCGGATTGACAGCCACCTGTTCCAGGATGGCGGCGGTCGCGTCGCGCTCGCGCTTGACCAGGTCGGCGCTGACCACGGTGTCGGGGTCGAAGGTCAGGCGGGCGCCGCGGGTGAAGTCGTAGCAGTAGGCGGGCGAGACCTTACCGAGCGCCTCGGCCTTGTCGCGGCGGATCTTCACCAGGGCGATCAGGTTCTCGTCGCTGGCCTTCTTCATCTCGCGGCTGAGCACGGTGCGGGCGTTGGAATGGACCAGCTGGGCGATGCCGGCGGCGCCAAGCCGCTTGCCCTTCACCATCTCCATGTCGTTCTGCATCTTGGCGTAGTCGGCCGGGTAGTGCTCCCGCAGCGTCTTCACCTCGGGCAGGGTCTCGGCCTGCTTGCGGGCTAGGGCGAACTTCTGGTTGGGAACCAGGTCGTGGTCGGCGAAGAACCAGCCGAGACCGCCGCCGGCCGCGCCAATCACCGCCGTGAAGACGATCATCAGGGCGCCCTGCATCGACAGGGCCCTGGACAGCACGAAGCCGCCGACCGCGCCGACCAGCACCCCGACGACGATGGAAATGATGATGATGGTCGTTGCGTCCACGGCGAAAAGCCCCCCGTTACAATTGGTTGGCGCGGACCATCGCGGGATTTGGGAGGCGGTGCAAGGGCGGGGTCCCCTCATCCGGCCCGCTGCGCGGGCCATCTTCTCCCGCGGAGCGGGAGAAGATTAGTGCCCCCGCACCAGCTCCTTCATCGCCTTGTCGAGGCCTTCGATGGTCAGCGGGAACATGCGGTCGCCGACCAGCTGCTTCATCACCCCGATCGACTGGGTGTAGTCCCAGTGGCGCTCGGGCGTCGGGTTGAGCCAGATGCAGCTGTGGTAGATCTGGGTGACCCGGTCCATCCAGATGGCGCCGGGCTCCTCGTTCCAGTGTTCGACGCTGCCGCCCGGATAGGTGATCTCGTAGGGGCTCATGGTGGCGTCGCCGACGAAGATGACCTTGTAATCGCTGGGGAACTTGTGGAGCACGTCCCAGGTGTTGGTCTTTTCCTGGGCGCGGCGGCGGTTGTCCTTCCAGACGCTCTCGTACAGGCAGTTGTGGAAGTAGTAGAATTCGAGATTCTTGAACTCGGTGCGGGCAGCGCTGAACAACTCCTCGCAGAGCTTGATGTGGCTGTCCATCGAGCCGCCGATGTCGAAGAAGATCAGCACCTTGATCTTGTTGCGCCGCTCGGGCCGCATGACGATGTCGAGGTAGCCCTTGCGGCTGGTGCCCTTGATGGTGCCGTCCAGGTCCAGCTCGTCCGGTGCGCCCTCGCGGGCGAACTTGCGCAGGCGGCGCAGGGCGATCTTGATGTTGCGGGTGCCCAGTTCGACAGAGTCGTCGAGGTTCTTGTACTCGCGCTTGTCCCAGACCTTCACGGCCCGGCCGTGGCGGCCCTTGTCCTGGCCGATGCGCACCCCTTCGGGATTGTAGCCGTTGGCGCCGAAGGGCGAGGTGCCGCCGGTGCCGATCATCTTGTTGCCGCCCTCGTGGCGCTTCTTCTGTTCGGCCAGGCGCTCCTGCAGCGTCTTCATCAGCTCCTCGAAGCCGCCCATGGCCTCGATGGCGGCCTTCTCCTCGTCGGTGAGGAACTTCTCGGTCAGGGCTTTCAGCCACTCGGCCGGGATCTCGGAGGTCAGGCCATCGCCGACCATCTCCAGGCCTTTGAAAACATGGCTGAAGACGCGGTCGAACTTGTCGAGGTTCTTCTCGTCCTTCACCAGGGTGGCGCGGGACAGGTAGTAGAAATCCTCGACGGAGCGGTCGATGACCGATTTGTCGAGCGCCTCCATGAGCACGAGGTACTCCTTGAGCGTCACCGGCACCTTGGCCTGGCGCAGCTCTGAGAAGAAGGTCATGAACATGGGCGGCGTCCGAACGGGTGTTTGAACCGTGAAGATGAGGGTTTGCGGCCGCGCTGTCCAGCGTAACGCAAGGTCGCACCAGCCGTTGCCAGCGGGCGGGCCAGGGGGTAGGTCCGCGCCAACCGGCGGAGACCCCCATGAGCGAAGCGACCATCATCGACGGCAAGGCCTTCGGCGCCGGGGTGCGCGAACGGGTGGCGGTCGAGGTGGCGGCGCTCAAGGAAAGCCACGGCCTGACGCCCGGGCTGGCGGTGGTGCTGGTCGGCGAGGATCCGGCCAGCCAGGTCTATGTGCGCAACAAGGGCGAGCAGACGACAGCCGCCGGCATGTATTCGGAGACCCACCGGCTGGCGGCCGATGTCACCGAGGCCGAGCTGTTCGGGCTGATCGACCAGCTGAACAGCGACCCGGCCATCCACGGCATCCTGGTGCAGTTCCCCGTGCCGGCGCATCTGAGCCAGGACCGCATCGTGGCGCGGATATCGCCGGACAAGGACGTCGACGGGCTGACCGTGACCAACGCCGGCCGGCTGGCCAGCGGCCTGCCGGCGCTGACGGCCTGCACGCCGGTCGGCTGCATGATGCTGCTCAAGGACGCCCTGGGCGACCTGAAGGGCAAGCGGGCGGTGGTCATCGGGCGCTCCAACCTGATGGGCAAGCCGATGGCGCAGCTTCTGCTGGCCGCCGACTGCACGGTGACCATCGCCCACAGCCGCACCGTCGATCTGGCCGCGGTCTGCCGCGAGGCCGATATCCTGGTCGCCGCTGTCGGGCGTACGGAGATGGTGCGCGGCGACTGGATCAAGCCGGGGGCGGCGGTGATCGATGTCGGCATCAACCGCCTGCCGTCGCGCGACCCGGAGAAGGCGGCGCAGGGCAAGACGCGGCTGGTCGGCGACGTGGCCTTCGACGAGGCGGTCAAGGTGGCCGGCTGGATCACGCCGGTGCCAGGCGGGGTGGGGCCGATGACCATCGCCTGCCTGCTGCAGAACACCCTGACGGCGGCCAAGCGGCTGCGCGGGATCGCCTAGGGGCAACCGTCGCTCCTTGTGGCTCGCCGATCCGGCTATCGAAGCGGCAAGCCATTATACTGCGGGGCGCCGACCAACGGAAAAACCCGACGTCTGCCGGGGGCTGTGAAAAAACGGGCTGAATCCCATGGCCTGTTGGCTTTTGCGTGGGTTCGGGGTGTGTGGATGTGGTCCGGGGCGTTGGTCGGTGTGTTGGTCGACGTGCGGGGTTTGTTGGTCGAAAGCGCGCCACGGTGACCAACGCTTCCTGCCGCTGCGGCGGTGGAGGGCCTCTGATGGGGCGAAGAGGTGGTGAATATGTCTAGACATATTGCCTAAGTCTTTGAGTAAGCGAGCTTTTAATCTGTCGCCGCCCCCCTTCGCTCCCTTCCCCCTGGAGGCAGGGCTATCGCATATGACCGCGCCGGGATGTTTGTGAGTTCGCCTCTGGGCTCCCTTCTCCCCTCGCGGGAGAAGGGACACTCACGGCGGCTGACCGAGCCTTGGCCAGCTGTCGGCATCCGCGATAGTCCTGGCTCCTAGCGGAACACTTGCCAAAACCGCCGACGCTGGTGTCACCATCGCTCAAGGGTGGACTCACACGCCCAAGGGGACGGCATGATCAGACTTCTCGCTATCGCCACCGCCGGCCTCGCCCTGTGCGCCTGTTCCCCAGAGGCCAAGCCGGTCACGCCGGAGCAGTCGGCGGCGCTGGTTCCGTCCGACGCCAGGCTGGCGGCGCTGTATGAGACCTCCTGCAAGACCTGCCACACCATCAAGGCCTCCAGCGCGCCGCTGACCGGCGACGCCGCCGCCTGGGCGCCGCGGATGAAGCAGGGGATGCCGACCCTGGTGGGCCACACGGTGCAGGGCTTCAAGGCGATGCCGGCCGGCGGGCAGTGCGCCGGCTGTACGGCGGCGGACTATGAGGCGCTGATCCAGTTCATGTCCGGAGCCAGGTGATGGTCACGCGGCGCAAGGCGATCGTGATCGGCGCGGCCGGGGTCGGCGGCGCGGTGCTGGCTGCCGGCGGGGCGGCGGTCGTCGCCAACCGCGACAAGCCAGAGCCGCCGTCGCCGGACGCCGTCAACCCGCAGGGGCGGATGCTGTGGCGCAACTGGTCGGGCATCCAGAACGCCTATCCGGCCCAGCGGCTGGCCCCCAAGGACGAGGTCGAGCTGGCGGTGGGGCTGAAAGCCGCCGAGGGGCCGATCCGGGCGGTCGGGGCGGGGCACAGCTTCACCGCCCTGGCGGCGACCAACGGCACGCTGGTGTCGCTCGACGCCCTGGCCGGGGTGGTTGGCTGGGAGGGCGATACGGCGGTCGTGAAGGCGGGGACGCGGCTGGGCGCGCTCGGCCCGGCGCTGGCCGCCAGGGGCCGGGCGATGGCCAACCTGCCGGACATCAACAAGCAGTCGGTGGCCGGGGCGATCTCGACCGCGACGCACGGCACGGGGATCAGCCTGCCGGCCATCCATGGCGACGTCACCGGCCTGACCCTGGTCACCGCCGACGGCGAGACGGTCGAGTGCGACGCGAGGAGGCGGCCGGAGGTGTTCGACGCCGCCCGGGTGTCGCTGGGGGCGCTGGGGATCATCACCCAGGCCAAGCTGCGCACCGGCCCCAACCGCCGCCTGCGCCGCCGGGTCTGGCTGGAGCCGTTCGAGGAGACGCTGGGCAAGGCGGAGGAACGCTGGAAGGCGCATCGCAACTACGAGTTCTTCGCCATCCCGTTCACGGGCCTGGCCGCCAACGTCACCCATGACGAGACCGACGAGCCTGCGTTGGCCCCGCCGCCCAGCCAGGACGACGCCTTCCTCGAGGCGCTGAAGATGCTGCGCAACACCTTCGGCTGGTCGAACGGGGTGCGCAAATCCGTGGCCGGCCTGCTGTTGGGCGGCACAAAGCCCGAAACGGCGATCGACGAGGGCTGGAAGCTGCTGTCGACCGAGCGGCCGGTGCGCTTCAACGAGATGGAGTACCACTTGCCGCCGGAGACCCAGCTGGCGGCGCTGAAAGAGGTGCAGGCAGTCATCGAGAAGGAGCGCCGCGACGTCTTCTTCCCCATCGAGGCGCGCCGCATCGCCGCCGACGACGCCTGGCTGTCGCCGTTCAGCAGCGGCCCGCGCGGCTCGGTCGCCGTCCATGCCTGGTACAAGGACGACTACGCCTTCTTCTTCGAACTGATCGAGCCGATCTTCCAGCGGGCCGGTGGCCGGCCGCACTGGGGCAAGCTGCATAGCCTGAAGGGCCAACGGCTGGCGGCGCTGTATCCGCGCTGGAAGGATTTCCTGGCGGTGCGGCGGGAGCTGGATCCGAAGGGACGGATGCTTAATCCGTACCTGACGGGGTTGTTTGATCTGGCGTGAGCAAGAAGGGACACATTGAATTTGCTCGCAAATTCAATGTGTCCCTGTTTCCGTCAGCGCCCGCCGCCCGTCATCACCACCCAGGTGTTGAGGTCGGTGAGCGTCTTCGTCACCGCCTGGTTGAAGGCCGGCACAATCGCGCTGACGCGGTTTTCGCTGGCCTGGACCTCGCTCTTCAGCACCGTTTCATAGGTCTGGCCGCCGCGGACGTTGCGGGTCAGGGCGACCTTGATCTCGACCAGCACCACCGGCGCGCCCTCCGGCCCGTTGCGGTAGTCGGCCTCGAAGCGCTGGACGTCGAGGCGCATCAGCCAGTCGCTCTGGCCCATCTCGCCACGGCCGATCAGCCGGGCGGGACCGGCCTGGAAGGCGCGGACCAGTTCTTCCTCGAAGATCTGCTGGGCCGGCGCCACCCAGCGGGCGCTGTCGATGTAGGCGATGGCCCCGTTGGTGACGGTGACGATGCCGTCGCTGGCGGCGGCGCGGTCAAAGGCGATCGGGCCCCGCGTCACGTCGAAGGTCTTGGCGGAGACCTCCGACGGGGCGCTGATCTCGAACCGGTAGAGCTTGGCCGGCTCGGCCTCCGGGAACAGGGTGATGCAGCCCGACAGGGCCACGGCGACGGCCGCGACGGCTGTTGCGCGGAGCAGGTTGATCCTCACGGCTTCACCTTTTTCTTCTCGGCGGGCGGCTTGCCGACCAGGTTCTGCGGGCTCTTCTCGGCTTCCGTCACCAGCCGGTCGAGGGACTCGGCGGCCCCCTGCAGGGTGGTGATGGCGTTGGTCAGCTGCGGCAGGCCCTCGGTGGCGAAGTCGTTCACCGGCCCGTCCAGCTTCTGCAGCACGGCCGAGACGTCGGCGGCGGCCTTGTCGACCTTCTTGGCGGCCTCGTCGATGTTGGCCATCGACTGCTTGGCGTCGCCGTTGATGAAGGTCTGGCCGTCCTTGGCCAGGGCGGTATAGGCCTTGGCCGTCTCCTCGAAGGTGGCCAGGGCGCGGCGGGCGTCGGCGAGGATTTCCTTCTGCTCGCGGGCCTCGGCGGTGACCGCCTGCAGGTCGTCGAGGGCGGCGCCGAAGGTCTTGATGTTCTCATCGCCGAGCACGCGGTTGATGCGGTCCAGGGCCTCGATGGTGCGGGTCAGCACGGTGCCGCCGCCGGCCAGCAGGTCGGAAAGGGCGCTGCGCTGGGTGCGGATGACCGGCACCTCGCCGGGCGAGACGGTGTCCTTCAACAGGCGCTTGGCCGGGTCGCCGGCGGTGATCTGGATGTAGTTGATGCCGGTGATGCCCTGCGGCTCCAGGGTGGCGTAGCTGTCCTCGCGGATCGGCACGTCGCTGGTCACCTTGACCCGGGCGATGACGCGGTTGGGGTCGCGCTTGTCGAGCGCGATGCGGGAGACGTCGCCGACCTTGATGCCGTTGAAATGCACCTCGCCGCCCTCGGTCAGGCCGCGCACGGGGCCGACGAACAGCACATCGTACTCGTCGAAGTTCTTGTTGAACCCCAGGCGGGCCAGCCAGAAGACGAAGACGATCGCCGCGATGAACAGCAGCAGCGAGGCCGCGCCCACCAGAGCGTAGTTGGCGTTTCTTTCCATCAGACCCTCGTGCCCCCCTGCCGGGCCGCCTGCGCGGCGCGCCCGCGTGGACCCAGGAAGTATTCCCTAATCCAGGGGTGTTCGGAATGCTCAAGTGTATGGACCGGTTCAACGGCCACGACCTTCTTGTCGGCCAGCACGGCGACGCGGTCGGTGATCGTGTAGAGGCTGTCCAGGTCGTGGGTGATCATGAACACCGTCAGCCCCAGGCTGTGGGTGAGGTCCTTGATCAGGTCGTCGAAGGCGGCGGCGCCGATCGGATCGAGGCCGGCGGTCGGTTCGTCGAGGAACAACAGCTCCGGATCGAAGGCCAGGGCGCGGGCCAGGCCCGCCCGCTTGCGCATGCCGCCGGACAGCTCGGACGGCTTGAGGGCGCCGGCCCGCGGCGGCAGGCCGACCAGGGCGATCTTCAGCTCGGCCAGCTCGTCGATCTCCGAGCGGGACAGGTCGGTGTGCTCATGCAGCGGGGCGGCGACGTTCTCCTTCACCGTCAGCGAGGAGAACAGGGCGCCCTGCTGGAACAGCACGCCCCAGCGGCGCTCGATGGCCGACCATTTGCGGCGGCTGGCGTGCTGGATGTCCTGGCCGAAGATGCGGACCGCGCCGCCGTCCGGCTCCTT
Source organism: Caulobacter sp. GW821-FHT11A05 (assembly GCF_058809015.1). Lineage (NCBI taxonomy): Bacteria > Pseudomonadati > Pseudomonadota > Alphaproteobacteria > Caulobacterales > Caulobacteraceae > Caulobacter > Caulobacter sp. GW821-FHT11A05. Next base: position 183,481 of record NZ_JBXASF010000003.1, on the reverse strand, counting down.
CAGCCCGATGATGGTGTTGAGCAGCACCGACTTGCCGGTGCCCGAGCCGCCGACGACGCCCAGCACCTCGCCCTTCTTGACGATGAGGTCGAGGTCCTCGTGCACGACGTTGTCGCCGAAGGCCGAATAGAGGCCGCGCACCTCGATCGGCGGCGCGCCGGCGTCGAGGCCGTCTTCGACCAGGGAGGCGTCGTTGGCGTCGGTGGTGGTCTGGTCGCTCATATGTTCAGCTCCATGTAGAGGAGCGCGAACAGGGCATCGAGCAGGATGATGGCGAAGATGGCCTGGACCACCGCCGAGGTGACCCGGCGGCCAAGGCTCTCGACGTCGCCCTCGACCTCCATGCCCTGGCGACAGCCGATGCCGGCGATGACGATGGCCATGACCGGGGCCTTGGAGACCCCGACCCAGAAATGGGTGGCCCCGACGTTGTCGACGATCCGCTGCCAGAAGAAGGTCGGCGACAGGTCCAGCAGCCCCCAGGTGACGGCCAGCCCGCCGACCAGCCCGGCCAGGTCGGCGACGAAGGTCAACAGCGGCATGGTCACCAGCAGGGCCAGAAAGCGCGGCAGGACCAGGGCGTCGAACGGGTCGACCCCCATCACCCGCATGGCGTCGATCTCCTGGTTCATCTTCATCGAGCCGATCTCGGCGGCGAAGGACGAGGCCGAGCGGCCGGCCAGCAGCACGGCGGTGATGACGATGCCGAACTCGCGCAGCACCGAGATGCCGGTGGCCTCGACGACCAGCACCTCGGCGGCGAAGGCCCGCAGGGTGTTGATGCCGAGCAGGGCGACGACGGCGCCGATGAAGAAGGTGGTGGTGGCGACGATCGGAATGGCGTCGAGGCCGGCCCGCTCGCATAGCGAGACGAACGGCGCGACGCGGAACTTGCGGGGGTTGGTGATGGCCCGCCCGGCCGAGGTCAGCAGGTGGCCGAGGAAGACCAGGGTCTCGTAGAGGTCGCGGCCGATGTTGACCACGCCACGTCCGATGCGGACCAGCAGGTCGTAGAAGCCGCGGTGCTGGCGGGGCGGGCTGGGTTCGGCCTGAACCGCCTCGCCGACCAGGTGCAGCAGGCGTTCGGTCTCGGGCCGGGCCAGCAGCTTGCCGGCGCTCTCGCGGCCGTCGGCGGCGCGGATGATGGCGTAGGCGCCAGCCGTGTCGCAGCGGCCGATCCGCATCATGTCCAGGGAGACGGCTTTCGAATGCGCCAGGGTCTCGGCCAGCCGCAGGCCGGCGTCGTCGAGCGCCTCGGCGATCCAGTCGCCGGTCAGCACGGCCGTCGACCCATGCTCACCCTGCTGCATCGTGAATTCGGCGGGGTTGGGCATGGACGGTTTAGCGGTTTTCCCTAGGGCGCCGGAAAGTGCCATGCGCCGGGCTCGCCGCAAAGGCTTTCGCGCCAAAGGGTCTGCACGGAATGCGCACTTGCTCGTAGGCGAGCGCCGGGAGAGGCTCGCGGGACACAGGGGATACGCGAAAATGAGCATGGATGGCGAGCATGACGCCGCGGCCGGCCGCCGGCTGCTGCTGACGCGGCTGGCGGTTGGGCTGGTGCAGGGTGGGGCGCTGTTCGGGCTGTCGGAGGCGGCCGAGCAGAAGATCTGGCCGGCGACCGACCGGCCGCTGTTCATCGCCCTGCTGGTCATGGCGCTGGGCGTCGGGCCGGTGGTGCTCAGCGGCCTGGGCGCGCTGAAGCGCAACGCCCTGATCGTCTGGGCGACTGCCGCCGCCCTGGTCATCGCCGCCATCGGCTGGGTCGAGGGCTATCGCGGGCTCAAGGGATTCGAGACGATTCCCTCGCCGCTGGTCATGCTGGCGGTCCTGGTCGGCCTGTTCGTCGCCCATAGCCTGATCGTGGCGGCGGCGCGGGATCGCGGCCGGATCGCCAGCTATCCGACCTATTTCGACGTCGCCTGGAAGCATGGCGTGCAGCTGGCCCTGGCCGGGGCCTTCACCGGCATCTTCTGGGGCGTGCTGCAGCTGGGGGCGGCGCTGTTCAGCATGATCGGCGTCAAGCTGGTCTCCGAGATCATCGGCGAGCGCTGGTTCGCCATTCCCGCAACCGCCTTGGCCTTTGCGGCGGCCGTGCATCTGACCGATGTGCGGGTTGGCCTGATCCAGGGGGTGCGGACGGTGGCCCTGACCCTGCTGGGCTGGTTGCTGCCGCTGTTGGCCGGGCTGACGCTGGCCTTCCTGCTGGCCCTGCCGTTCACGGGCCTCAAACCCCTGTGGAACACCGGCAACGCCTCGATGATCCTGATCGGGGCTGGGGCCAGCCTGATCCTGCTGATCAATGCCGCCTACCAGGACGGCGGACGCGAAAAGCCGCTACCGGCGGCGCTACGCTGGGCCATGCGGCTGGCGAGTGTGCTGCTGCTGCCGCTGACGGTGCTGGCGGCCTACGCCCTGTGGCTGCGGATCGGCCAGTACGGCCTGACCATCGAGCGGATCATCGCCGTCGCCTTCGTGGTGGTCGGCGCCTGTTATGCGGTGGGTTATGCGTTGGCCGCCGTCATGCCCGGCCCGGTCATGCGCCGGCTGGAGCCGACCAATGTGGCGACCAGCTTCGTCGGTCTGGCGGTGCTGCTGGCCCTGCTGACGCCGCTGGCCGATCCGGTGCGGCTGTCGGTCGACAGCCAGGTGGCGCGGCTGCAGGCGGGCAAGGTCAAGCCGGCGGACTTCGACTTCGAGTATCTGAAGTTCTCAGCCGGGCGGTTCGGCGAGAAGGCGATGGCCAAGCTTGCCAAGGACCCCGGCGACATCGGCCGGTTCGCCCGGGCCGTGCAGGTCCAGAAGTTCAAAGGCACGCCCAAAGTGGTCCAGCCGGAGAACCAGCAGCCGCTGGCCGACATCAAGGTCTGGCCGGCCGGCAAGATCATGCCCGAGACCCTCAAGCCGAAATGGTTCGAACTGGTCGACGCCGGCTGTGCCAGGGACAACGAACCTTGCGAGCTCTTCCTGTACGATATCAACGGCGATGGCCGGGACGAGGCTCTGATCCGATACTATGGCCGTCGGGTTGATGTGCTGGAATTCGACCCGGCCAAGGGCTGGCAGAAGCGCGGCGACGTCGAGGCGCCCTACTGCAAAGATGACAAGGGAGTCTGGGCGGCTCTCCGGGGCGGCCAGGTTGAAACCCGGTCGAGCCCCTGGCGGGAGATGGTGGTGAACGGGCTGGTGCTGACGGTCGAGCCCGACAACGCCTGCCCGGTCACGCCGCCCTTGTCAGCCAAACCGCCCGTCCAATAGCGCTGGCAGGCTGGCGGGAAGTCCGAGTAGCGGCCCGGAGGACAGCAGCAACACCACCTCCTCGCCAGTCAGCTCTGAAAGCGCCGCCTCGCATTCGCTGGGCGTCGTCGCCCCGACGGCGGCAACCCCGGCGGCGTTGATGCGGGCCAGTATCTGGGCGTGGGTCAGCTGTTCGTGGGTGCCGGCGCCGTGGGTCGGGGGCGGGATGACGATGACACGGGTGACGTCGTCGAAGACGGTGTCGTACCAGGCCAGGCCCTCGGCGTTGCGCCAGCTGAAGGTATGCGGTTCGAAGATCACCACCAGCGGCCGGCCGGGATAGTGCAGCAGCATGGCCTCGATGGCCGAGCGGGCCTTCTCGTAGGAGGAGCCGAAGCCTTCGATGACCGGGACCTTGGAGACAGTGGTCAGGCGGTCGAGCCGGCGGCGGATGCCGAGGAAGGAGGCGACGGCGGACTGCAGCTCGCTTTCGGTGACCAGCTCGCGGGTCAGCAGGAAGGCGGCGACGCCGACCACGTTCTCGATGTTGTGAGCGCCCAGAAGCTGGGTCTCCAGCGCCAGACGGCGCCCCGCCGGCGAGACCAGGGTGAAGCGCGAGGTCTCGCCGAAGGTGACGTCCTGGCAGTACCAGCCCTCGCCGGGCGCGGTGCCGTACCAGACCGGCGCAGCTTTGCTTTCGCCGACGATGGCGCGCAGGGCGGGACTGTCGCGCAGGACCAGGGTGGCGCCGGCGTCCAGGCGGGCGAGCAGGGCGCGGAACGGCGCCTCGTACTCCGGATAGGTCGGGAAGACGTTGAGGTGGTCGTGCACCAGCGAGGTCAGCAGCAGGTGGTCGACGTCGTAGAGCATGAACTTCGAGCGGCGGTCGGACTGGCTGACGATGTATTCGTCGCCCTCGATGATCATCGGGCCCGTGCCCCAGGCCCCGGTCGGGCCGCCGCCGGCCGGGATGGCGCCGATCATGTAGCCCGGGTCCTTGCCGGCCTCGCGCAGGATGTGGGCGAGGAGGGCGGTGCAGCTGGACTTGCCGAAGCTGCCAGCCACCAGGGTGACGTCGCGGTCCTGGGTCTGCTGCGCGACCAGCTGCGGGAAGCCGGTCATCTCGATCTCGCGTCGGCGGGTCTCGACGAACTCGGGATTGCCCTGGCCGGCCAGCTTGGCGCTGCCGCCCAGTACGACCAGATCGATCTCCGGCCCGATGTTGTCGGCCGAGAGCGTGCGGCGGAAGGGGATGCCCATGGTCTCGAGATAGGTGCTGATCGGCGGGAAGGCTTCCTCGTCGGAGCCGCCGATGACATGGCCGGCGTCGCGCATCATCAGGGCGGCGGCGCTCATGCCGGCCCCGGCGATGCCGATGAAGTGGATATGGCGAGGGGTGTCGGTCGTCATGGGAGGGATGTCGGACCAGCCGACGTCGATGTCAAACCTTGGCCGTTGACCGGACGGCCGTGGCTCCGCTTTATCGGCCCATGTCGTCGACCATCGATCCCCGCCTGCTGACCCAGTCCGGCGCCCAGGCCCTGGGCCGGGGCGACTTCGCCGGGGCACGCGATCTGTTCGAGAAGATCGTCGCCACCGGCCGGGCCGACGGGCCGGTCTGGCTGGGACTGGCGGTGGCTTGCCGGGGGCTGGGCGACGGCGAGGGCAAGCTGGCGGCGCTGGACCGGCTGCTGGCGCTCGATCCGCGTCACCTGCGCGGCCTGATGATGAAGGCCGACCATTTCGCCGAGGCCGGCGACGCCCGCGCCGCCGCCGCCTTCTGCCGCCAGGCCCTGCGGATGTCGCCGCCGGCCGAGCGGCTGCCGCCGGAGCTGGCCGCCGAGCTGCGCCGCGCCCAGGCGATGAGCGACGCCTACGCCGCCGACTACGAACGCCATCTGCTGGGCGCCGTTGGCCCAGCCGCCGAGGGGCCGGGCGGGGAGCGCTTCCGGGAGTCGGTCGAGCTGATGCTGGGCCGCAAGCGGGTCTATCTGCAGGAGCCGCGGCACTACTATTTCCCAGGCCTGCCGCAGATCCAGTTCTATGGCCGCGAACCGTTTCCCTGGCTGGAGGGCCTGGAGGCGGCGGCGCCGGCCATCCGCGCGGAGCTCGTGGCGCTGCTCAAGGATGGAGCGGCCTTCAGCCCCTATGTGAAGAGCCAGTCCGACCGGCCTTTCGACGACGGCCACGGCATGCGCGACAACGCCGACTGGAGCGCCCTCTACCTGTGGCGCGACGGCGAGCCGGTGGCGGACATCGTCGCCCGCTGCCCGGCGACCATGGCGGCGATGGAGAGGCTGCCCCTTTGCGGCATCGCCGGCCGGACGCCGTCGATCCTGTTCTCGCGGCTGGCGGCGGGGGCGAAGATTCCGCCGCACAACGGCTTCATCAACACCCGCCTGATCGGCCATCTGCCGTTGATTGTGCCCGGCCAATGCGGCTTTCGGGTCGGCAATGAGACGCGAGAGTGGCGGGAAGGCGAGGCCTGGCTGTTCGACGACACCATTGAGCACGAGGCCTGGAACGACAGCGGCGAGGACCGCATCATCCTGATCTTCGACGTCTGGCGCCCCGAGCTGAGCGAAGCCGAGCGGGCCATGGTCGCCGGCCTGTTCGCGGCCGTTGACGCCTACGGCGGCGGGCCAGCGGGCCCCTCTCGTCAAGGATGGGGCGTCTGAGGTGACCGACGAGGAGCTGATCGCCCAGATCCAGGCCCGCACCTTCGCCGGGCTGGTGGCGGCCACCGACCGCACCTCGGGCCTGACCGCCGACCGCTGGCCGACGCCCTCGGCTTGTTCCATCGCCGCCGTCGGCTTCGCCCTGACCTGCTGGACGGTGGGCGCGTCGCGGGGTTGGCTGCCGAGGGCCAATGCCGCCGACATGACGATGCGGGCCCTGCGCACCCTGGAGAGCGCGCCGCAGGGCGACGCCGCCGATGGCGTGTCGGGGACGCGGGGCTGGTTCTACCACTTCCTCAACATGCAGACGGGCCTGCGGGCCGGGACCTGCGAGCTCTCGACCATCGACACCGCCCTGATGCTGGCCGGGGCGCTGACGGCGGCCCGCTACTTCGACGGGCCCGTTCCGGCCGAGGTCGAGATCCGCGAGCGGGCCGGGCGGCTGATGGCCCGGGTCGACTGGGGCTTTCTCCTGCGGCCGTCGGGCCGGTTCGGCATGGGGTGGCGGCCGGAGGCGGGGTTCATCTCCCATGAGTGGGGCGGCTACAACGAGGCGATGCTGCTCTATGTGCTGGCGCTGGGGGCGGAGGATTCGCCGGTCCCGGCCAGCGCCTGGGAAGCCTGGTGCGCCAGCTACCCGAAGAGCTGGACCGGCAATCCCGCGCCGCATCTGGCCTTCGGCCCGATGTTCGGACACCAGTACAGCCAGCTGTGGATCGACTTCCGGGGCGTCCAGGACCGCTTCATGCGCGAGGCCGGGCTCGACTATTTCGAGAACAGCCGCCGCGCCGTGCTGGCCCAGCAGGCCTACGCCCGCGACAATCCCGGCCGCTGGAACGGCTATGGCGAGGACGCCTGGGGCCTGACCGCCTGCGACGGGCCAGGCCAGTTTCAGCGGTTGCGCGGCTTCAGCCTCAAGGCGTTCAAGGCCTATTGGGCGCGCGGGGCCTGGGATTTCGACGACGGCACCCTGGCCCCGACGGCGGTGGCCGCCTCGCTGCCGTTCGCGCCGGAGGCGGTGACGCCGGCCCTGCGGCGGATGATCGAGGACCATGGGGCGGCCATCTACGGCCCGCACGGTTTCCAGGACGCCTTCAACCCCTCGGTCGACCGCGCGCCGCCCGACCATGGCGAGGTCAAGCCGCTGACCGGCTGGGTCAGCCGCGACATGCTGGGCATCGACCAGGGGCCGATCGTGGCGATGATCGAGAACCATCGCAGCGGCCTGATCTGGCGGCTGATGCGCGAGGAGCCGGTGGTCAGACGGGGCCTGGAACGGGCCGGCTTCCAGGGGGGCTGGCTCTAGCCTCCCGCTCGGCGCGTTGCTTGTCGAGCAGGTAGCTGGTCCAGCGGCAGGCCATGCCGACGGCGGAGCCGGCCATGCCCAGCACCAGCCAGGGCAGCAGGCCCGCTTCCTCGGCGCCCGGCCAGGCAGCGACGCCGAGCGCCAGGACGCTGAAGCTGGAGATCAGATAACCGGTGGTCTTCAGGACGAAGGGGGAGGGGCCATGGTCGCTCATCCAGGCTCAACGCCATCCGGGCGCGGATGTTTCCGCCGGTTAGCGGATGCCGATCACGGTGATCGGCGGCGCACGGCCGGGCTCGAACACCCCAACGCCGAGCACGCCGGTCCAGCAGGCGCCGGTGTCGAGGTTGGTGCGGTGGGGCAGGCGCTCGGGCTCAGCCATCTGGGGCTTGTCGGCATGCTGGGGCGTGTGGCCGTGGACGACGTGGCCGGGCAGGTCGTCGGCCTCGGCATTGAGAAACCGGCCGCGAATCCACAGGCAGACGTCCTCGTCCTGGTCCCTCAGGTCGAGCCCCGGCATGAGGCCGGCATGGACATAGAGCCGGTCGGCGTCGCGGGCGCAGATCGGCAGGTTCCGCGCCCAGTCCAGATGTTCGGGCGGCACGGTGTCCGAATAGGAGACCATCGTCTCGTGGCCGCCGTTGGTCAGCCAGAAGGACCACTCACCCTCCTCGAAGGCTTCCAGCATCATGGTCTCATGGTTGCCCTTCAGGCAGGTCAGCGTGGCCCCGCTGGCATTGAGCCTGAGGAAGTCGATGACGCCCCGGCTGTCGGGTCCGCGATCGACGTAGTCGCCCAGGCAGACGACCTGGAAGCTTCGCGACCCGGCGTGGGCCCGGATCCAGTCGAAGGCGCGCTGCAACAGGTCCAGCCGGCCATGGATGTCGCCGATGGCGTAGGTGATCTCTGTTGCGGGCAGGTCGAGGACGCGCATGGGCCAGAGGCTATTCTGCGCCCCGGCCGACGGGTTGGCTAGGCGGCGAGCCGGTCCGACGGCAGCCTGATCGGGCGGCGGAAGGCGGGCTTCAGGCTGCGCAGGCAGGCGCGGAAGGGGAACCAGGCGGTGACCTCGACCAGGGAGGCGGTCGCGGCGGCGCGGCGTTGAGCGCTGCCGGCGATGGCGTCGGTCTCGGCCTGGCGGCGATCGCGGTAGGCGCGGACCTCGATCAGCGTGCGGCTGTCCCTGGCGGTGCGGTCGATCAGCACCCGCGACAGGCCAAACCAGTGGCGCGCTTCATCATTGCCGATAACCGGCGTCGGACCGGCCGGATGACGAATGACACAATACCACTGCAGCACCCTGGGTCCCCCGATCCAATCCGAAGCGCATTGTAGGCCAGCGCGGGAACCTGGGAACGTGACGTTGCGTCGCTGCGACGAAGCGGCCGACAGCGGCGCGCATGGGGCATGCACGCCGCTGGGAGAAAGCCGCACAGGTGGGACGCTCGCCTGCCTATTCGTTGGCCGCGGGGTGAAACCGGAAAAAACCCCGCGTTCGCCATCCCTGTCTCGTCCGGTTGACACAGCTCCCTCTCGTCAACCGATCGGCGTCAACCGTCGACGACGTCCGCGTACTCCGGATGGGTTACGGAGAAAGGCTGATCCGGCGCGTGCTTGCCGGGCTCCTCTTGGGCGAGGGCCGCTTGCACCGAGGGGCGCTGCTCCATGCGGGCCTTCAAGGCGCGCAGGGTCTCCGGCATGGCGATGTCGAACCGGTCGGCCCAGCGGAGCATGACGAAGAGGTAGCAGTCGGCGGCGCTGAGGGTGTCGCCGAACAGATAGTCTCCGCGCAGCTGCGTGGCGACGAACTGGAACCGGCTGGCGACGGCCTCGCGGGCCTTGGCCTTTTCCGCCTCCGTCCCGCCGTGCCACAGCGGCTTGTAGGCGCCGTGAATCTCGGTCGAGACGTAGGTCAGCATCTCCAGGAGCCAGGTGCGGCCCAGGGCGCCGGGCGGCCGCAGAGCCGGATACTGATCGGCGATCCAGTCCAGCAGGGCGATGTTCTCGGTGACCAGCTGGCCGTCGTCGAGGATCAGCGCCGGCACATAGCCCTTGGGGCTGATGTCGCGGAAGTCGCCGCCGGAGGCGGTGCGCTTGCTGTGGATATCGACGGCTTCGGTTTCGAAGGGCCGCCCGGATTCGAGCAGGGCGATGTGGTCTGCCAGGCTGCAGGCCATAGGGGCGAAATAGAGTTTCATGACGGGTCTCCGGCGCGGTCGCGCGGGTTGAGGGGGTCAGTCGGGGCTGATGGATTGGCGCAGCCAGTCGGCGAACTTCAGCGAGCCGAGGCGGGCGCCGGGGCCGGGGACGAGCGACTGGTCGTTCAGCTCGGCGCCGAAATAGCGGGCGTGGGCGTCGGCGATGACCTGGCGCGGGTCCTGGCGGGCGGCGAGAACCTCGCGGGCCAGCTCGTCCAGCGGAATGGCCTCGGGACCGCCGACCTCGACCGTGCCGTTCAGCGGTGGGCCGAGGGTGACGTCGGCCAGGGCCGCGACGACCTCGTCCGAGACAATCGGCTGCATCAACGCCGGCGACAGGCGATAGACGTTGTCGGCCAGGCCGCCCTGGGCGATCCGTTCGACGAACTCGAAGAACTGCGTCGATTGCAGGATCGAGTAGGGGACGGGCGAGGCCTTGATCAGGGTCTCCTGCGCGGCCTTGGCCCGCAGATAGCCGCTGTCGGTGACCCGCTGCGTGCCGACGATCGACAGCGCCACGTGATGCTTCACGCCCGCCGCCGCTTCCGCCGCCAGCAGGTTGCGGCCGGCGGTGGTGAAGAAGTCCATCACGGCCTGGTCCTCGAACGACGGTGAATTGGCGACGTCGACCACGATGTCAGCGCCCTTGAGCACCTCGGCCAGGCCCTCGCCGGTGAGGGTGTTGACGCCCGAGTTCGGCGAGGCGGCGATGACCTCGTTTCCACGCTCGCGCAGCAGGGCGACGAGCTTCGAGCCGATGAGGCCACTGCCTCCGATGACGACGATTTTCATGTCAGTCTCCTTTGCGGTTTGGGGTGATCAGGCCTGGAAGAAGGCCAGCAGGTCGGCGTTGACCCGGTCCGGGTGGGTGGCGCAGAGGCCGTGCGGCAGACCGGGGTAGATTTTCAGCGTGCCGCGCCTCACCAGTTCCGCGGTCAGCAGCGCCGAGTCGGCGATCGGCACGATCTGGTCGTCGTCGCCGTGCAGGATGAGGACGGGCGCTTCGATGGCGCGGAGGTCCTCGGTGAAATCCGTTTCCGAGAAGGCCTTGATGCACTCGTATTGCGGCAAGGCGCCGCCCATCATGGCCTGGCGCCACCAGTTGAGGCGCAGCTGCTCGTTCACGGCGACGCCCTCGCGGTTGAAGCCGTAGAAGGGGACAATGAAGCCCCAATAGAAGTCGGCGCGGTTGGCCGCGACGCCGGCGCGGGCCCCGTCGAAGACCTCGATGGGCGTGCCGTCAGGGTTCGAGGCCGACTTGACCATGACCGGCGGCACCGCCCCGATCAGCACCAGCTTGGCGGTGCGCTCGGCTCCATGGCGCGCCACATAGCGCGCCGCCTCGCCGCCGCCCGTCGAGTGGCCGACGTGGATGGCGTCCCGCAGGTCAAGGGCGGCGACCAGCGCCGCGACATCGGCGGCGTAGGTGTCCATGTCGTGGCCGTCGGCGGTCTGGCTGGACCGGCCGTGGCCGCGGCGATCATGGGCGATGACGCGGTAGCCCTGCTTCAGGAAGAAGAGCATCTGCGTGTCCCAGTCGTCGCCGCAGAGCGGCCAGCCGTGGTGGAAGACGATGGGTTGCGCGGTCCTGGGACCCCAATCCTTGTAGAAGATCTCCGCGCCGTCCTGGGTCTGAATGGTGCTCACGAAACACTCTCCGCAGTGGTTTGCCTTCGATGCGGGAGGTTGCGCCGGGAACGCGGGACGGTCCTTGCGCCGGCCTTGAAGCAAGGTCCAAAATTCGTCCAAATGCTTGGCGCGGCCATGCTAGGGAGCGCCGATGCAGTGGCTGTTTGGAGATTGCCGGCTCGACCTGGAGCGGCGGGAGCTCAGGCGACCGACCGGCGCTATCGCCGTCGGCCCGCAGGTCTTCGACCTCCTGGCCTACTTGATCGAGAACCGCGCGCGGGTCGTCAGCAAGGACGACCTGCTGGACGCGGTCTGGCGCGGACGCATCGTCAGCGAGTCGACGATCACCAGCCATATCAACGCCGCCCGCACGGCGATCGGCGACAACGGCCAGGACCAGAAATTCATCCGCACCGTGGCCCGCAAGGGCTTCCGCTTCGTTGGCGAGGTCACCGAGGCGTCGGCGGGTCCGGCGGATGCAGCTCCGGCGCCCACCCTGGCTCTGCCGGACAAGCCTTCGATCGCCGTCCTGCCGTTCGCCAACATGAGCGGCGATACCGAGCAGGACTATTTCGCCGACGGCATGGTCGAGGACATCATCACCGCCCTGTCGCGCATCCGCTGGCTGTTCGTGATCGCCCGCAATTCCAGCTTCGCCTACAAGGGCCGCGCCGTCGACCTGACGCAGGTCGGCCGCGACCTGGGCGTCCGCTATGTGCTCGAAGGCAGCGTGCGCCGGGCGGGTAACCGCGTGCGCATCACCGGACAGCTGATCGATGCGGCGACCGGCGGCCACCTGTGGGCCGAGCGCTATGAAGGCGCGCTCGACGACATCTTCCAGCTTCAGGACGAGATCACGGCCAGCGTCGTCGGCGCGATCGAACCGCAGCTGGAGCGCGCCGAGATCGAGCGCTCCAAGCGCAAGCCGACCGAGAGCCTCGACGCCTACGACCACTACCTGCGCGGCATGGCCGGCTTCCATGCCGGCGGCCGGGAAGACCTGGACCATGCCCTGGCCTGTTTCCGCCAGGCGATCGCGCTCGATCCCGGGTACGCATCCGCCTACGCCATGGCCGCTTGGTGCCTGTTCACCCTGGGTCTCAACGGCTGGATGGACGATCGCCCGGGGGAGGCCTTAGAAGCGCCAGTCCTGGCCCGCCGCGCGGTGGATCTGGGACGGGGCGACGCCGTCGCCCTGGCCCGTGGCGGTCATGCGCTGGCCCATCTGAACCGCGACCTGGACGCCGGGGTCGATTTTCTGGACCGGGCGCTGGCGCTCGACCCCAACCTGGCCACGGCCTGGTTTCTCAGCGGCTATCTGCGTCTGTTCAGGGGCGAGCCCGACGAGGCCATCCGGCGTTTCGAGCATGCGATGCGGCTGAGCCCGCTCGATTCCGAGCTGTTTCGCATGAAGACCGGGGTCGGCCTGGCGCACCTGATCGCGGGACGCTTCGATGAGGCGACGGCCTGGGCGGCGAAAGGGGTTCGTGACGCGCCGGCCCTGGTCCTGCCCGGCGCCGTGGTCGCCGCCAGCCATGCGCTTGGTGGGCGCGTGGACGAGGCCGAGATCGCGCTACGGCAGGCGCGGGCGTTCAATCCGGCGATGCGGCTGGCCGGCCTCAATGTCTGGCTGCCCTTCCGGCGGCCGGAAGACGCCAGCCTGTTCGCCGACGGCCTGCGCAAGGCCGGCCTGCCGGAGTGATCTCTTGAACGGGACGGGGAATGGTGGATGCGACAGGGATTGAACCTGTGACCCCCTCGGTGTGAACGAGGTGCTCTCCCGCTGAGCTACGCATCCCCAAAACAGATTGGGCCAGGAAGGCGGGGTCTATAGCGACCCGGCCGAAGCCGTGCAAGCGGCAAGGTCGGTGACGGTGGCCGCCAGCTGGTCGAAGTGGCTGATCACCACCGCGGCGCCCAGTTCGGCGGCCGGCGTCTGGCTGTAGCCGAAGTCGACGACGATGCAGGGGACGTCGGCCGCCTGGGCGGCAAAGGTGTCGCTCTCGGTGTCGCCGACCAGGATCGAGCGGGCCGGATCGCCGCCGGCCTCGGCGATGGCCAGCAGCAGGTGGCGCGGGTCCGGCTTGGGGGCGGGGGCGAGGTCGGCGCCGATGATGGCGGCGAATCGCGAGGTCAGGCCCAGGGCGTCGAACAGGGCGACCGACAGCGCGGTGCGCTTGTTGGTGCAGATCGCCAGGGTGGCGCCGCGCGCGGACAGGGCGTCCAGGGCCGCGAGGGCGCCAGGGAAGGGGTGGCTCTCGTTGGCGATGCCGGCGCGGTAGAGCGTCACCCACCGCTCGAACAGGCCGTCCAGCTGGGTCGTGGTCGGCAGCACGCCGACCTTCTCCAGGGCTTGCTGCACCATCCAGCGGCCGCCGCGCCCGATCAGCGTCCGCAGTTGGGCGTAGGGTGGTGGCGTCAGGCCCTCTTCGATCAGCAGTTTCGACAGGGAGCCGACCAGGTCGGGAGCGGTCTCGATCAGGGTGCCGTCGAGGTCGAAGACGATCGTCCAGCCGGTCAGGTCATTCGGGTTATGCATCGCGACGGGCTTTCGGCTAAACCGCTCTCCAATGCAACGGGCTTCCAGGACGACTCAATGAGCAAGCGCGCCGCCGTGATCATGGCCGCCGGCCAGGGGACGCGAATGAAATCGCCGACCCCCAAGGTGCTCCACAAGGTGGGCGGCCGCACCATGCTGGACCGCGCCATCGATGCGGCGCAGGGCGCTGGCTGCGAGACGATCGTGGTGGTCTGCGGGACCCACAGTCCGGCGGTGAATGCCCATGTGGCGGCGCGGCTGGGCGAGGCCGCCGTCGCCATCCAGGACCCGCCGATGGGCACGGCCCATGCGGTGCTCTGCGCCAGGGACGCCCTGGCCGGGTTCGAGGGCGAAGTGCTGGTCACCAACGCCGACTGCCCGCTGCTGACCGCCGCCGACCTGGAGCCGCTGTTCGGCGCGGGCGCGCTGACCATGCTGGCCTTCGAGCCGGCCGACCCGGCGCTGTACGGCCGGATGATCCAGGACGCTGACGGCCGCCTGCTGCGCATCGTCGAGGCGCGGGACGCGACGCCGGAGGAGTTGGCCGTGCGGGCCTGCTACAGCGGCATGCTGGTCGGGCCGGCGGGGCGATTGTTCGACTGGCTGGCCCGGGTCGACAACGACAACGTCAAGTCCGAGTACTACATCACCGGCGTCGTCGGCGTGGCCAACGCGGACGGCGCGCGGGTCGGCGTCGCCTTCGTCAGCGAGACGGCGGTCATGGGCGCCGATGACCAGATGGGCGTGGCGCGGGCCGAATACCTCTGGCAGCAGCGGCGGCGGGCCGAGCTGATGGCCCAGGGCGTGTCGATGGCGGCGCCGGAGACGGTGTTCCTGTCCTGGGATACGCAGATCGCCGGCGGGGCGGTGATCGAGCCGAACGTGGTGTTTGGACCGAAGGCCGTCATTGAAGCCGGCGCGACCATCCGCGCCTTCAGCCATGTCGAAGGGGCCGTGGTGCGGCCGGGCGCCATCGTCGGTCCCTATGCCCGCCTGCGGCCCGGCGCCGACATCGGCGAGAACGCCCACATCGGCAACTTCGTCGAGGTCAAGAAGGTCAAGGTCGGGGCCGGCGCCAAGGCCAACCATCTGGCCTACCTGGGTGACGGCACCATCGGCGAGAAGGCCAACATCGGGGCCGGGACGATCTTCTGCAACTACGACGGCTTCGACAAGTTCGACACCCACGTGGGGGCGGGGGCCTTCATCGGTTCCAACTCCAGCCTGGTGGCGCCGGTTGCGATCGGCGCGGGGGCGATGACCGGCTCGGGCTCGGTGATCACCCGCGATGTCGAGGACGACGCCCTGGCGCTGACGCGGCCGCCGCAGGAGGTGAAACCCGGCTGGGCGGCGCGCTTCCGGGCGGCGAAGATGCGCGTGAGAGGCAAGGCATGAGCGCCGACTCCCAGAAACAAGCCGCCGGCGAGGCCGCCGCCGAACTGGTCGAGGCCGGCATGGTCGTCGGGCTGGGCACGGGCTCGACCGCCGCCTGGTTCGTCAAGGCGCTGGCGGCGCGGGGGCTCGACATCAAGGGGGTGCCGACCTCCGACGCCACGGCCGACCTGGCGCGGGAGCTGGGCATCGCCATCGTCGGGCTGGATGACGTTAAGCGGGTCGACCTGACCGTCGATGGCGCCGACGAAGTCGGGCCGGGGCTGTCGCTGATCAAGGGCGGCGGGGCGGCTCTGCTGCGCGAGAAGCTGGTCTGGGAGGCGTCGCGCCGCTGCGTGGTCATCGCCGACGCCGCCAAGCAGGTGAAGGCGCTGGGCAAGTTCCCGCTGCCGATCGAGGTGGTGCGCTTCGGGCATGTCCACACCGGCCAGCGGCTGGCCGACATCGCCGCCGAGTTCGACCTGCCGCCGCCGCGCCTGCGCCGCTCGGACCGGGGGCTGACCATCACCGACGGCGGCAACCTGATCTATGACATGGCCTCGGGGCGGATCGACCAGCCGGCGGCCCTGGCCGAGGCGCTGAAATCGGTGACCGGGGTGGTCGACCACGGCCTGTTCCTCGACCTCGCCGACGAGGCGCTGATCGGGACCGACGACGGCGTAGTGCGCCTGCACCCCTGAATACCTAGATATACCGACTGTTCTTCCGGAGACCTGTGCCGCCATGGCCAAGTACGACTACGATCTGTTTGTCATCGGCGCCGGCAGCGGCGGTGTTCGGGCCGCCCGGCTGGCGGCGATGAGCGGGGCCAAGGTGGCCGTGGCCGAGGAGTCGCGGGTCGGCGGCACCTGCGTCATCCGCGGCTGCGTGCCCAAGAAGTTCATGGTCTACGCCAGCGAGGTGTCGAGCCAGATCAAGGTGGCGCAGGGCTTCGGCTGGACCATTCCCGAGGCGACCTTCGACTGGAAGCGGTTCATCGAGGCCAAGGACGTCGAGATCGCCCGGCTGTCGGGCATCTATGTCGCCAACCTGGCCAAGGCCGGGGCCGAACTGGTCCACGCCCGCGCCGTGCTGAAGGACGCCCACACCGTCGAGATCCTCGGCAAGGACATGACCGTCACCGCCGACAAGATCCTGATCGCCACCGGCGGCCGGCCGACGGTGCCGGCCGAGGTGCCGGGCATCGAGCATGTCATCACCTCGGACGAGGCCTTCCACCTGGAGACCCTGCCCAAGTCGATCATGGTGGTTGGCGGCGGCTATATCGCCGTGGAGTTCGCCGGCATCTTCGCCGGCCTCGGCGTCGAGACCACGCTGCTCTATCGCGGCCCCAACATCCTGCGCGGCTTCGACGACGATGTGCGCATCCACCTGACCCGCGAGATGGAGCGGCGTGGCATCCGGGTGGTGCTGGGCACGCAGCACACCAGCATCGAGAAGACAGCCGGCGGCCTGGTCAGCTGCCTGACCAACGACCTGAAGCTGACCACCGAGCAGGTGATGTTCGCCACCGGCCGCGAGCCCTATGTCAAGGATCTGGGCCTGGACGCGGCCGGTGTGAAGCTCAACGACAAGGGCGCCATCGCCGTCGATGAATGGTCGAAGACCAATGTCGACAACATCTTCGCGGTCGGCGACGTCACCGACCGGATCAACCTGACGCCGGTGGCCATCCGCGAGGGCGCCGCCTTCGCCGAGACCCAGTTCCGCGACAACCCGACGACCTTCGACCATGAGATGGTGGCGACAGCGGTGTTCTCGCAGCCGCCGATCGGCACGGTGGGGATGACCGAGTTCGAGGCCCGCCAGGCCTTCGGCGAGGTCGATGTCTATCGCGCCGTCTTCCGGCCGATGAAGGTGACCTTCTATCACGGCGAGGAGCAGATGCTGATGAAGGTGCTGGTCAACCCCAAGGACCAGAAGGTGGTCGGGGTCCACATCGTCGGCCCCGACAGCGGCGAGATGATCCAGATGGCCGCCATCGCCGTGAAGATGGGCGTCACCAAGCAGCAGTGGGACTCGACCTGCGCGGTCCACCCGACCGCCGCCGAAGAGCTGGTGACGATGAAGGACAAGTACATTCCGCCGAACATGGGCGTTGCCGCCTGAGCCCGTCAGGCGGAAGTGTTTGCGGTTCCGCCGCCCGGACGGGCTCACAAACTGAGACTGTTAGGGCGATTTTTCCTCCGCGCGTGGATTTGTCGCCACCCACGCGCATTATTTTGCCTGTATCGTGCGCTTCCTGTATGAGCCGCGATCCTTTTGGACTTTGAGCAGACTGATGACCGAGCGTTGGACCCCGCAATCCTGGAGAGCCAAACCCGCCAAGCATATCCCGTCCGACTATCCGGACGCGGGCGCCGTGACGCGGGTCGAGGACGAGCTTCGCCGGATGCCGCCGCTGGTTTTTGCAGGTGAGGCGCGCCGCCTGAAGTCGCTCTTGGGCAATGTGGCTGACGGCAAGGCCTTCCTGCTGCAGGGCGGCGACTGCGCCGAGAGCTTCAAGGAATTCAGCGCCGACAACATCCGCGACACCTTCCGCCTGATCCTGCAGATGGCCGTCGTCCTGACCTTTGCCGGCGGCAAGCCGGTGGTGAAGGTCGGCCGCATTGCCGGCCAGTTCGCCAAGCCGCGCTCGGAACCCATCGAGACCATCGAAGGCGTCACCCTGCCGTCCTACCGCGGCGACAACATCAACGGCATGGAGTTCGAGGCCGGCGTCCGCGCCCCCGATCCCGAGCGCCTGCTGAAGGCCTACGGTCAGTCGTCCTCGACGCTCAACCTGCTGCGGGCCTTCGCCGGCGGCGGTTACGCCGACCTCTACAACATCCACCGCTGGACCCTGGGCTTCGTCGCCGACAGCCCGCAGGGCGCCCGCTACAAGGAACTGGCCGAGAAGATCAGCGAGAGCCTGACCTTCATGGCCGCCATCGGCGTCACTCCGGACACCCATCCGGAGATGCACCGCGTCGAGTTCTTCACCAGCCACGAAGCCCTGCTGCTGGGCTACGAGGAGGCGATGACCCGCGTCGATAGCACCAGCGGCGACTGGTACGACACCAGCGCCCACATGCTGTGGATCGGCGAGCGCACCCGGCAGCTGGACGGCGCCCACGTCCACTTCATGAAGGGGGTGAAGAACCCCATTGGCCTCAAGTGCGGCCCGACCATGGAGGCCGACGACCTGCTGCGCCTGATCGACGTGCTGAACCCGGCCAACGAGCCCGGCCGCCTGACCCTGATCGGCCGCTTCGGGGCCGAGAAGATCGCCGACCGCCTGCCGCGCCTGATGGAGGCGACGAAGAAGTCGGGCCGCAGCGTCGTCTGGTCCACCGACCCGATGCACGGCAACACCCTGAAGGCCAACAACGGCTACAAGACCCGGCCCTTCGACCGCATCCTTGCCGAGGTCCGCGCCTTCGTGGAAATCGCCGGGTCGGAAGGCGTCCATCCGGGCGGCGTCCACCTGGAGATGACCGGCCAGAACGTCACCGAATGCACCGGCGGCGCCCGGGCGGTGACGGAAGGCGAACTGGCCGACCGCTACCACACCCACTGCGACCCCCGCCTCAACGGCGAACAGGCGCTGGAGCTGTCGTTCCTGGTGGCCGAGAAGCTGCGGGCGCTCAGGTCGGAAGACCTGCGGGCGGCGAGCTAGAGGTCGCCTTTCGAGGCGCGGGATTTCCCCCACCGCTATCGTCATCCTAGGGCTTGTCCCTAGGATCCCGCTGTCCGCTTGCTCTCACGGTGGGGTGGAGGCGCGGCCGCGCCTCCAGGGCATGGGCTTGTCGCGGCTGAACCCGGGATCCTAGGCACAAGGCCTAGGATGACGATAGCGAGGGAGAAGGCGTCGGCGGGATGCCTCCAACTGTCAGCCGATCTTCCGCAGCCGCAGGTCGCGCACGCGGCCGCTGCCCAGGCTTAAGGTGATGATCCGGCCATTCGCATCCCTGCGGAAGCGGGCGAGGTTGCCGCGCAGGTCGAAGGCGTCGCGGTAGACCGGGTTCATCGGCACGACGACCGTGGGGCGATCCTCGAGCTTCAGCACCAGACCGTTCACCGAGCGCACCACGCTGTAGGTCACCCCGATCTCGTCGCTGCGGTAGCGGCCGACGAAGGGCGCCAGCTGGGTCTGGGTCGGCAGCCACAGCGGCGTGCGGCGATAGAGGTAGCGGTCGCCCTCGAAGGTCTTCTGGGTCATGCCGTCCTTGCCGAAGGTCAGCTCATCGGCCCCGAACCGCACCGCCTCGCCGCCCAGCGGCCAGAGCGGACCGGCGCCGGCCACCCGCAGGCCGCCGGCGGCGGCGGGGTCGGCGACCAGCAGCAGGGTGCGGCCCGTCCGCTCGTTGACATAGAGGCCGGCGCGGGAGGCCGGGTTGAGCAGCGGCTGACCAGGCGGCTCAGGCGGCGCCGGCGGCAGGACGGTCAGCGCCACGCCGCGTCCCAGGACCGTGGCGTTGGCGTCGGAAGCGTTGCACAGCACGGCCACGCTGAGGCGCTGGCGCGGATAGTAGCCCAGCCAGGCGCGATAGGCGCCGGTCGAGCCGGAATGGCTGATCTCCTCCTGGCCGCCCCAGGTCTGCACGACCAGGCCGCGGGCGTAGGTGATCCGCGTGCCGTCGTTCAGGACCGCCCGGCGGCGCATCTCGACCGTCAGGAAGTCGCCCAGCTTCTGGGAGGCGAGGGCGGCGTTCCAGGTCTGCAGGTCGGCGACGGTGGTGATCAGGCCGCCGTTGCCGTAGCCCTCCTCGAAGGGCATCTGCTGCTGCCAGCCGTCGGGTGAGCGGCCGTAGGCGATGGCCCGGCCCTTGACCACCCTTCGGAAGTCGGTGCGCCAGCTGGTCCTGGCCATGCCCAGGGGTCTGAAGATACGGGCGGCCGTGAAGTCGGCCAGGCTCTGCCCGGAGGCCTTGCGCACCACCTCGGTCAACAGGTTGTAGCCGCTGTTGGTGTAGGCGTACTCGGCCCCCGGCAGGTAGTTGAGGCCGCGCTGGCGGCGGATCAGGTCGATGACGTCGTCCTGGGTGAAGGCCCGGGTAGTGCGCGGCCAGCCCTGCCAGAAGGCCAGGTCCCCCCAGTCACGCAGGCCGCTGGTGTGGCTGAGCAACTGGTCGATGGTGATCGGCCGGCCGTAATCGGGCAGCTGCGGCAGGTACTTTCGGACGTCGTCGGTCAACCTGACCTTGCCGTCCTGGACCAGCATCAGGATGGCGGCGGCGGTGAACTGCTTGGCCACCGAGCCAGCCTCGAAGGGCGTGGCGACTGTGATCGGCACGTCATGCTCGAGGTCGGCCGAGCCGTAGGCCCGCTCGACCAGCACCTTGCCGTCCTGGGTGGCCGAGACGGCGCAGCCGGGGGTGTCGAGGTTGGGGTAGGCGGCGAACAATCGGTCGACCTGGGCCGCGCGATCCGGCGCAGGGGCAGGCGCCGCCGGCCCCTGGCCAAGGGCCAGGGTCGGCGCGGCCAGCAGGGCCGTGGCGATGACTGCAGGCTTGAAAATCCCCATTGCCCGCTTGGTAACCCGGGATGGGGACTTTCGCTAGGCGGCGCGCTTCACGAAGGGCTGAGGTTTCCAGCGCACCAGCGAGCGCCAGACCCATTCGAACGGCCCGTAGTGGAAGCGTGACAGCCACGGCTTGCTCCAGATCAGGATCGCCAGCCAGATCAGGGCGACGACGCCGTAGAGCTGGTAGCGCTCCAGATGGCCGAACAGCCCCAGGCCAAAGCCGCAGAAGACGAAGGCGGTGATGATCGAGGTCCCCAGGTAGTTGCTGAGCGCCATGCGGCCGGCCGCGGCCAGGCGGCTGACCAGCCAGCCCGCGGCGCCGGCCCGGACCAGCAGCATCAGGGCGCTGGCGTGGGCCAGGGCAATGAAGGGTCGCGGGATGGCGGCCCAGTAGCTGTTTTCCTGACGCAGGAAGGGCTCGAAGTCGGCCTGGGCGACCCGCCAGGCCAGCCAGGCGGTGACCGGCACGCCGACGCCCCAGCCGATGGCGATCATCGCCCCGTAGGACCGGGTCTTCCAGCCGAGGGTGAAGAAGCCCAGCCGATAGAGGCCGACGCCGATCATCATCTGGGCGATGGCCTCCCACAGGGTCTCGGTCAGCAGGAATACGGTCTGCAGCAGCACGGCCATGAAGGCGCGGGCCTTCATGGCGTCGAAGAAGTCGCCGCGATAGCCGGCGATCTCGCGCTGGCCGAACTCGGGGGGCGGATTGACCACGAATGACTGCTGAGCCCAGGCCTTGCGGGCCGCCTCGCTGGCGTCCGGCGCCTGGGCCGCGTCGCGCAGCCCGGCCAGGTGGTGGGTCTCGAACAGGCCCTTGGCGACCAGCAGGGCCAGGACGACGGCGCCGATGCCAATCAGCAGCCTGGGCGACCATTTGCGCAGCAGGAAGACGACGGCCCCGGCCAGGGCGTAGGTGACGAGAATGTCGCCGAAGAACAGCAGGTAGGCGTGCAGCATGCCGAACACGAACAGCCAGGCCACGCGCCGGTAATGGGTGGCGGCGGGCCCGGGACGCTGGCCCTCGGCCCGCTCGGCGATCAGCACCAGGCTGGCGCCGAACAGCATGGTGAACAGGCCGCGCATCTTGCCGTCGGCGACCACGTAGTTGATGGCCCAGGTCCAGAGGTTGGCGGCCTTGTGCGGCTCGAAGCCGTAGTAGGTCGGGTCGATGTAGGCGAAGGCCGGCAGGCCCATGCCGACGATGTTCATCAAGAGGATGCCGAGCACGGCGAAGCCGCGCACCGCGTCGATGGATATGTGGCGATCATTGTCGGTCATTCGGCCCTCCCCAGAGCGGAGAGGAAGGTGGACCCGTGGGCGCGGACGTCAAGGGGCGGGTTGTCGCCTCCGGCGAACCCGGCCAGTCTCCCGGCCCTTCGCGAGGGACCATGACGACGCCTGTTCGCCCACCACTGCGGGCCGACCTTTTCGAGCTGTTGCGGCTGGCCGGGCCGGTGGTCATGGCCAGGCTCGGCATCATGGTCATGGGCCTGACCGACGCCATCGTCGTGGGCCGCTATTCGGCCGAGCAGCTCGGCTTCCACGCCCTGGGCTGGGCGCCGACCTCGGTGATCGTGACCACGGCCGTCGGCCTGCTGCTCGGCGTGCAGGTGATGACCGCCCGGCTGGTCGGCGAGGGGCGGCGGGAAGAGACCGGGGCGGTGCTGCGCCGGGGCATCGTCTATTCCTTCTGGATCGGCATCGCCTCGACGGTGGTGATGTTCGTCGCCGGGCCGCTGTTCCTGCGCTCGCTGGGCCTGGAGGCCGGGCTGGCCGAGGGGGCCGGCAAGGCGCTGCGCATCTTCGCCCTGTCGCTGACGCCCTACCTCGTCTCGGTGGCGGCGACCTTCTACCTGGAGGCCCTGTCGCGGCCGGGGCCGGGCATGTGGAGCATGTGGGCGGCCAATGTCGTCAACCTGGGGCTCAACCTGCTGCTGGTGCCAGGCGCCTTTGGCATCCCGGCCATGGGGGCGGTCGGCGGGGCCTGGTCGACCCTGGGGGCGCGGGTCTTCCTGATGGTCATGCTGCTGGCCTGGATCTGGCGGATGAAGGACTCGCGAGACCTTGGCGTGTTCGACAGGCCACTCCCCAACCGGGCCGAGGCGGCCGAGCAGCGGCGGATCGGCTACGGGGCCGGGGCCAGCTACTTCGTAGAGACGGCGGCCTTCGCCGGCATGAACCTGGTCGCTGGCTGGCTGGGGGCGCTGGTGGTGGCCGGCTATGCGGTGGTGCTGAACGTGGCGGCGGTGATCTTCATGGTCCCGCTCGGCCTGTCGGCGGCGACCGGGGTGCTGGTCGGCCGGGCCTACGGGGCGCGGGACCGGGCCGGCATGGCGCGGGCCGGTTGGCTGGGGTTCGGGGTGGCCATCGCCTTCGGGGTGCTGATCTCGGCCCTGGTCTGGCCGCTGGCGCCCTGGATCGCCGGGGCCTACACGCGCCAGCCGGAACTGATCGCCCTGGCCGCGCCGGCCCTGGTGCTGTCCTGCCTGTTCTTCGCCGCCGACAGCCTGCAGGTGGTCGCCGCCCAGGCCCTGCGGGCGCGGGGCGAGGTCTGGCTGCCGACCTTCACCCACATCCTCTCCTATGCGCTGATCATGGCGCCCCTGGCCTGGTGGCTGGCCCATCCGCTGAAGCTGGGGCTCAGCGGCATCGTCTGGGCGGTGATCCTCGCCAGCCTGGTCTCGGCGGGTTGCCTGGTCGGCCGGTTCTGGCTGCTCAGCCGGCGGGACGCCTGACCGCCCGCCACCGCCGCCAGATCAGGATCGCCGACCAGAGGGCCAGGAAGGCGACGCAGACGATACTGCCCTCCGGCCCTTCGGCGCCGCCGGTCAGGATTTCGGGACCGCGTGGCAGGAGCTTCATGAGCAGGGCGGGCACATGGGCGTCGAGGCCGGTGACCGGCAGCTCGAAGCCGACCGCCAGCAGCCAGTTCCAGGCCGAGTGCCAGCCCATGACGCCCCAGATGTTGCCGGCCTTGAGCGCCCAGGCGCAGGCGAACAGGCCGTACAGAAAGGTCCCCAGCATCACCAGCCACCGCTGGCCCGGCCCGTAGTGGAGCAGCATGAACAGGATCGAGGTGACGACCACCGCCACGACGATGGGCAGCTTGCGGCCAAGGGCCGAGAGCAGCCAGCCGCGAAACAGCAGCTCCTCGGAGCTGGCCTGCAGGATGAAGCAGGGCAGCAGGATCGCGACGCCCAACAGGCCTTTGGGCTTGAACAGCGCCGGGGCGATCTCGCCGATCTCGTAGCCGCCCAGCAGCAGGATGGCGACGACCACCGACAGGATGGTCGCCAGGCCGAGCAGCAGGCCGCGCCCGAAGGACTTCAGGGCGGCGCCCCGGGCCAGTCCGATGTTGGCCAGCGGCCGCCGCTCGACCAGCCAGACCCAGACCAGCACCAGCAGCGACATCAGGGCGAAGGGGATGGTCAGGAAGACCACCAGCCCGTTGAAGCCGATCGGGTCGCCCCGGCGATCGAGAAAGCCGTGCGCCGTCAGGACGCCGTCCGTGCCCAGCACCGGCAGGATGACGAAGGCCAGGCCGATGACCGGGGCCAGCAGGGCCCAGGGAACCCAGCCCTTGGCCGCATCGGTGGAAAAGGGTCCGGTTCTGGTCACAACGCAGTCTCCCAAACACCGGCCGCGAGCCGGATGTCAGGCGACCTACTCGGCGCTCCGGGCGGCGGTATAGAAGGATCGTGCGGCCGCCGGCCCCGCCGCCTTCAGCCAGACCAGCGGCGTCAGGCCGATGGCGGCCTTGAAGTGGCGGGTGAAGTGGCTCTGGTCGGCGAAGCCGCAGTCGGCCGCTGTCTGGGCGCTGCTGTGGCCCTCGCGCAGCATGGCGCAGGCCAGGTCCAGGCGGCGGTAGATCAGATAGCGATAGGGGCTGGTTCCGTAGATGGCCCGGAAGTCCCGCGACAGGCTCCAGCGGTCGCGGCCGGTCTGCGCCTCCAGGTCGGCCAGGCTGATCCCCTGGGCGAGGCGCTGGTCGATGGCCGCCCGGGCGCGCCCGGCGGCGCGGCTGTCGACGGTCCCGGCGGCGGGCGCGTCGCCGGAGGCCGCGACCAGGGCCTGGGCCAGGTCGTACAGGGCGTCGGCCTGGGCCAGCGGCTCCAGGTCATGGTCGAGGTCGGCCAGCAGGCCGGTGACGGCCCGGACCAGACCCGGATGGTTCGAGACCCCGTCCTTGACGAAGGGCAGGGGACGACCGCCGAGCATCGCCTGCAGATCGGCGGGCGCGATGTAGGCGGTGCGGTAGCGGAACTGGCCCCCATCGCCGGCCCGGCCGTCGTGCACCTCGTCGGGATGCAGCACGACCAGCTGGCCGGGCAGCGAATGGCGGGTCGCTCCGCGATAGTCGAAGCTCTGCACCCCCTCCATGGTCAGGCCGATGGCGTAGGTGTCGTGGCGGTGCGGGGCGTAGGCGCGGCCGGAAAACCGGGCCTCGATGCGCGGCAGGGCGCCCGGCGCGCGGCGCATCCAGCTGTGTTGGCCCTGGCCCGTCGACATGGCTCGCCTTTTGTCGCCCGGGCGCAACGCCCCGGCGGAAGTGTTAGCCGAACCGGGGCGGTCTGACATCTCAACGATCGGTAATGCGGCGACTGAAGCACGGACCTCCTTCCCGAAGGAAGGAGGTCCGGCCATTCATTCGAACACCTCGTCGAGGCGCTCTTCCAGCGAAATCACCCGGGCGTTTCCGCGCCCGGCCTGCTCGAGGGCGTGGTGCAGGGTCCAGTGGTTCGGACCCACCACGACACCGATGCTCTTCAGCCCGGCAACGATCGCGTCGCGGTTTTCGACCGCAACGCTTTCGTTGTCGGCGGCCTTGGCCTCGTTCAGCCGCCATCCGAAGACGGCGTCGCGCGAGACCTGGACAATGGCCGCAGGCGGGCCCAGCCATTCGAAGAAGACGCTTTCGCCGGTGGCGGCGTTGGCGACGTAGCCGCGCAGGCAGTTACGGAACCGGATGGCCGCCTCCCGGATATCGGCCTGGGAGTCCAGGACGCGAAACCCGGGCGGCGCGGGGAGGGCGGGCGTCGGGATTTCCCCGACGATGTCCTCAGCCGCCCATTCGAACAGCTGGGTGATGCTGCCGGCCCGGCCCCAGCGCTCCGCCACCGCCGCGGCGCCCTGCGCACCGGCGCGGTGCACGATGGCGTCGTAGGCTTCGCGCAGCACCGAGGCCTGGGCGCCGTTCAGCGCCAGCCGCCCGCCGCCCGCCTGCACGATGGCGGACGGCAGGCTGGCGACGCCCATGACCGCCTCGGGCGACACGGTCTTGGCGTGGTTCAGCACCTTGGCCATGAACGGGTCGGCAAGGGCGGCCAGCAGCCGGCGGTATTCCGCCACCGTCCAGGCCTCTTCACCCATCCGCTCCAGGGCCCGGCCCAGACCGGCCGGCGCGTCAGGCAGCAGGTTGCGCAGGGCGATCCGCAAGGGGTCGGACAGCACCGTCTCCATCGCCTCGGCCGTCCGGTCGCCGTCCAGCAGGGCCAGGCAGGCCAGGTGGCGGCGGGCCGCGGGCGTGATCAGGAAGGCGGCGTGCGGCTGCGGCCAGACGCGGGCGATCCGGTCGGCGAACTCGCCGGCCAGCTTCCGCAGCAGCGGGGTCGGAACATGGACAGGGGCCCAGGGGCCCGTCCAGGCGGTCATGATCATCTCTCCAGGCGTCGCTAAGGCGACGCCGGAAGGCGCCGCCAGGTTACAGGTGCGGGCGCGCCAGGACGTTACCGCCAGGACGCGCGCGTTGCTGGTCGCCGAGGCTCCAGCAGGGGGTTAGGGCGCGCGTTTGCATGCGGCGGTGGTCTCCAAATCGAGGGAGCGGCGTGTCTCACGACGAACGCCGGTCTGGCAAGAGGGGTGTGGCGCAAGGGTCAACGAGCGTGGCCTGCAAGCCACAGGGTCAATAGCTGGCCGTGTTCCAGGCGTGGCAGTAGACGTCCGGCTCGGGCGCGAACAGCGGGCCCGGGTACTCCTGGGCGTGGAGGACCTTCCAGGCCCCCCATTCGTTGACGAAGTCGAAGCCGAACTCGCGGACGGTCTCCGGGGCGCCGTCGAGGCCGGGCGTGACGCTGCGCCAGACGCCGCGGGCGCTGTTGTGGTCCGCCGCCACCACCAGATGCTTCCACTCGCCCGGCGCGCCGTTCGGGCCGAGCAGGACGCGAAGCTCCTCCTGGCTGATCAGCTGGGTGGTGTTGGCCACCTTGGCGCCCTTGCGCTTGCTGAACAGCTTAGCCAGCTCCTTCGGCGCCATCCCCGGCGCGCGAAGTTTCAGCATCATGGCGTTGATCTTGCCGGTGATCTCGATCCGGGATGCTTCGAACGGGCGACGGTTGGCCTGGCAGAGGGCTTCCTGCCGTTCGGCCGACATCTGGCCGGCCATGGTCCCGATCCAGGCCTGGCTGAAGGCCGGCGAGGCCAGCAGCAGGATGCTCGCCG
The DNA here is from genome assembly GCF_058809015.1 of Caulobacter sp. GW821-FHT11A05. Classification (NCBI taxonomy): domain Bacteria; kingdom Pseudomonadati; phylum Pseudomonadota; class Alphaproteobacteria; order Caulobacterales; family Caulobacteraceae; genus Caulobacter; species Caulobacter sp. GW821-FHT11A05. The sequence goes on along the minus strand of NZ_JBXASF010000003.1, from coordinate 156,558 downwards.
CCGCGCCGGCGGCTGCTACGGACGTGATCTTCAAGATGGCATCCCCCAACGCATGCCCGCCGACTGAGGCGGGCCCCCGGTGGGACCTTAGGCGGCGGAGACGGCTTTGCAAACCGGCCGTCAGGCGCCGAGGATCCAGCCTTCCTCGGCCTCGATGACGGCGATCTCGGCCTCGCTGGCGCCCTTGCCAGGAGCGAACACCTCGCCCAGCTTGCCGGCCTCGTCGAGGCGCAGGAAGTGTTCGCACAGGGCGCGGACCTGGGCCCGGTCGACGATCTCGCCGGTCTCCGGCCGCACGTCGCCGAGCGCCGGATAGACTTCGGCGAACAGCACCTCGATGCCCTCGACATCGGCGTCCTTCAGGGTCTTCCAGCCGGTCTCGAACGGCCAGACCCGGGCCTTGTCGCCCAGCTCGGCCTTCAGGGCCCGCACGGCCGGGATGCCGACGATGGCCTGGCTGCCGACGGTGCCGTTGCCGAAGATCTGCCAGACGCTCTTGGCCCCGGCCTTGCCCTTGCCCTGGGTGGCGATCTCGGCGGCGCGCAGCACCGGCGGCAGGTCGGCGGTATGTTCCGGCTTGGTGGCGCCGAGCCAGGTCTGGGCGTCCTTGGCCGGGCAGCCCCAGAAGGGCTTGGCCGAATCCGTCATCAGCCGGTTGGCCTTGTTGGCCACGGCGAAGCGGTTGTTCACGTTCGTGGGCTTGTCGACGACGTTGTCGGCCAGGAACTTCCACATGCCCGACCAGTCGGCCGACTTGAGGCCCAGCTTGGCGGCCGTGCCGCGCGGATAGCCGAGCGGGAAGTCGAAGCCGACCAGCACCCGCTCGCCGCGCCGGCGCAGGTCGCCGATGACCTCGCGCAGGGTGGCGATGGCGGCGGCGCGGGTGGCCGGGTTATGGGCCTCGAAGGTCGGGCGGAAGCGGGCGTCGCGCTTGTTGACCCCGATCCAGATGGAATCGCGGCCCGTCTTCGGCGTGGAAGACGCGCTCCAGTCGACCATCACAAAGGCGTCGAACAGCCGCGCCACGTTCACTCTCCAGCTTCAAAAAACTCAAATCAGGCGGGGCTTGTAGGCCATGGGGGCCCCGCCGGGAAGGCAATTGGTTGAACTGTCATACGGGCGTGGTACGGGCCGCTCCGTACAAGGAAGGATCCCCGATGAGGCTCGCCGCCGCCCCCCTCTGCGCTTTGGCGCTCTGCCTGCTGGCCGCCGCCTGCGGACCGGGGCCGGACAAGATCAACAAGGTCGAGACCCTGCCGCCGTTGTCGGGGGCGACCTACGCGACCACCGGCTCGATCTCGTCGACGACCTTGGAGAGCGCCACCATCGACCATGAGGCCGTGCCGGAGGCCGGGCTGGCGGCGGGGCGCACGACCTTCCGGGCTTATGCCGACGTCATGGCGACCGCCCCGGGGGCGCCGGGCGCGCGGGTGGCGCTGAGCTTCCGCAAGCAGGGCGACAGATGGGCGCTGACCGAGCTGAAGGCCCGCGACTGACCCCACCTTTTCTGAGGGCGCGCGGGGGTTTGGGCGGCTGCTAGGTCTGCCGGGACAATAACAGGACGTCCCGCATGAAACCCGCTCTTCTCCGCCTCGCCGCCGGCGTGGCTGTCGCCGTCGCCCTGGCCGGCGGCGCCCAGGCCCAGGCCACCCTGAAGGTGAAGGCCAGCACCACGGCGGCCCTGTCGGGCAAATGCATCGCCGCCACCACCCTGTTCGCCAAGATCTCCGAGGCCGACGCCAAGGAAGGCGACGAGCGGCCGATGACCGACATGGCCCTGACCTGGCTGACCGACCTGCAGGGCCGGCCCGAGCCCTACCAGACCGCCGCCCTGGCCGAGATGCGGGTCACCGCCGAGGGCTATGGCAAGGCCATCGAGAAGAGCAGCACCGAGGGGCTGACGGCCATCGCCGGCGATGTGGCCGGCTGCATTCTCGAGATGGAATAGGACAGACGGCCCGGGCGTTTAAGCCCGGGCCTCCACATGTTTGTCGAGCGCCCGTCCGGGCGGCGGAACCGCAAACACTTCCGCCTGACGGGCTGGGCCTAGCTGAGCTTGACCAGCATCTTGCCCATGTTCTCGCCCTTGAAGAGCTTGATGAAGGCGCCGGCCGCGTTGTCGATGCCCTCGTCGACGGTGTCCTTCCACTGCAACTGGCCCGAGGCGATCCAGCCCGACATGTCGCGCAGGAAGTCGGGCAGCATGTCGTAGTGGTTGGAGACGATGAAGCCTTCCAGCTTCAGGCTCTTGCCGACCGCCTGGATGATGTTGGCCGGGCCCTTGGGCTCGCCGGTCTCATTGTACTGGCTGATCATGCCGCAGAGGGCGAAGCGGGCGAAGGGGCGGGCCGCATCGATGGCCGCCTCCAGGTGCTCGCCGCCGACGTTCTCGAAATAGACGTCGATGCCCTTGGGGGCGGCTGCGCGCAGGGCGGCCTTCAGGTCAGGCACGGCCTTGTAGTCGATGACATGGTCGACGCCGATCGACTTGAGGAAGGCCGCCTTTTCAGGGCCGCCGGCCGAGCCGATGACGGTGTGGCCCTTGATCTTGGCGATCTGGCAGACGACCGAGCCGACCGCGCCGGCCGCGGCCGACACGAAAACCACATCGCCCTCCTTCAGGCCGCCAATGCGCAGCAGGCCGGCGTAGGCGGTCATGCCGGGCATGCCGGCGACGCCGAGGAAGGCCTGCAGCGGCAGGCCGTGGGTCTCCAGCTTCTGCACCGTCTTGGCGTCGGCGTTGAAGGCCTCGCGCCAGCCCCACATCGACTGCACCGCATCGCCGACTTTGAAGGCCGGGTCGTTGCTGGCGATCACCTCGCCGACCGCGCCGCCCTGCAGGGCCTCGCCGATCTGGAAGGGCGGCACGTAGGAGGGGCGGTCGTACATGCGGCCGCGCATGTAGGGGTCGACCGACATAAAGTGGTTGCGCACCTGCACCTGGCCGGGGCCGGGGGCGGGGAGTTCGACACTGGCCACCTCGAAGTTGGCAGGCGTCGGCAGGCCCTCGGGGCGGCTCTTGAGGCGGACTTCGCGGGACGTCGTCATGGGATTTCCTCTCCGTTTTACGGCGTATATTCAAACGACTGTTTAGGCGCTCTTCAGCGTTCGCGAAAGCCGCGAACTGCGCTAAACCGCCGGGCATGAGCAAACTTCTCAAAGCCGGTGTTGTCGGTTCGGGCGTGTTCGGCGGCTACCATGCGCGCAAATACGCCGAGATGGACGGGATCGAACTGGTCGGCATCTACGACCTGCATCCCGAACGCTGCTTCGACATGGCCAATCAGTATGGCGCGGAAGCCTATGGCGATCTCGACGACCTGTTGAAGGTCGCCGACATCGTGACGGTGGCGACGCCGGCCACGACCCACACCCGGCTGGCGCTGCAGTGCCTGAACGCCGGCAAGCCGGTCTATGTCGAAAAGCCGCTGGCCACGACCCTGGAGGACGCCGACCGGCTGATCTCCACGGCGACCAGGGCCGGGCTGGTGCTGGCCTGCGGCCACCAGGAGCGGGTGGTCAGCCAGGCCATGGGCCTGCTCGACATCCCCGAAAAGCCCCTGCGGCTGGAGGCGGTGCGCAAGGGCACGCCGTCGATCCGCAGCAAGGACGTGTCGGTGGTGCTGGACCTGATGATCCACGACATCGACCTGGCCCTGGCGCTGACCGATGCGGAGCCCTTCACCGTCGAGGCCGAGGGCGACGCCGACGAGATCACGGGCGAGGCGACCTTCGAGGACGGCTTCACCGCCGTGTTCACCGCCGCCCGCAACGCGGCGGCGCGGGAGCGGACGATGCGGATTGTCTATCCCTCGGGGGTGCTGGAGATCGACTTCGTCACCCGCGCCTTCCACAACGGCACGGGCTTCCCGCTCAACGAGGCCTTCACCGAGACCCCGGCCGGCCGCGACCCGCTGGGGACCAGCGTGCAGGGCTTCGTCAATGCCGTGCTCGGCCGGTCGCCGCGGCCGGTGGTGACCGGCGAGGAGGCGGCCCGGGCGCTGGACCTGGGGCTGGCGGTGGAACAGGCGGCGGGGTTCTGACGCCACGTCATAGTTGCCATGGTCTCAAACGGCGCCATGGTTCGATCAAATGAGGAGCGCGCCATGACCAACGCCTGGGACTTCGAGTTCACCGCCATCGACGGCCAGCCGCTGCCGATGACGACCTTCAGGGACCACCCGGTGCTGGTGGTCAACGTGGCCAGCAAGTGTGGTCTCACCCCGCAGTACGACGGGCTGGAGAAGCTGTACGCCGAGTACCGCGACAAGGGCTTTGTCGTGCTTGGCGTGCCCTGCAACCAGTTCATGGGCCAGGAGCCGGGCACCGAGGCGGAGATCAGCGAGTTCTGCCGCACCAACTTCGGCATCGATTTCCCGATGACCGGCAAGGTCGACGTCAAGGGCGACGACGCCCATCCCTTCTACAAATGGGCCGTCGAACAGGTCGGCGAGCCGGCCGAGCCGGTGTGGAACTTCCACAAGCTGCTGGTCGGCAAGGACGGCAAGCTGGTCAACGTCTTCGGGCCGCGCACCGACCCGCTCGATCCGGAGATCAAGGCGGCGGTCGAGGGGGCGCTCTAGCCGGGCAGGGCGCTGACCCCGAACGCCAGGCCGTGGCCCCACATCAGGGCGGCCCAGATCACGATCGCCAGCAACAGCCGCCACCAGCCGATCTCCAGCAGGCGCAGCGGTTGGCGGCCCTGGACGACCGCCGCGAAGGGGATGTTGGCGGTCTGGGCCATGAAGGCCTCGTAGGGGGCGCCGAGGGCCGCCTTGCGCTTGGCGTCGATGCTGTAGGTCCCGAAGACGCCGAGCACGGCCATGGAGCCGAACAGGATCAGGCTGGGGGCGTCACCGTTGAGAGCCAAGTGGCCGAGCGCCCAGATGACCACGCCCCAGAGGAAGGGGTGGCGGGTGATGCGCAGCATGCCGGCGACGGGCCGCTCGACCGCGCCCTCCTGTTTGACGCTGGTCGGGTTGGGCGTCAGCAGGCCGGGGACGACGAACAGCAGGGCCAGCAGCTGGATGCCGGCCTGGGCCCAGCGGGCGGCCTCGGGCACGCTCCAGAGGACCGGGCCGGCGCCCCGGGCGGCGCCGTAGGCCAGGCTCAGCCAGACGATGACGCCCAGCGAGGCGAGGGAGAAGAGGCCCATGTAGGCAGGCTCGCCGACCACCCCGACCAGGGCGCCGCGCAGGCGGGTGCCGGAGACCAGCAGGTGGATCAGGACGAAGACAGCGGCGGCGGCGATCAGCATCGACATGGCGGGGCCTCCCGTGGGTTGGCGGGAAGGTGCGCTCTATTATTTACGCTGTCAATTATGTCGTTCGCGGTCGTCGTCGTAGTCGGCGTCGAACAGGTCGGGGTCGAGATCGTCCTCGTCCTCATCGTCGTCCCAGGGCGGGGCTTCGTCTTCAGGCGGGGGAGGCGGCGGCGGGCGCTTGGCGACCTTGGGGGCGGGCGGCGGCGGCGAGGCCGAGACGACGGGGGCGGAGCGGGGACGCCGCACGATGGCCTCGACGCGGGCCAGCCACTGGTTGGCGGCCTGGGCGCAGGCGGCGGCGGTAGGGGCGTCGCGGCGGGTCTCGTCGCCGGCGGTCCACAGTTCAAGGTCGAAGTCGGGGTAGCGGGGGTCGTCGAAGACCAGGCGCAGGGTGACCTCGCGGGCGGTGGCCGGCACCCGGTCGAGGGCCTTGCGGGGCTCGCCCCGGAAGACACGGGCGGCGACCTCGCCGTCGATGAGGAGTTCGGCGCCGGTGACCTCGTCCAGGCGGTAGACCATGCACCAGTCGCCCTTGTCCCAGGCGGTGGCGAACAGGCCGGTGGTCACCGACAGCCCGGCCCCGCGGCCGCGGCCGCGGGCGATCAGGGTGGCTTCCGAGGCGCCGTTCAGCACCCGCCTGAGGGCGGCCCCGATGCGGCGCTCCTCATTGGTCGCCCAGACGATCAGGCTGCCCAGGAAGGTCACCGCCGTGCCGGCCAGGGCCAGGGTCAGGATGAGGCGGGCGAGCTCGTTCATCCGGCGACGCTAACGGGATTCCACGGGCGCGCCCACGGGGCGGCGATCAGCGTCCAGCTGGATCGAAACACCCGGCAGCCGGCCGCCGGCCAGCATGTGGCGGGTGAGGCGCTCGTAGTGCTGGATGAACCGGTGCAGGGCCGTGGTTTCCTCGTCTGTCATGGCGCGGCCGAGAAGTCCCGCCTGCTGCTCGCCGCGCCAGCGTTCGACGATCTCGAAATCGGGGGCGAGGAGGTGCATGAGCTTATCGAAGCGGCCAAACATTGTAGCATAGGGGCCAGCCAGGAAGCGGTTTACCGCCGTCCGCCAGAGGCCGTCCGGGTCCTCGTCGCGTTCGAGGGCGTTGACGGGAGTCTCAAGCATTTCAGGGGTTTGCGGCGTCGCGCCGAGGCACCAGCCTTCGATCAGGATGGCGGTAGGGCGGCCCTCGAAGACCGGCCAGGCCTCCGGCGGCAAGCGGTCGTCGGCCAGTTTGTCGAAGGCGGGCAGGGGCGTACGGCTGTCCGGACCGGCCGCCGCCAGGGCGTCCAAGACCGTCAAAAGCATGGGTATATCATGGGTGCCGGGTACGCCTCGGGTAGCGAAAAGGTTATGTTGGCGTTGCGACAGCGACAGGCGTTCATGGGCGGTGAGGTAGACATCGTCCAGCGACAGGTGCGCCGCCCCGATCGCCTCGGCGACGGCCGTCACCAGCGTGGTCTTGCCCGACCCCTGGACGCCCGACACCCCGATCAACGGCGGACCATTCTTACCCGGCGCGAACGCCAGGTCGGTCAGCGCCTTTTCCAATACCGGGTATGGCCGGATCATTCCGTTTTCGGCTTGGGCTTGGCCGGCAGCTTCTTGAAGAGGAGCTTGTCGATGCGCCGCTCGTCCATGTCGACGATCTCGATGCGGTAGCCGCCGTAGGAGAGGGTCTCGCCCTCCTTGGGCAGGTGGCCCAGCCGCTGCAGCACCAGGCCGGCGGCGGTGTGGAAGCCGCCGTCGTCGTCGAGGTTGAGGCCCAGGTCCTTGTTGAGGTCGTCGAGGTCGGCGCGGCCGTCGACCAGGAAGCTGCCGTCCTCGCGCTGCAGGATCGACTTGGGGGCATCCTCGTCGTGGCTCTCGGGGAAGTCGCCGGCGATCATCTCGAGGATGTCGATGGCGGTGACCACGCCCTCCAGGGCGCCGAACTCGTTGACCACCAGGGCCATGTGGTGCGGCGTCTGCTTGAAGAGTTCGAGGGCTTTCAGGACCGTCGTGGTCTCGGGGATGTAGAGGGGGACGACGACCAGGGATTCGAGGTCCAGCGCCCCGCCGTCGAGGATGCGGTCGAGCAGGCTCTTCTTGTGGACGATGCCCCGGGGCTCGTCGATGTCCATGCCCTCGGCGACGACGATGCGGCTGTAGGGGCAGGCGCGGATCTCGGTCTTCAGGGTCTCTTCGCTGTCGGCCAGGCTGATCCAGTAGACGTCCTTGCGAGGGGTCATGGCGACGCGGATCGGGCGGTCGCCCAGCCGCATGACTTCGGCGATGATCGTCTGTTCCTCGGGCTCGATCAGGCCGGCGTTGGCGCCCTCGGCCAGGACGGTCTCGACCTCCTCCTGGGTGATGGCCTCGCCGCTGTTGTCCTTGACGCCCATCAGGCGAAGGAGGCCGGCCGTTGAGATGGTCAGAAGGCTGACGAAGGGGTGCATGGCCTTGGCCATCAGCGACAGCGGCCGGGCGACGATGCCGGCGATGGTCTCCGGATAGATCATCGCGAAACGCTTGGGGGCCAGCTCGCCGAGCACCAGGGAGAAGTAGGTCAGCAGCACCACGACGATGCCGGTGGCGATGACGTGGCTGTAGTCGGCGATGGCCGGGATGCCCGCGAAGGTCTTGGCCAGCTCGCCGGCGATGGTCGCCTGGCCGTAGGCGCCGGCCAGGATGCCGATCAGGGTGATGCCGACCTGCACGGCCGACAGGAAGCGCGTCGGGTCCTCGGCCAGCCGCAGCGCCTCGGCGGCGCCCTCGTCGCCCTTCTCGGCGCGGGACTGAAGCTTGGCCTTGCGGGAGGAGACGACCGCCAGTTCCGACATGGCGAAGACGCCGTTGAGCACTACAAGGAGCAGAACCACGGCGCAGGCGATGAGTAACATGGTCTCGGGTCAGGCGACGGGGCGCGGCATGCCCCACGCTGGGGAGCATAAGCGGTGATTGGTCGCAACGCGAGGACCCGATGTTGTGAGGGGGCCTCGCTAGTCCAAGGATAGCGCGGCGTCGCCGAGGTTGACGCCGTCGAAGACCTTTTCGGCCGTCAGAACCGCGATCTTGGCTTTCACCGTGTTGCGGCGTCCGGTGTAGTCCGGGTTGCCGCTCCCGATGAGATGCAGGGCGGCCAGCTTGTCCGCGAGCGCCGGCTTGGCCAGCGCCGCCTTGATCTGGTCCTTGGATCCACGGCCTTGGTGGACGATGTCGGAGACCCAGATCGCCAGACGCGGATCCTTGCCTTTCAGGCTGTAGTTCGTAGCCGCCGACTTGATCTTTCGGCGCATGATCGAGAATGCGGTCTTGACGGAAGCTTCAACCGCTCTTGGATCGTTGATGAGCCAATGCATGAGCTTGGCGGCATTCAGCGCCTCGGCGTCGCCCGCGTTGAGCGTGTCAGGATTGAGATAGGTCATGAAGCCGACGATCTGGTTCTCGACCTTCCCGTTTGGCCGATGGACCGCCGTGACGGTCTCGAGCGAATAGGTCGAGGTCCCTTCGGTCCGATGCACCTTTCCGTTCCTCAGCGACAGGTCCGGGAAATAGTCGGCCGCCTTTGGCAGGGACAGCAGTTCACGGAACAACAGGATGAGATTGTCGCCCGGGGTGTGGGCGGCCAGTTGATAGAATCCGAACGTGAACGCCGCGCGGTCGTAGGTGTTGACGATCAGATGATGGCCGCCGCCCTCGGCGACGACGGACGGCCAGATGAAATGCGCCCAGAGCCCGAGCGTTTTGAAGGCTTCCGCGCGGTCGTAGAAGAGCGCCGGAATCTGATCCATGACGCGGGTCTGATAGAGGCCGCGATGGGCGCCGTCGCCGTCATTGAACGAAACGGTCTGGCCGACGAGAAACTCGGGCTCCGCCGAACCGTCGCGTTTGGCGAACCACTTCGTCTTGAATTTTTGCGGCGAACCGTCCGTGCGGATGGTGAAGGTGATGGCCATGTGTGCTCCCCCCGGAGATGCAACGCTGAGGCGTTTCAGATTGCGATGTTATGCATGGTGGCGCCGGTCCGTAAACACCCGTTAACCATACTGCGGCAAATCTCACGCTCGTTCCCGATTCCACGCGTGAGGTATTTCCATGAACGGCGCTGAGGTTCTCGACGTCGGTCGCGACGCCATCTGGCTGACCATCCAGCTGTCGGCGCCCGTGCTGATCGTCGGTCTGGTCGTCGGGGTCGGCATCGGGCTGATGCAGGCGCTGACGCAGATCCAGGAAGCGACCCTGGTCTACGCGCCCAAGATCGTCGCCATCTTCGTCTCCCTGCTGCTGTTCCTGCCGCTGATGGGCGCGCTGATGAGCGGCTTCTTCAACGGTATCGCCGCCCGCATCGCCGGCATGTAAGGACGCAGGTGGAAGCCTACGCCACCGCAACCCAGGTCTATGCCGCCGGGCTGATTTTCGCCCGGGTCGGGGCGCTGGTGATGCTGCTGCCGGGGATCGGCGAGCAGAGCGTGCCGCCGCGCATCCGCCTGAGCTTCGCGCTGCTGATGTGCCTGGTGCTGGCGCCGCTGGCGGCCCGCAACGTCTTCGTGCCGGCGACCATGGGCGACATGGGGCTGCAGGTGATCCGCGAGGTGCTCATCGGCCTGACCATCGGCATGATGATGCGGCTGTTCCTGTCGGCCCTGGCCACGGCGGGGGAGGTTGTGTCGATCCAGACCACGCTCGGCTTCGCCCAGACCGCCAACCCGATGCTGGGCCAGCCCAACGCCACCCTGTCGACCTTCCTGAGCCTGATCGGGGTGGTGCTGATCATGACCACCGACCTGCACCATCTGTTCATCGGGGCCATGGTCAACAGCTACGAGCTGTTTCCGCTGGGCAAGGCCGGCGTTCCGGTCGGCGACGCGGCCAGTCTGGCCGTGCGCACCGTGGCCGGCAGTTTCGCGCTTGGCATCCAGCTGGCGGCGCCGGTGATCGTGTTTTCGCTGATCTTCAACCTGGCGGCCGGGCTGGTCGGGCGGATCATGCCGCAGTTCCAGATCTATTTCGTCACCTCGCCGCTGGCGGTGATCTTCGGCCTGTCCCTGTTCGCCCTCAGCCTGGGCGTGGTCGGCACGGTGTGGGTGGGCCGCTACCGCGAGCTTATCGGCACATTTGCCGGCACGGGAGGCTGATCCATGGCGGACGATGAAGCCTCCTCGAAGACAGAAGAGCCAACACCGAGGAAACTCGAGGAAGCCCGCAAGAAGGGCGACGTCGCCAAGACCCCGGACCTGCCGCAGCTGTTCAGTCTGGCCGCCGTGGCCGGGGTGATCCTGATCGGCGGCGGCTGGCTGTCGACCGACATGACCGCCAAGCTGTTGCCGTTCATCTCCCACCCGGAGGCGATGGACCTGTCGGGCAACGGCGGGGTGGGCATCGCTCAGCAGGCGATCATGGCCGGGATGCCGGCGCTGATGGCGGTGATGGTGGCGGCCGGCATCGCCGGCATCGCCGGCAATGTGGTGCAGCACGGCCTGCTGTTCACCGCCGAGAAGATGAAGCCGGACCTCAAGAAGGTCAGCCCGCTGGAGGGCTTCAAGCGCATCTTCGGGCCGGACGGCTGGGTGCAGTTCCTCAAGAGCACGCTGAAGATCCTGGTCACCGGGGCGGTGGCCTGGATGGTGCTGAAACCCCATGCCCACGAGCTGCAGGGGCTGGCCGCGGCCGACCCGGCGGCCATCCTGCCGGCCACCATGGCGCTGACCAAGGCGCTGTTCTTCGCGGTGCTGTGCTTCCTGCTGGTGACGGCGGGGGCCGACTGGCTGTGGCAGCGCGCGCGCTTCATGAAGCGCATGCGGATGAGCCGCGAGGAACTGAAGGACGAGTACAAGCAGTCGGACGGCGACCCGCATGTGAAGGCCAAGCGCAAGCAGATGCAGATGGAGGTCTCGCGCCGGCGGATGATGCAGAACGTGCCGACCGCCACGGTGGTGGTGATGAACCCGACCCACTACGCCGTGGCGCTGCGCTACGTGCAGGGGGAGACGGCGGCGCCGGAATGCGTGGCCAAGGGGGTGGACGAGCTGGCGCTGCGGATCCGGGCGGTGGCCGAGGAGGCCGGGGTGGCGATCATCGAGGATCCGCCGCTGGCCCGGGCGCTGTTCGCGACGACCGAGGTCGATAAGGCGATCCCCGAGGCGCACTATCAGGCGGTGGCCAAGATCATCGGGTTCGTGATGAGCCAGAAGGCGTCGCGGGCGACGACGCTGCGATGAGTATTTCAACCGCGTTCCTTCTCCCGCTTGCCGGGAGAAGGTGGCCGCGAAGCGGTCGGATGAGGGCAGCGCCGGCTTGTCCTGCGGGCCATGAAAACCGTCGGCGCTACCCGCGCCAGAACGTGCCTCAGCTTGCCGAAGCTGGCGCTGCCCTCATCCGACGGCCTTCGGCCGCCACCTTCTCCCGACGAGCGGGAGAAGGGCTCCGCGCTGCGCGCTCCGCAGCGGGAGAAGGGCTGCGCGCTGTGCGCTCCGCAGCGGGAGAAGGGCTCCGCGCTGGGCGCTCCGCTCCCCGATTCGGGGTCGGTTCCATTAACGAGTATCCTCCCCAATGAGTGATTCGACGCTGACCCCCAAGGAGCCGATGGCCCGTGGCGACATGAGCGAGAAGAAGAAGTTCCGGTTCGATCCCCTGGTGGGTTCGGCCGCGGTGTTCTTCGTGCTGGCGGTGGGGTTCGCGGCCTATCCGGCCCTTGAAGCCGGGGTCGAGACCCTGGCCGGGCTGCTGTTGCTGATCGGCTTGGCGGGCGTGGCCTGCCTGGGCCTGCTGGCCTTCCGGGCCTCGGGGACGCCGAACGAGGTCGACGACACGCCGGTGCTGGAGGCCATGGTCGAGGCGCTGCCGGAGGCGGCGGCCGTGGCCGGGCTGGACGGCAAGGTGATCGCCGCCAACGAGCACTGGGCCGCCGAGCTGGGCGCGGGCGGACGGCTGCCGCGCAACGGTCAGGCGGCCGGGCTGTACGGCGCCTTCAACCGCGCCCGCCGCGGGTTGCCGGCCCATACCTCGCTGAAGCTGAAGGAGGGCGACCGCGACCTGACCGTCGCGCCGCTGGGCCCGGGCCGCTTCCTGCTGCGGCTGGCGCCGGTGCGGACCCTGGCCGCGCCGCCGAGCGAGGTCAGCGCGAAGGCTCTGGCCATTCCGACCGCCGACGAGGCGGGGCTGGACGCGCTGGCCGCTGCCTCGCCGTTCGGCGCGGCGCTGCTGGACGGGGCCGATGTGTTCACGGCGAAGATCGTCGAGGCCAACACGGCCCTGGGCGACATCACCGGCGGGGCGGCCAAGCCGGGCCTGGTGTTCGGCGAGCTGGTGGCCGAGAGCTCGCGGCTCGACGCTGGTCTGGGCGCCGCCGAGGGCCGGGCCGGGCCGTTCGAGGTGCGGCTGGCGCACGACAACGCCCGCATCGGGCACCTCTACCTGAACCGCCAGGGCGGGCGGCTGACCGCCTATCTGGTCGACGTCTCCGAGCAGAAGCAGATCGAGCTGCAGCTGGCCCAGGCCCAGAAGATGCAGGCCATCGGCCAGCTGGCCGGCGGCGTGGCCCACGATTTCAACAACCTCTTGACCGCCATCCAGCTGCGGCTGGACGAGCTGTTGCAGCGCCATCCGCTGGGCGATCCGTCGTATGACGGGCTCAACGAGATCCGCCAGACGGGGGTTCGCGCCGCCGACCTGGTGCGCAAGCTGCTGGCCTTCAGCCGCAAGCAGACGGTGCAGCGCGAGGTGCTGGAGCTGGGCGAGCTGATCAGCGAGTTCGAGGTGCTGCTGCGCCGGCTGCTGCGCGAGGACGTCAAGCTGGTCACCGAGTATGGCCGCAACCTGCCGCTGGTCAGAGCCGACAAGAGCCAGCTGGAGACGGCGGTGATGAACCTGGCCGTCAACGCCCGCGACGCGGTGCGGGCGGCGGGCAGCGGCGGGGTGGTGCGTATCCGCACGGCCCGGGTGACCCATGTCGAGGCCGCCAACCTGGGCTATGCCGGCCTGCCGATGGGCGATATGGCCCTGATCGAGGTCAGCGACGACGGCCCGGGGATTCCGCCCGAGGTGGTCGGCAAGATCTTCGACCCCTTCTTCACCACCAAGCCGGTCGGCGAGGGCACGGGCCTGGGGCTGGCCACCGTCTATGGCATCGTCAAGCAGTCGGACGGCTGGATCCATGTCGAGAGCGAGCCGGGGCAGGGGGCGGTGTTCCGCATCTTCCTGCCGGTGCATGTGCCGGTCGCCGGGGCTCTGCCGGTCGTCGAGGCCGCCAAGCCGGTTCGCCAGCCGGCCCGCGACCTGTCGGGCGTCGGCCGCATCCTGTTCGTCGAGGACGAGGACGCCGTGCGCGGGGTGGCCGCCCGGCTGCTGCGGGCGCGCGGCTACGAGGTCATCGAGGCGGCCGACGGCGAGGAGGCCCTGGAGCTGTGCATCGAGCACGCCGGCACCATCGACCTGTTGATCAGCGACGTGATCATGCCGGGCATGGACGGACCGACGCTGTTGAAGAAGGCGCGCGGCTATCTGGGCGACGCGCCGGTGATGTTCATCAGCGGCTATGCCGAGGCCGAGTTCAGCGATCTGCTGGAAGGCGAGGAAGGGGTGTCGTTTCTGCCCAAGCCGATCGACATCAAGACCCTGGCCGAACGGGTGAAGCAGCAGATTGCGGCTTAAGAGCCCGGTGACTGTCTCGCGCAGCGTGACTGTCACCGAAAGGTGGCGGGCGCTTGATGCGGGCGCGACGCCGTCTCTGCCGATCCAGAGGCCGCTTTGAGGCGAGGCCACCCTAGTCGTTAGCGCGGGGCAGGGGACCGTGACCGCGCGCCGCGCGACCGGGCGTCGCGCAAATCCCCAGAACGGGCGTCAGCGCCGCCTCAGAGCAGCCAGCCGGCGCTGTCGCCGGTGACGTCGCCGTTGATTTTCATCTGGTAGTCGACCTTGCCGTCGCCGTCGTTGTCGAGGCGCAGGGTGGTGATGCCCGAGGCGAAGGTCAGGGTCATCTCGCCTGCCGTCTTGCTGAAGGCGGCGACCAGCGAGAAGGCGCCGTCGGCGTCGCCGGAAATCAGGTTCGAGATATCGACGATGTCGCCCTCGGCGGTGCTGAAGTCGTAGACGGTGTCGGTCTCCAGCGTCGCGGCCGTCGCGCTGTTGTTGTCGATGCGGAAGATGTCGGCGCCGGCGCCGCCGCGCAGCAGGTCGTTGTTCAGCCCGCCGAGGATGATGTCGTCGCCGTCGCCGCCGTTGAGGGTGTCGGAGCCGGCCTCGCCGTAGAGGCGGTTGTCGCCAGCGTTGCCCTGGATGTTGTTGGCCAGGCCGTTGCCGTGGCCGTTGACGTTGGCCGAACCCTCCAGCTGCAGGGCCTCGACATTGTCGACGAGTTCGAATGTGGCGGTGGAGCGGACGATGTCATAGCCCTCGTTGGCCAGTTCGATCAGATCCAGGGTGTCCTGGTTCTGGATGACGTAGATGTCGTTGCCGAGGCCGCCGAGGAACCGGCCGCCGCCGGCGCTGACGTAGAAGGTGTCGGCGCCGGCTCCGCCCTCGGCGATGTCGCCGCCATGGGCGCCGGAATAGATGCGATCGTTGCCGTCGTCTCCGAAGATCCAGCTGTTGCCGTCCGAGTGGATGGCGTCGGCGCCGCCGCCGCCATAGACCCAGCCGCCATCCAGGCCCACGTGGATGACGTCGTTGCCCTCGCCGCCGTCGATCCAGCCGCCAGGACTCCAGATCGTGTCGGCGCCGTCGCCGCCGTCGATGCTGTCGGTGAGGTTGACGCTGTAGATGACGTCGTTGCCCTCGTCGCCGTACAGCTGGTTCTCGCCCGCGCCGCCATAGAGGACGTCATTTCCCTGGCCGCCCCGTAGGTAGTCGTCGCCGGCTTCGCCATAGAGGGCGTCATTGCCGGGGCGGGCATTGAGGTAGTCGTCGCCGTCGCCGCCGTAGAGGAGATCGACGAGGTAGCCCGTCTCGATGATGTCAGAGCCGGCGAGGCCGTAAACGGTGTAGGCGACATTGAGATCGACCGGCTGAATGGTGTCATGGCCGGCGGTTCCGGTGATGGTCGGCATGGTGTTTCTTCCCCGGGGGACGGACGGATGGACGCCCGGCGCCGGTCCAATCCCCATTTTGCGTCATCGAAGGTCGTTCACAGGTGTTTACGAGACCTTACCAAGCGGCGGAGGCCCCGCCGCCAGCCCGCCGATCAGGTCCTAGTTTCGCCTCACAGACCGGTGATCCTCCGATCGTGCTGGCGATGGGACGCGCCACCGCCTAAAGGAAGCGCGTGAACGACTATATTGAACTCCAGGGCGCTGATGGCGTCCCGCTCCGCTTCCGGCTCAACACCCGGCTTGAGGAGTTGCCGGCCATGGCCGGCAACTTCGTCTGTGTGCGGGACAAGGGCGGCGAGCTGGAAGTCATCTGCGCCGGCGCGGCCAACAGCCTGCAGTCGGCCGCCAAGGCCTGGAAGGGCGCCAAGGACAAGGGCGCCGAGGCGCTGTACGTCCGCCTGAACGTCGCCGGGGCCACCCGCGCCCAGGAGCTGGACAGCCTCGTCGAGCGCTACAAGCCGGCCCAGGTGGTCAGCGAAGGGCCATCGGCCTAGGCCGGCCCCGGCTAGACAAGCCAGCCGGTGTCGCCTGTCAGGTCGCCGTTGAGCTTCATCTGATAGTCGGTCTTGCCGTCGCCGGTGGTGTCGATGCGCAGGGTGGTGACGCCCGAGGCGAAGGTCAGGGTCATCTGGCCCGCCGCCTTGGTGAAGGCCGAGACCAGGACGTAGCCGGTGGAAACATCGACCGTATCGCCTTCGGCGACCGAGAAGTCGTAGACTTGGTCGGTCTCGATCGTCGCGCTGACCGAGCCCGAAGCGACAAAGGTGTCGGCGCCCGCGCCGCCCCGAAGCAGGTCGTTGCCGGAGTCACCGTAGAGGCGGTCGTCGCCGTCATTGCCGTTGAGGGTGTCGACGCCCTCGTTGCCGTACAGCCGGTTGTTGCCGCTGTTGCCCTGGATGTTGTTGGCCAGGTCGTTGCCGCCGCCGTCGATGTTGGCGCTGCCGGTCAGCTGCAATCCCTCGATATTGTCGTCCAGCGAGTAGGCGTAGTCGGTCCGGACGATGTCGTAGCCTTCATTGACCGCCTCCATGGCGTCGTGGCCTTCGCCGCCCTCGAAGACGTAGACGTCGTTGCCGAGCTGCCCGTACATGAAGCCGCCGGAGCCGCCCGGCCCGACGTAGAAGGTGTCGGAGCCGTCGCCGCCTTCGGCGAGGTCGCCATTCATGTAGATGCGGTCGTTGCCGTCGCCGCCCATGATGAGCGCGCCGTTGCCGTAGATGATGTCGGCGCCATCGTCGCCGCTGACGATACCGCCGCCGGGCAGGACGTAGAAGGTGTCGTTGCCGGCGTCGCCGTACATGGCGCCCGTGCCGATCAGCGTGTCGTTGCCGGCCCCGCCCAACATGGTTCCGCTTTCAGCGGCGCCGGGGCTGCCGTCGCCGCTGTAGAGGGTGTCGTTGCCGCCGTCGCCGGTGATGACGTCCTCGCCGGCCCCGCCGTAGATGATGTCGGCGCCGCTGCTGCCGGTGATGAAGTCGCCGCCAGCCCCGCCGTAGATGAGGTCATTGCCAACATAGCCGTCGATGAAGTCGTCCCCGTCGAGGCCGTAGATCGTATAGGGCTGCACGACCGGCGGCGCTTCGATGGTGTCGGCGGCGTTGGTTCCGGTGATAACGGGCATGGCGAGACGTCCCCAAAAGACCGGGGCAAATCGCGCCGGCTGCGGGACGCAGAATTGTTTACCTGTGTTGCCAATTCATGAAGCTTACCCAAAGCGGGTGATCGTCAGAGCGTCCAGCCGCCACTGTCCTCGGTGACGTCCCCGTTGATCTTCATCTGGTAGTCGACCTTGCCGTCGCCGTTGACGTCGAGCCGCAGGGTGGTGATCCCGCTCGCGAACGAGAGGGTCATCTGGCCGGCGGATTTGGTGAAGCTGGAGACCAGGGCGAAGGTCCCGCCATAGGCCAGGGACAGGTCGATGATGTCGCCCTCGGCGGTCGAGAAGTCGTAGACTTGGTCGGTCTCCAGCGACGGGCCGCCGAAGCTGTTGCCGAACACATGGAAGACGTCGCCGCCCAGGCCGCCGCGCAGCAGGTCGTTGCCGTTGTCGCCGACGATGTGGTCGTTGCCGTCGCCGCCGTTGATCGTGTCGACTCCGGCCCGGCCGTACAGCCAGTTGGCCCCGGCGTTGCCCTGGATGTTGTTGGCCAGGCTGTTGCCCTCGCCCTCCAGGTCGTCGGACCCCTGCAGTTCCAGGCCCTCGATGTTGTCGTCCAACTGGCCGATGCCGATGCCGGTGCGGATGATGTCGTAGCCGCCATTCACGGCTTCGAAGACCTGGTCGCTGGCGTCGTCGACCAGGAAGATGTCGTTGCCCAGGCCGCCGGTCATCAGGTCGGCGCCCGCGCCGCCGTCCAGGTAGTCGTTGCCGTCGCCGCCGGTCAGGGTGTCGATGTCGTCACCGCCGTCGAAGCGGTCGTTGCCGAGGCCGCCGGTCAGGGAGTCGGCGCCCAGACCGCCGTTCAGCTTGTCGCCGCCGTCGCCGCCGTCGAGCGCGTCGTCGCCGGCGTCGCCGTTGAGGACGTCGCCGCCCGCGCCACCCAGCAGGTCGTCCGCCCCGTCGCCGCCGTTGAGCAGGTCGCCCAGGTCGCCACCGTTGAGTTCATCGTCTCCGGCCAGGCCGTTGAGGGTGTCGCGGCCGCCGCCGCCTGAAAGGCTGTCGTTGGAGAAGCCGCCGGCCAGGACGTCGTCGCCGGCGGTCCCGGCGCGGTCGACGCGGCCGTAGAGGATGTAGGCGGCGCCGGTGCTGTAGACGCCACCGGAGTCGGCCAGGTCCGCGCCGATGAGCAGGTCGTCGATGCCGTCGCCGTTGACGTCACCGACAGATGCCATCCCGTCACCGGCCCCGTCATAGGCTTCGAACCCGTTGACGACGAAGCCATCGGTCCCGTCGAGGAGCAGCAGGTCGAGTGTGGGGTCGAAACCTGCCCGTCCGTAGACGACGAAGATCAGGGTGTCGCTGGCGCCGTCGGGTAGGCCGGTGATGGCGAAGTCGTCGAACCCGTCGCCATTGAGATCCCCCGCCGAGGAGACGGTCTGGATAACGGTGGAGCCGACACCGCTGATGCGGAAGCCGTTGGTCCCGACGAGGTCGGCCACGCTCAGGCTGGCCGTCCAGGTCGCGGCGCCGAGGATGACCGCCGCGCCCTGGTATCCACTGCTGGCGACGATGTCGTCAAAGCCGTCGTTGTTGATGTCGCCGGCGACGGCGACGGAAAATCCGAGGTAGCTGCGATTGATGGCGCCCTGGATGCGGAAGCCGTTTGTCCCGTCAAGGTCGCTGGTCGCCAGGCCTGCGGAGAAGGCGTCGCCGGCGCCGTGGCCGAAAACGACAAAGACCTCGCCGCGAAGATCGCCGCCGGCGTCAGCCTGGCTGGCGCTCAGGACGATGTCGTTGATGCCGTCGCCGTTGATGTCGCCGGCGGCGGTGGTGAAGCCAAGGTAGCTCTCGAAGTCGCCGGTGACGACGAAGCCGTTGGTTCCGTCGAGATCATCCAGCGAGAAGAAGGCGGGCATGGCCGACTGCGTGCCGAAGACCACATAGGTGCGGCCGAACATCATGCCGTCGCCCGGGCTGTAGTCGTAGGGCGCGGAGACGGCGATATCGTCGATGCCGTCGCCGTTGACGTCGCCAAGGACCATGACGTCCCGGCCGGCGCTGAAGGAGCCCGCGGCGGCGGTGATGCGAAAACCGTCCGAGCCGCCGAGGGTCGCCAGGGTGACGCTGGGCGTGAAACCGTCGGTCCGGCCGAACAGGACGTAGGCGCCGCCGGGATAGGCGCTGACGATCACGTCGTCGACGCCGTCGCCGTTGAAGTCACCGCCGCCCCAGACCTCGGCGCCGGTGCTGTCAGATAAGGGGCTGTCCAGGCGGAAGCCGTTGGTTCCGTTCAAGGTCGTGAGGTCGATGGTCGCCGGCAGGCCAGCAGCGCTGCCGAACACCACATAGGCGACGCCGGTCGCGGTGTTCGAGCCGAGGATGAAGTCGGCGTGGCCGTCGCCGTTGATGTCTCCGGCCGGGCCGACCGACCACCCCAGATAGGCCGAGGTGGTGACACCAGGAATGGTTACGCCTTCGGACGCGCCGAGCGCGGCCAGATCAACAGAAGCCGGAAACATGGAAATCCCCCCAAGCGCCGGAACGACCGGCGGACGTTAGATGCCAAGCCAGGGCAGGGTTGTGAAGGCGGAATCTGGCCGACGGCGCAATGGACGCGGCGGTCATCGCCGCCCGCCCCCATTACGCCGATTTAACCCCCGGCCCGTTGCCGCAGCGGGACAGGCGGCTTACCCCTGTCGGCCAGCAAAATCCGGCGCGCCGCGCCCGTGTTCAAAACCGCTCTGGGGAGCTGCCATCCATGATGAACCGCCGCGAACTCTTCGCCTCCGCCACCGCGCTCGCCGCCATGGCCGCCGTGCCGCGGTTGGCTAATGCCGCCGCCCCGACAGGCGAAGCCGCCAAGATGTACGCCATGTTCGACCGCTCGATGGACGAGGCCATGCGGCGCTCGCCGGAGCTGCCGACCTATCTGGGCATCGACAACGGGGCGATGGCCTGGAGCAAGAGCCTGCTGTCGGACGGGTCGGCCACCGCCCAGGCCGAGAACCGCGCCCAGAACACCAAGCAGCTGGCCGAGCTGCACGCCATCGACCGCAAGGCGATGACCGGCATGGACGCCATCAACTACGACACCGTCGACTTCGTGCTGTCGGTGCAGGAAGAGGGCAATTCGAAGTTCGCTTATAACAACGGCGGTTCGGGCGCCCCCTATGTGCTGAGCCAGCTGACCGGCAGCTATCAGTCGACGCCCGACTTCCTCGACACCGCCCACAGCATCGAAACGGCCGACGACGCCGACGCCTACCTGTCGCGGATGGAATGCTTCGGCCGCAACCTCGACAACGAGGCCGAGACCGGCCGCCGCGACGCGGCCATGGGCGTCATTCCGCCGGACTTCGTGCTGAGCAAGACCGTCACCCAGATGGAGGCCTTCCTGGCCACCAAGACCGCCGAGACCACCCTGGTCGCCTCGCTGGTCCGCCGGGTGGGGGAAAAGAACATCAAGGGCGACTACGCCAAGGTCGCCGCTGCCCTCTACGACGAGAAGGTGCGCCCGGCGCTCGAGCGCCAGCTGGAGCTGGTCAAGAGCTGGCAGCCCAAGGCCGTCCACGACGCCGGCATCAAGCGCCTGCCCAAGGGCGATGAGTACTATGCCGTCTCCCTGAAGAACTACACGACCAGCGACATCAGCCCCGCCGAGGTGCACCAGACGGGCCTGGACATGGTCAAGAGCCTGGGGGCCAAGGCCGATGTGCTGATGAAGAAGGCCGGCTACAGCAAGGGCACGGTCGGCGAGCGCTACGCCGCCATGATCGCCGATCCCAAGCAGCACTGGCCCAACACCGACGAGGGCAAGGAAGCGCTGCTGGTCAGCTTGAACGAGCAGGTCAAGGCCATCACCCCCAAGCTGCCGGCCTATTTCGGGCAACTGCCCAAGGCACCTGTTGAGATCCGCCGCGTGCCCAAGGCCATCGAGGCCGGCGCGCCGGGCGGCTACTACAACTCTCCCTCGCTCGATGGGAAGCGGCCGGGCATCTACTGGATCAACCTGCGTGACAGCGGCGAGCAGCCGAAGTTCCTGCTGCCGACCCTGACCTACCACGAGGCGATTCCGGGCCACCACCTGCAGCTGGCGCTGAACAACGAGGCCGGCGACCTGCCGCTGATCCGCAAGGTGATCGGCTTCTCCGGCTACAGCGAGGGCTGGGCTCTGTATGCCGAGGAACTGGCCGTCGAGATGGGCATGTACAAGGGCGACCCGGTCGGCGAGGTCGGCATGATCCACGACGCCATGTTCCGCGCCGTGCGGCTGGTCGTCGACAGCGGCATGCACAGCATGGGCTGGAGCCGCGAGCAGGCGGTCAAGTACATGGTCGACAACGTCGGCGACCAGGAGAGCGCGGCGATCACTGAGATCGAACGCTACTGCGTGTGGCCCGGCCAGGCCTGCAGCTACATGGTCGGCAAGATCACCTTCCTCGAGCAGCGGGCGCGGGCCAAGAAGGCGCTGGGCTCCAAGTTCGACATCCGCAAGTTCCACGACGCGGTGCTGCTGTCGGGCGGCACCCCGCTGAAGGTGCTGGAGAACGTGGTCGGCGACTACATCGCCGCGACGAAGGGCGGGAAGTAACACCCAAAACCGTCATCCCGGACGGTCCGAAGGGCTGAGCCGGGACCCAGGGGCCGCCAGCGCATTGCCGGCGGCCTCCTAGTTGGCGCGCACCGCTCCCGGGGCCCGGCTCTCGGCGCTCCGGCCGGGATGGGCCGAATACCACCTAGCAGGCACCGGCGTTCGAGCCGTTGATGTCGGGCCGTAGCCGCTGACGATGACGTCGTCGCAGCCGTCGCTCCTGATGTCGCCCGCCGAGGCTGCCGACTTGGCGGCGCGGTCGCCGGTGGCCCCGTACAGGGTGGACAGGTTTATCGGGGAGGTGAAGCTGGGCATGGGTCGGAACGCCTGTTGGAGCGCCGGCGGAAGGCCGAAGGCCGTCCAGCCCAGGAATGACCGCCGTTACCCGTAAACGGCAACAGCGCTCATAGTGAGTATTCCATCACCATTTTGGGCGGCCACACTTTTTGTCCTCGAAACCGTCATTGGGCTCGGATAGCGTTGTTCCGCGAGGGCTGGCGCGAGGGCACGTCGCGCAGCTCCAAGGCTGATCCGGAACGGGGCCGCGCCCGTACTCCGGCCAAGGTTCAGGGGGCTGTCGATGACCGAGATCACCTTCAATTCCGTCGGCGGTTCGATCTGGGGTGGGGGCGACCTGCACGCGGTCTACAACAGCCCCTCGGTCAGCCTGCCGCTGGCCCATATCCTGCTGGGGGTTGGCGTCGACGGCGCCAGCCTCGGCGCCTTCTTCGACATGACCTTGGACATCAACCTGCGAGCGACCCTGCACTGGTTGGCCGGCACGTTGAACATCGGCTATGCGCTCGACATTCCCGAGCCGGTGAGCGGCCTGCAGCTGAACGCCGCGCCGGCGGCGGTGACGTCCGGCTTCACGTTGGGCGCGGTCTCGCTGAGCAACATCGCGCCGGTGGCGTCGCACGACACCTACTTCCTGCTGGAAGGCGTCGGCCACTTCTCGGCTGACATCACCAACATCGGCCTGGCCATCGACTACCTGCCCGACATCACCCTGGACGACTACCACCTGTTCGGCTTCGACTTCACGGTGCCGATCATCGACATCGACGACCTCGACCCGGCGATCAGTTACGGCGAGGGCGAAGCCCTGCATGCCTCTATCGAATTCCCCTCGCTGCCGTCGATCACGGCGGTCGGCGGAGCCATCGATCCGCTCACCGGCCTGCAAACCCTGACCGGCACCGGCACCGGGCCGGTGTTCGCCGACGCCGGCATCAACATCACCCACCTGATTGAGGACATCGTCTTCGGCGGCGCGCCGGTGTTCAGCGGCCACTTCGGCCTGGGTCCGGCCGACATCGACTACACCCTCCTGGACCTCGACCTGACCACGGTCCTCAAGCTCAAGCAGGACCTGAAGTTCACGCCCGGCGACGTCAACATGAAGGTGTCGACGACGCTGGACAACGACGTCGATTTCAACGGCAAGCTTGGCGATGACTACAGTTTCGACCTGCCCGACGCCGGCTACGGGACCTTCGACGTCACCGAGACCTATACGATAACCGGGACCCTGACGAACACGATCAGCCTCGTGTTCAACGCTGGGCTCAACTACAAGGCCCTGGCGGCGCGGCTGCAGCTCGACGTCTGGGTCGCCGACTTCGATGTGCCCCTGGGGCCGCTTTTCAACGGCCGCCTGCCGGCGCCCGATGGTTTCGACTTCGCCTCGCTCGAGCTGTTCAGCAACACCTTCGACGTCAGCGCCCTGTTCGCCCCCTTCGTGCGCACCTACACCGTGGCTTGGGAGAAGTTCTATGTCGGCACGGCCGGGGCCGACACCGCGCCGCTGACGCCGCACCAGACGACCTACGACGGCCTGGCCGGCAATGACGACATCACCGGCAACGCCCTGGCCAACACCATCCACGGCGGCGACGGCGACGACACCATCCAAGGCGAGGGCGAGGACGACGTCCTCTACGGCGACGGCGGCGGCGATATCATCGACGGCGGGGCCGGGGCGGACACCATCGAAGGCGGCGACGGCGCCGACAACATGACTGGCGGGGCCGGCGACGACATCATCCATGCCGGCGACGGACCGACCAACTCGCTGTGGGGCGAGGACGACAATGACCAGCTGTTCGGGGGGCTGGGCGCGGACCAGCTGACCGGCGAGGCCGGCGACGACACCATCACCGTGCTGCTGGCGGCGGCCGGCTTCGCCGCCCACGGCGATCTGACCAGCGGCGATACCGGCAACTACGACCGGCTGATCATCGACGGCGAGGGCGTGGCCCTGACCGCCACCCTGGCTTCCTCCGGGACCTTTGCGCCGGGCCAGACTTACGATGGCTTCGAGATCATCGATTTTCGGGGCGGCAGCCTGGTTGACGATGTCACCGGCACGGCGGTGGCCGACGACCTGCGCGGCGGCGGCGGCGACGATGTCCTGAAGGGGGCCGGCGGCGGCGACCACATCTGGGGCGACGGCGGGGCCGACAGCATCGACGGCGGCCTCGGCAACGACATCATCGAAGGTGGCGAGGACGGCGACACCATCACCCACGTCTATGGCGAGGGCGCCGACACCATCTATGGCGGCGATCCGGGCTTCGACAATTCTGGGGGCGACAGCCTGTTCATCGACCTGTCGGCCCAGAGCGGGCCGACCAACATCTCGTTTGCGTCCGGCATGCTGGGTGACGGCACGGTCTTCTTCGGCATCGAGTCCCTGGGCGTGCAAGGCGGCTCAGGGCCGGACACCATCGAGGGCTCGCAGAGCGCCGACAACCTGCTGGGCGGCGGCGGCGACGACACGATCACCGGCCTGGGCGGGCTGGACAGGCTGTCCGGGCAGGACGGCAACGACACCCTCAACAGCGACGATCCGGACGTCTTCCTCGACGGCGGGGCCGGCTTCGACACCGCCGTGGTGCAGCGCACGGGCGGCCAGACCTTCGTCCATGAGGATGCGGGCGGAAACAACACTTTCAGCGACGGCACGGTGCTGGTCAGCATCGAGGTGCTCAACTACAGCGGCCGGGGCCGGTTCAGCGACTACATCACTAGCGGGGCCAACGACGATACGCTGGACGGCGGCGACGGCAGCGACGTCATGCACGGCGGCGGCGGCGCCGATACGCTGCGCAGCCTGGAGTACCTGATCCCCGGCATCCCGGACTCGCAGGACTTCATCTACGGCGACGAGGGCAACGACAGCATTCTGGGCGGCCAGTCGATGAAGCTGGCCAGCGGCGGGGCCGGCAACGACACGATCAGCCAACTACAGGTCTCGCTGCCGGCCGTCGGCTTCGTGGTGACGCTGGACGGCGGCGGCGACAGCGACATCATCACCGCCACCGGCTGGAACGAGATCCTCATCGGCGGGGCCGATGACGCCAGCGACGGCGGTGACACCCTCGACGGCAAGAACGGCGACGACCAGATCTTCGGCGGCGGCGGCAACGACAGCATCCGCGGCGGCAATGGCGCCGACAACCTGTACGGCCAGAGCGGCGACGACCTGTTCCTCAGCGGCGACGGCAGCGGCTTCGCGTTCGGCACGGACGGCAACGATGTGGTCGATGGCGGCGCGGGCGTCGATACCTACAGCGCCGCCGGGGTGTTCTCCTTCATGGAGATCAACCTGGCCAAGGGCACGGCGACCGGCAACGGCTCCGACGTCGTGCTGAACGTCGAGAACGCCATCGGCGGCAACGGCAATGACGTCATTGTCGGCACGGCCGTGGCCAACAGCCTGCAAGGCGGCGGCCTGGACGACAAGTTGTTCGGGGCGGCGGGCGACGACGTCCTGAACGGCGGAACCGGCTGGGACGACCTCTACGGCGGCCAGGGCAATGACACCCTGATCGGCGGTCTCGGCGAGGCCGACAAGTTCCACTTCGCGCTCGGCGACGGCAGCGACACCATCCAGGGCTTCGACCCGATGGCAGGCAAGCTGTTCTTCACCGGCCTGGGGCTGACGCTCGCCAACCTCAACGTCGCCGAGGACGTCGGCGGGGTGACCCTGACCTTCACGGGGGTCGCCAATGCGCCGACCGTGCGCATCGAGAACGTCACGGCAGCCCAGATCGCCGACCTGATCGCCAATGGCGGCATCCAGACCAAGACCGTGCCGACGGTGGGCGCCGACACCCTGTCGGTGACCCGGGACCAACCGGTGACCATCCCCTTCGCGGCCCTCAGCAGCAATGACAGCGACGCCGACGGCGACACCCTGACCCTGCTAGGCGTCAGCAATCCGGTCGGCTGCACCGTCGCCATCGTTGGCGGCGAGATCCAGATCACCGCCACGGCCGCGACCGGCAGCTTCCAGTATTCGGTGGTCGACGACGACGGCGGGGTGTCGGTCGGCACGGTGACGGTCAAGAGCCTGGTCGCCACGGCCGGTAACGACAACCTGGCCGGCACGACCAGCCACGCCGCCTCCTTCGTGGGGCTGGACGGCATCGACAACCTGGTCGGCACGGCCGGGACCGACGTGCTGGACGGCGGGGCGGGGGCCGACAAGCTGAACGGCCTGGGCGGCTCCGACCGGATGATCGGGGGACTGGGCAACGACACCTACGAGGTCGACAGCTATGGCGACCTGACCATCGAGCTGGCGGCCGGCGGGACCGACACGGTCAAGACGGCGCTCGACTTCTACAGCCTGCAGGCCGAGGTCGAGGCCCTGACCTTCACTGGGACCGGCGATCTGACCGGCTTTGGCAACGACAGCGCCAACACCCTGACCGGGACCAGCGGGATCAACAGCCTTTCCGGCGGCGGCGGGGCGGACCTGATCCAGGGCAAGGAGGGGGCGGACGTCCTCGACGGCGGCGACGGCAATGACAGGCTGGACGGTGGGCTGGGCGCCGACGCCATGACCGGCGGCAGCGGCGACGACACCTTCTATGTCGACGACGCCGGCGACACGATCGCCGAGCTCTTCGCGGGCGGCGCCGACAGCGTCCAGGCCTCGGTCAGCTATGTGCTGTCGGCAGAGATCGAGACCCTGTTGATGGTGGCCGGGGCCCTGAACGGCACGGGCAACGACAGCGGCAACATCATCAAGGGCACGGACGCCGGCAACACCATCGACGGCGGGGGCGGGGACGACAAGCTGTACGGCTATGTCGGCGACGACATCCTGATCGGCGGCCTGGGGGCCGACTGGCTGGAAGGCGGGACCGGCACGGACAGCATGACCGGCGGCGAGGGCGACGACACTTATGTCCTCGACAGTGTCGGCGACACCATCACCGAACTGGTCGGCGAGGGGACCGACACCGTCCGCGCCAGCTTCAACTACATCCTGTCGGGCGACCTGGAGAACCTGACCCTGCTGGGCGGGGCGGCCGAAGGGACCGGCAACGCCCTGAAGAACCACATTGTCGGCGGGGCCAACAACGACATCCTCAAGGGCATGGACGGCGACGACCAGCTGGTCGGCGGGGCCGGGACCGACAGCCTGGAGGGGGGCGAGGGCGGCGACGTGCTGGACGGCGGGACCGGGGCCGACCTGATGAACGGCGGCAACGGCGACGACACCTACACGCTGGACAACGCCGGCGACACCGTCGTCGACAGCGGCGGCTTCGACACGGTCAAGACCGGCGCCAGCTACATCCTGCTGGCCTTCCTCGAGAACCTTACCCTGACCGGTTCGGCCAATGTGAACGGCACGGGCAACGGCGCGGTCAACTTCATCAAGGGCCAGGCGGGGAACAATGTGCTGACCGGGCTGGCGGGCGACGACAAGCTGTCGGGCTACGCCGGCGACGACAGCCTGTCGGGCGGGACCGAGAACGACATGCTCGACGGCGGCCTCGGCGCCGACCAGATGGCCGGCGGGACCGGCGACGACATCTACATCACCGACGGCCTCGACACCCTGACCGAGAACGACGGCGAGGGGACCGACACCGTCCGGACCTACGGGACCTTCACCCTTGGCCAGTATTTCGAGAACCTGACGATGATCGGGTCGGGTGGCGCGGCCTTGACCGGCAACACCCTGGCCAACCTGATCGCCGGCGGTGTCGGGGCCGATGCGATCGACGGGCTGGACGGCGACGACCAGCTGATCGGCGGCGGCGGCGACGACATCCTGCGGGGCGGCCTGGGGGCCGACGTCCTGTACGGCAAGGCCGGGGCCGACGATCTCAAGGGCGGTGACGGGGACGACACCTACCATGCCGACCTGGACGACAGCCTGGAGGAACTGGCCGGGGAGGGGACCGACACCGTCTTTGCCGGGGCCAGCTATGTGCTGGGCGAGCACTTCGAGAACCTGACCCTGACCGGCGGTCCGATCGCCATCAACGGGACGGGCAACGGCGAGAACAACCTGATCCTCGGCAACGAGGGCGCCAACCAGCTGGACGGCGGCGACGGCGACGACATCCTGCGCGGCGGCGCCGGCGCCGACACCCTGACCGGCGGCAGCGGCGTCGACACCCTGGAAGGCGGCGGCGATGACGACGCCTATGTCGTCAACGACAGCGGCGACCTGGTCACCGAGCTGGCCGGCGAAGGCTATGACACGGTCCAGGCCTCGGCCGACTATGTGCTGGGGGCCGAGATCGAGCGGCTGGAGCTGACCGGCTCGGCGCTGAACGGCACGGGCAATGGCGGCGACAACGTGCTGGTCGGCACGGCGGGGGGCAACCTCCTGGACGGCGGCGCGGGCGCCGACGCCATGACCGGCGGCGACGGCGACGACACCTATGTGGTCGACAACGCCGGTGACACGACCGTCGAGGCCGATGGCGAAGGCGACGACCTGGTGCAGGCTTCGGTCGACCACACCCTGGCCGACTCCGTCGAGCGGCTGACCCTGACCGGCACGGCCCTGGCCGGCACGGGTAACGGCGCCGACAACATCCTGACCGGCAACGGCGAGGCCAATACCCTGGAAGGGCTGGGCGGGGCGGACACGCTGTACGGCGGCCTGGGCGACGACATCCTGCGCGG
Organism: Caulobacter sp. GW821-FHT11A05; assembly: GCF_058809015.1. Taxonomy (NCBI): domain Bacteria; kingdom Pseudomonadati; phylum Pseudomonadota; class Alphaproteobacteria; order Caulobacterales; family Caulobacteraceae; genus Caulobacter; species Caulobacter sp. GW821-FHT11A05. Next base: position 128,101 of record NZ_JBXASF010000003.1, on the reverse strand, counting down.
CGGGCTCGGGGCCGACATCCTCGACGGCCAGGGCGGCGTCGACACGATGGAGGGCGGGGGCGGCGACGACACCTACTACGTCGACGACCTGGCCGACCTGACCGTCGAGTTGGACGGTGAGGGGGCCGACACCGTGGTCGCCGCCTTTACATACACGCTCGGCGACCACGTCGAGTTCCTGACCCTCACCGGGACGGCCGACATCGACGGGACCGGCACCAACCAGTTCAACGCCCTGACCGGCAACAGCGGGGCCAACACCCTGACGGGCCTGGGCGGCGACGACATCCTCGACGGCGGGGCCGGGGCCGACGTGCTGGTCGGCGGGGCGGGCAACGAGACCTACCTGGTCGACGACGCCGGCGACGTCACCACCGAGCTGGACGGCGAGGGTGACGACACCGTCCGGGCCACCGTCAACTGGACCCTGGGCGACTTCGTCGAGAACCTGATCCTCTACACGACGGACGACCTGGACGGCGCGGGCAACGATCTGAACAACAACGTCAGCGGCAACGACGGGGTCAACACCCTGGCCGGCCTCGACGGCGACGACGCCCTGAACGGCGAGGCGGGCAATGACGTGCTGCTCGGCGGGGCGGGGGCAGACTACCTGTTCGGCGGCGCGGGCATCGACGACATGTCCGGCGGCGGCGGTGACGACGTCTACACCGTGGACAACGCCGCCGACGGGACGACCGAGCTGGACGGCGAGGGGACCGACCGGGTCGAGGCGGCGATCAGCTGGACCCTGGGCGACTTCGTCGAGGACCTGACCCTGACCGGCGAGGGGGTGATCAACGGCACGGGCAACGCGCTGGACAACGTCCTGACCGGCAACGGCAAGGACAATGCCTTGAGCGGCGGCGACGGGGCCGACACCCTGGTCGGCGGCGACGGCAAGGACACCCTCGACGGTGGGGCCGGCGTCGACGTGCTGGAGGGCGGCCTGGGGTCGGACATCTATGTCGTCACGGCCGGCGACACGGTGACCGAGCTCAGCGGCGAGGGGACCAACGACACGGTGCAGGCGGCGATCAGCTGGGTGCTCGGCGACAACATCGAGACCCTGGTGCTGACCGGCGTCGCGGCCATCGACGGGACGGGCAACGGCGTCAAGAACGCCCTAGTCGGCAACGGGGCGGCCAATGGGCTGTCCGGGCTGGGCGGCAATGACATCCTGGTCGGCGGGCTGGGCGTCGACACCCTCAGTGGCGGGGATGGCATGGACCTGTTCGTCTTCGACCAGGCCGATCTGGACGGCGCCGACGTGGACGTGATCACCGACTTCGTCAGCGGCTCCGGCGACCGGCTTTACCTGTACGGCCTCGACGCCAACAGCGGCGTGGCCGGCGACCAGGCGTTCAGCTTCATCGGCCTGTCAGCCTTCTCCAACGTGGCGGGCCAGCTGCGCTACACGGTGGCCGGCGCCGACCTGATGCTGGAGGCGGACGTCGATGGCGACGGGACGGCGGACTTCAGCCTCTCGATGCTGGGGACCAACACGCTGACGGTGGGCGATTTCCTGCTTTAGAGCGCGTTCCGATAAGTGGGAACCGGTTATCGGACCAAACGCGCGACCACGAAAAAGCTAGAGCAAGCGACTTGATTCCATCAAATCGCGCCCTGCTCTAGCGCCCCTAATCGGACGGCCCTGTGGCCAGGGCTGGGTCCGTCGGCGCGGGAACGAGACCGTTGAGATGTGAAGCGACGATTCACGCCGCAATACCGGCGTTATCGACTACCTTTCCGTTGCGACCTGAAATACAGCGCCGCGTTTTGGCCAATACTCAAGAATAGAAATTACACAATCAGATACAAACTGTGGAAATCGGGCCGCTTTAGTCGCTGCAATTCATCTCGATGCTGAATGTGTATTTATCTGGGCCGGAACGGGACCGATAGGCTTGGCCCCTATCCGCCGGACCGCCGCTCCCAGCGTGTCCGTTTGCCCAGCGGGGGTGGCGGCAAGCGTTGAGGAACAGGTCCTGATGATCACGAGACTGAAGTTGATGGGCGCCACGGCCCTGGTGGGTCTGGCGGCGGCGGGTTTCGGCGCGCCGGCGACGGCGCAGACCAAGCCGGCTCCAGCTGCCCAGACTCCGCCCACCGCCACCGCAGACGAAGAGGATGAGGGCGACGTCGAGGCCCTGGTCGTCACCGGCTCGCGGATCAAGCGTTCGGAATACAACAGCGCGATGCCGGTGCAGGTGATCACCGCCGACCAGGCCTCGCTGGCCGGCCTGGTCGACACCGCCGAGATCCTGCAGAGCTCGTCGGTCACCGGCGGCTCGTTCCAGGTCAACAACAGCCTGACCGGCTACGTCGTCACCGGCGGACCGGGGGTCAACACCATCTCGCTGCGGGGCCTTGGCGCCACCCGCACCCTGGTGCTGTTCAACGGCCGTCGCCTGCCGCCGGCCGGGGTGCGCGGCACGGTCGGACCGGCCGACCTCAACACCATCCCCAGCTCGCTGGTCGAGCGGGTCGAGATCCTGAAGGACGGCGCCTCCTCGGTCTACGGCTCGGACGCGGTGGCCGGGGTGGTCAACTACATCACCCAGACCAACCTCGATGGCGGCAAGGTGACGGTCAACGCCAACATCCCCTTCCAGTCGGGCGGCGAGCAGTACAGCATCGACGGGGCCTGGGGTAAGACCTTCGACCGCGGCTACATCACCTTTGCCGCCAACTACTACGAGCAGGTGGCCCTGCGCCGCGGCGACCGGGAAGACACCCAGTGCGCCGCCGACTACGTCGTCGATCCTGACACCGGCCAGCGGGCCGACTACTACGAATACGGCACCAACGAGTACAAGTGCTACAACCAGATCAACAACGTCCTCTACTCCTCGGCCTACGGCTACATGCAGTACCTCAAGGACGGGGTGACCTATCCGACCGCCGCGAATGGCAACAACTCGCCGTTCGCCGACATGGCGCGCCAGGGCCGGGCCAACTATCCGGACACCTTCGCCTACGCCAACTATGCGAGCCCCAACTGGAACCGCTCGACGATCATCAGCCCGGTCGAGCGGGCCACCCTCTACACCGCCGGCGGCTTCGACATCACCCCGCACATGACGCTGTACGGCGAGGCGCTCTACAACAACCGCACCTCCGAGCAGGACAGCACCCGCCAGCTGTTCCCGACCCTGTCGAACAGCAATCCGAACAACAAATACGCCGCGGCGGGCATCAGCGGCGGCACGGTCTATCCGGTCATCTCCATCCCCTATGACAGCAAGCAGGACGTCGACTACTACCGCGCCCTGGTCGGGCTGAAGGGCGACTTCGGCGGCGGTCCGCTGGCGACCTGGAGCTGGGACGCCTATGCCCAGTACGGCCTGTCGCGCGGCGAGTACTCGATCAGCTCGGTCTACAACGACCGCGTCCTGGCGACGACGGCCTACGGCGTGGCCTGCAACCAGGCGGCCATCACCATCTCCGGCGGCGACTGCTCCACCCTGCCCAGCACCGGCATCCCCTGGTCCAGCGCCCGCATCCTGTCCGGCCAGTTCACCGAGGCGGAAAAGGCCTTCCTGTTCGGGGTCGACACCGGCCACACCGACTATGAGCAGTACACGGTCGAGGCCAGCGCCTCGGGCGACCTGTTCAACCTGCCAGCCGGTCCGGTCGGGGCGGCGTTCGGCGTCGTCTACCGGCATGACAAGATCGACGACCAGCCCGGCCGCGAGTCGGTCAACAGCAACAACTGGGGCCTGACCGCCGCCGGCCACACCTATGGCTCGGACGAGACCAAGGAGATCTACGGCGAGCTGTCGATCCCGATCCTCAAGGGCGTGCCGGGCATCGAGCTGCTCGATCTGTCGGTGTCGGGCCGCTACACCGACGTCTCCAGCTTCGGCAGCGACAGCACCTACAAGTTCGGCCTCAACTGGCAGATCAACGATTGGCTGCGGCTGCGCGGCACCAAGGGCACCTCGTTCCGGGCCCCGGCCTTGTATGAGCTCTATCTGGCCAACCAGACCAGCTACGCCGGCCAAACGACGATCGATCCCTGCATCAACTGGGGCGACAGCACCAATGCCCGCATCCAGGCCAACTGCGCCGCGGCGGGTCTGGCTTCGGACTGGGCCGGCTACGGCTCCTCGGCCCTGATCGTGGCCGGCGGCGGGGCAGGGGTGCTGAAGGCGGAAACCTCCGACGCCTCGACCCTGGGGGTGATCTTCACCCCGCAGTTCATGGATCTGTCGGTCGCCGTCGACTACTTCGACATCCAGGTGAACAACGAGATCGACCAGTTCGGCGCCGCCAACATCCTCTACCAGTGCTACAACGCCACCACGACCGGCGGCAGCCCGTTCTGCAGCCTGTTCGAGCGTGACGCCACCACCGGCCAGATCACCACCGTCTACAACAGCTACGTCAACGTGGCCGAGCAGCGGAACCGGGGCGTCGACCTGGCCATCCAGTACCGGCACGAGTTCGACGCCGGCAACCTGACCCTGGCCGCCCAGTTCACCTGGCAGCTGCAGGACACCACCCGCGTGTTCGGCAGCACGGAGGACGACTACAACGGCTCGACCTACAACTACCGGGGGCCCGATTTCGTCGGCAACACCACCCTGACCTGGCGGACCGGCGACTGGACCTACAGCTGGATGACGCAATACATAGGCAAGGGTTCGGACACCGAACTGTTCGGCACGGACACCTACGGGTCCACCCGCTACGCCTCGGCCTCGAACTACGACTACAAGGTCGGCAGCACCTACTACAACTACATCTACTACAAGCAGTACACCGAGTTCCAAACCTATCACTCGGCGTCGGTGCGCAAGACGTTCGGCGACATGACCGTCACGGCCGGCCTGCAGAACGTCTTCGACGAGGACCCGCCGGCCGCCTCGGCCGGGCAGTTCCGGGTCGGGACCTCGGCGCTGAACGGCTACGACCTGCGCGGCCGCCGGGCCTTCCTGACCATCCAGAAGCGCTGGTGACCGCAAGTCCCCGCGAGGCTCCGGGACGATGTATCCCGGGCCCGCGGGGCGGACTTTTCATGAGGGGGAGACACGGCATCCTGACGGAGCGTCCGCCTTGTCCCTGTCTGTCTTCGATGGTCTGCGCGTGCTGCTGGTCGACCGCGACGAGAGCCACCGCCAGGCCCTGGCCGAACGGCTGCAGGCCCAGGACTGCGAGGTCCGCGAGGTGGGCGGGCCGCCGGAAATGTACCGGGCGCTGGGCGAATGCCTCTATTCGGCGGTGGTCTGCGACCTGCCGCCGTCCGCCGAGTTCGGCCAGCGCATGCTGCAGACCCTGCTCAGCGCGCCAGGCCGGCCGGCGGTGATCCTGCTGGGGGCGGACGACGACCTGGTCGACCGACTGCTGGGGCTGGAGCTGGGGGCCGACGACTACATGGCCAAGCCGGTCAACGCCCGCGAGCTGACGGCCCGGGTCAAGGCGGTGCTGCGCGGCCGGCTCAAGGGGCAGGCGGCGGCCAATGACAACCCCGGCGACCGGCTGACCTTCGCCGGCTTCGAGCTGAACCTGCCGGAGGAGACCCTGTACGGACCGGACGGGGCGGCGGTTCGCCTGCCGCGCGCCGAATACCTGATGCTCAAGGCCCTTCTGGAACGGCCGGGCCGGGTGGTGACGCGGGCCCGGCTGCAGGCCCTGTCGAGCGCCCATGACTGGACCGACGACAGCCGGGCGGTGGATCTGCGCATCAGCCGGCTGCGCCGGCGGCTGGCGGCTGGCGGCGAGGTCATCCGGACCTACCGCGGGCGGGGCTATCTGTTGGCGGTGGACGTGCGCGGAAGCTAGCGCCAGTCGTCCGTCGTGCCCGTGCGGCGGGCGTTGACGACGGTGGCGTGCTTGATCGGCTGTTCGGGGGTGTCGGCCGGGCGGCCGTAGTACCAGCCCTGGGCGTAGTCGACGCCGGCGTCGAGGACGGCCTGCTCGACCTCGCGGGTCTCGACCATCTCGGCAACGGTGCGGACCTTGAGGTCGCGGCACAGCTGGACCAGGTGGCGCACCAGGGCGGCGTCGCGGCCGCCGCCGGCCAGGTCGCGCACGTAGCGGCCGTCGATCTTCACGACATCGACGGTCAGGGTCTGCAGATAGGCGAAGGAGGCGGCGCCGGCCCCGAAGTCGTCGAGGCAGACGACGCTGCCGAGCCCGCGCAGGGCCTGGATGTGGCGGTTGGCCTGGGCCAGGTCGTCGATGGCGGCGCTCTCGGTGATTTCAAGGATCAGCCGCTGGGCGAGGGTCGGGGTCTGGGCGATCAGCCGCTGCAGGCCCTCGACGAACGGCCCCGAGCCGATGCTGCGGCCGGAGATGTTGACCGCCAGCCGCAGGGCGCCGGAGCGGTCGGACTTCAGTCGGCGGATGGCCTGTTCGAGAACGGCGCGGTCGAGCTCCTCGATGAGGTCGAACTCCTCGGCCATGCGGACCATGGCGAAGGGGCTGGCGTTGTCCTCGAAGCGGACCAGGGCCTCGTGGTGGTGCAGGTTGCCGCCGGCCAGCAGCACCACCGGCTGGTAGGCGAGGGTGAAGCGGCGCTGGCTGACCGCCGCGCCCAGCTCGCCGGCCCGGGCCAGGGTGCGGCGCACCGAGCGGTTCATGGCGTCGGCCATCGATTGCGGCGCGGTGTCCTTCAGGCCCTCGGCCAGGAAGTCGTCCAGCGCATAGCGCATGGCGCGGGCCAGGCGATTGGGCGAGGCGATCTCCAGCGGCACCGACTGCACCTTGCCGTGGATCGGCACGGCGCCGCAGGTGGCGGCGATGGCGCGGCTCAGGCGGCGGGCCAGGATGTCGGGGGTGTCGCCGGCCTCACGCAGCAGGGCGAAGCGCTCGCCCTCCAGCCGGGCGGCGACGCCATGCTGTCCGGCCTCGGCGCGCAGGGCGCCGGCGACACGGGCCTCCAGCGCCTTGGCGGCGGCGGGGGCAAGGTCGCGGCGGGCGGCGTCGAGCCCGGCCAGCTCGACCATGGCCAGCTCCAGCTCGCGGCCGGCCAGGTGGGCGGCTTCGGTCAGACCGCGGGCGACGCCTTCGAGGCTCTCGCGGCTGTGCATGCCGTCCTCGCCGCCGCGGGTGTTGGGCAGGGGGGCGGAGACCAGGGCGCAGGAGATGCGGCCGCCGTTGCCGGGCAGCTTGCGCAGGGTGACGGCGGCGCCGTGCGCCCCGGGGCGGATCAGGCGCAGGGTGGCGGGGCCGCGCCGCTGGCCTTCGTCGAGGCATTCGAGAATGGCGGCCAGCAGCGGGGCGTCGGCCTCGTCGAACAGGGCGTCCAGGGGGCGGCCGACGATGGCGCTCTCGGGCGTCCCGACCAGAGCCTGGGCGGCCCCGACCGCTTCCAGCACCATGCCGGCGGCGTCCAGTTCGAGCAGCAGGTCGCCGGCCGCGAAGGCGAAGCCGAGCAGAGTGCGGGGAGAGGTGGACAAGGCGGCGCTCCGGACGTCAGCAGCCTTGCTAGCGGTCGGACCTTAAGGGGTGGTTGTCGCGCGCCTGCGTCAGCCGGTCGCGGCGATGTCGGCGCATTTTATCGCTTTCGGAATGAGAACATATTGCGAACGAGAACAAACCATGCACATATGTCTCCGACGCGTCGGGCGGGCCGGCGAGAATCGTGGGACAAGGTGGAATCAGTATGGCTAATCAGGCGGCATTGAAGCTCGTGGGTAAAGACGACGGTGACAAGCAGCGCGCTTTGGAAGCGGCGCTGAGCCAGATCGATCGGGCGTTCGGCAAGGGCTCGGTGATGAAGCTGGGCGTGAAGGGCAAGATCGAGGAGATCGAAAGCGTCTCCACCGGCTCGCTCGGCCTCGACATGGCGCTGGGCATCGGCGGCCTGCCCAAGGGGCGGATCATCGAGATCTACGGGCCGGAAAGCTCGGGCAAGACGACGCTCGCCCTGCATGTGGTGGCCGAGGTCCAGAAGGCCGGCGGCACCGCCGCCTTCATCGACGCCGAGCATGCGCTCGACCCGTCCTATGCCCACAAGCTGGGGGTCAACCTCGACGACCTCCTGGTCTCGCAGCCGGACACCGGCGAACAGGCCCTGGAGATCACCGACACCCTGGTGCGGTCGAACGCCGTCGACATCATCGTCATCGACTCGGTTGCGGCCCTGACGCCGCGCGCCGAAATCGAAGGCGAGATGGGCGACAGCCTGCCGGGCCTGCAGGCCCGTCTGATGAGCCAGGCGCTGCGCAAGCTGACCGGCTCGATCCACAAGGCCAAGACCATCGTCATCTTCATCAACCAGATCCGCATGAAGATCGGGGTGATGTACGGTAGCCCGGAGACGACGACCGGCGGCAACGCCCTGAAGTTCTACGCCTCGGTCCGCCTCGACATCCGCCGCACCGGCTCGGTCAAGGTGCGCGACGAGATCATCGGCAACAACGTCCGGGTCAAGGTGGTCAAGAACAAGGTGGCCCCGCCGTTCCGCGAGGTCGAGTTCGACATCATGTACGGCCAGGGCATTTCCAAGCTTGGCGAGATCATCGACCTGGGCGTCAAGGCCGGGGTCATCGAGAAGTCGGGCAGCTGGTTCTCCTGGAACAGCCAGCGCATTGGTCAGGGCCGCGACAACGTCCGCGAATTCCTGAAGAACAACCCCGACATGGCCGCCGAGATCGAGGCCCAGGTCCGTGGCAAGGCCGCCGACATCGAGGAAGAACTGCTGGTCGGTCCGTCGGACAACGACGAGGAATAGGGCCCGCGCCCGAGCGAATGCTCGCGGCCGGCCGGGGACAGTGACGCGATCCACCCTCGCCGTCCTGTCCCGCCCCGCACCAGGCGGGTCGCGAGCTAAGGACGTCCGCTGAAAAGCGGGCGTCCTTTTTTATTGGACGGCCTTTCGTCGCCGGGTGCGATCGTCACCCCTCCCACCGTCCACCCTCGCGAAGGCGAGGGTCCATGCGGTGGCGACCTGTCCCCGCCGCCGTCCGGCCAACGGCAACCCATGCATGGACCCTCGCCTTCGCGAGGGTGATCGGGATGATGTAAACAGAGAAGACTGGGCATTGTGAGCCCTTGCCCAAATCCATGACACCGGTTACCTGACCACAAGCACGACCGTTCGAGGAGACCGCCGCATGTTCGCCAAGACCCTTCAGGCCACCCATCCGGACATGATGGACGGGGCCACCAACGACCAACTGCGGGATCGCTACCTGATCAGCGGCCTGTTCGCGGACGGCCAGGTGGTCCTCAACTACAGCCACAACGAACGCTTCGTCATCGGCGGGGCCGCGCCGGGCGCCTCGCCGCTGAAGCTGCCCGACCAGACCGAGCCGGCCAGCGCCGCCGGTCATCCCTTCCTCGAGCGCCGGGAACTGGGGATCATCAACGTCGGCGGGGCCGGCAAGGTGACGGTCGATGGCCAGGCCTTCGACCTCGGCCCGCGCGACGGCCTCTATGTGCCGATGGGGACCAAGGACGTCATCTTCGAAGGGGAGGGGGCTCGCTTCTACCTCGCCTCGACCCCGGCCCACGCCCGCTTCGAGGTCAAGAAGATCGACATCGCCCAGGCCACGCCCCTGCAACGCGGGTCGCTGGAGACCTCCAACGAGCGGACCATCTACCAGTACATCATCCCGGGCGTCTGCCAGTCGGCCCAGCTGCTGCTCGGCCTGACCATCCTCAACACCGGCAGCGTCTGGAACACCATGCCGCCGCACCTGCATGATCGCCGCTCTGAGATCTACTTCTACTTCGACCTCAAGGGCGACGAGCGGGTGTTCCACTTCATGGGCGAACCCGACAGCGCCCGCCATATCGTGGTGGCCAACGAGGAAGCCGTGGTCAGCCCGCCCTGGTCGATCCACATGGGCTCGGGCACCGCCAACTACGCCTTCATCTGGGCCATGGGCGGCGAGAACCTGGACTATACGGACATGAACGTCCTCGACATCTGCCAGCTCAAGTAGGCTCTGACACCATGAGCGATCTCTTCAGCCTGGCCGGACGCACGGCCATGGTCACCGGCGCCAACACCGGTCTCGGCCAGGCGATGGCTGTCGCTTTGGCGGAAGCCGGCGCTGACATCGTCGCCGTCGGCCGCTCGGCGGCGACCGACACCGAAACGGGGGTCCGCGCCGCCGGCCGGGCCTTCCATTTCATCGAGGCCGACCTTGGTCAGTCCAATGTCTCGGGCGACGTTATCGCCGCCGCCAAGGCCGCCGCCGCCGCGCCTGACATCCTGGTCAACAACGCCGGCATCATCCGCCGCAACGACGCCCTCGACTTCACCGAAGAGGACTGGGATGCGGTGATGGACGTCAACCTGAAGACCGCCTTCTTCCTCTCCCAGGCGGCCGCCCGCGAGATGGTCGGGAAAGGCGCCGGAAAGGTGATCAACATCGCCTCCATGCTGTCTTTCCAGGGCGGCGTGCGCGTGGCTTCCTATGCGGCAAGCAAGAGCGGCATCGCCGGTCTGACCCGCCTGCTGGCCAATGAGTGGGCGGCCAAGGGAATCAATGTGAACGCCATCGCGCCCGGCTATTTCTCGACCAACAACACCACGGCCCTGAGGGCTGACGAGGCGCGCAACAAGTCCATCCTCGAGCGTATCCCGGCCGGCCGTTGGGGCCAGCCGTCGGACCTGGGCGGCGCGGCCGTGTTCCTGGCCTCGGCGGCCTCGAACTATGTGCATGGCGCCATCCTGCCCGTGGACGGGGGATGGCTGGCCCGCTGACCGGTTCGCCCACCTCCAACGGCCAGGTTCGCAAGAACCTGGACCTGCTCGGCGAACTGCTCGCCGAGGCCATCCGCTATCTGGACGGCGAGGACGTCGCCCGCCTGGTCGAGACCGCCCGGGCGGCGGCCGAGGAGGGCGGCGAAGCCCCGCACCTGGGCTTCCTGTTCAACGCCGTCACCCCCGCCGAGGCCTCGCTTCTGGCCCGCGCCTTCGCCTGCGCCTCGATGCTGGCCAACATCGGCGAGGACGTCGCCGGCCGCCGCCTGGAGGCCGAGGCCGAGAGCCTGGCCGAGACCGCCACCCTGGCCGACGCCCTGAAAGCCCTCGGCCAAGCCGGCCGCGCGGCGCTGGACGGCCTGGCGGTCACCCCGGTGCTCACCGCCCACCCGACCGAGGTGCGCCGCCGGGCCCTGGTCGAGCGGCAGGTCGAGATCACCCGGCTGATGGCCCTGCGCCGCCATCACCTGCCGCCGGGCCTCGACCGCCAGATCCGCGAAGACCTGTTCCGCGAGACGGCCCTGCTCTGGCGCACCCGCCTCTACCGGCCGGAAAAGATCACCGTCGCGGACGAGATCCGCAACGCCCTGTCGGTGGTGCGCACCGCCATTCTGCCGGCCCTGATCGAACTCTACGACCGCTGGGGCGAGGAGATCGGCGAGCTTGGCCCGATCCTCAAGCTCGGCACCTGGCTGGGCGGCGACCGCGACGGCCACCCGGGCGTCGGGGCCGAAACCCTGGCCCTGGCCCTGCGCTCGCAGGCCCGGCTGATCCTCGACCACTATGCCGGCGAGGTGCGCCGTCTGTGGTCCGACCTGGCCATCTCCACCGCCTATGGCCCGGCCTCCGACGCCCTGCTGGCCCTGGCCCTGCAGGCCGACCAGCCGAGCGTCCACCGCCTCGACGAGCCCTACCGCCTGGCCTTCGAGTGGATATTCGACCGCCTCTGCGCCACCTCGGTCAAGCTGACCGGCGCGCGGGTGGCCTATGCCGTCAGCCCGCCCGACGGCCCGGCCTACGAGGCGCCCGAGGCCTTCATCGCCGACCTGGAGGTCATCCGCGCCTCGCTGGAGGCCAACGGCGGCGCCCGCCTGGTCGGCGGCCGGCTGAAGACCCTGCTGGCCCTGGCCCGCGCCGTCGGCTTCCATCTGCTGGCGGTCGACCTGCGCCAGAACTCCGACGTCCATGAGCGGGTGATCGCCGAGCTGCTGGCCCAGGCCGGCGCCACCGACGGCTACCTCGACCTGCCCGAGGACGGCCGCGTCGCCCTGCTGCTGGAGGAGCTGGCCAGCCGCCGGCCGCTGCGCTCGCCCTTTACCGCCTATGGCGAGGAGACGGCCCGCGAGCTCTCCATCATCGACGCCGCCGCCCGCGCCATCGCCGACTACGGCCCGGCCGCCATCGGCGCCTATGTGGTCTCCAAGTCGGCGACGGTGTCCGACATCCTCGAACCCCTGGTGCTGCTCAAGCAGGCAGGCCTGGTCTGGGGCGGCGCCCAGCCGCGCGCCGCCGTGCGGGTCAGCCCGCTGTTCGAGACCATCGGCGATCTGGAGGCCGGCCCGGCCGTGCTGCGCGCCTGGCTGGAGACTGACGCCGCCCGCTCCCTGCTCGGTGACAAGCCGGTGCAGGAGGTGATGGTCGGCTATTCCGACAGCAACAAGGACGGCGGCTATGTCGCCTCCCGCTGGGGCGTGGCCCGCGCCGCCACGGCGCTGGCCGCCGAATGCGACCGGCTGGGCGTGGGCCTGCGCATTTTCCACGGCCGGGGCGGCTCGGTCGGGCGGGGCGGGGGGCCGGCGGCCGAGGCCGTGCTGGCCCAGCCGCCCGGCACCGTTCAGGGCCGCCTGCGGATGACCGAGCAGGGGGAGATGATCTTCCGACGTTTCGGGGATCAACCCACGGCCCGCCGCAACCTCGAAGGTCTGACCGCCGCCGTCCTCACCGCCACGGCGCGGCCGTATGAGGCGGTTCATCCCAAGGCCGTGGAGGCCATGGACGCCCTCGCCGCCGGCGCCTTCGCCCACTACCGGGCCCTGGTCTACGACACGCCCGGTTTCGAGGACTTCTTCTGGTCGGCCACCCCGATCGCCGAGATCGTCACCCTCAACATCGGCAGCCGCCCGGCCTCGCGCACCAAGAGCCGGCGGATCGAGGACCTGCGGGCCATCCCCTGGGTGTTCAGCTGGTCGCAGGCGCGGATCATGCTGCCGGGCTGGTACGGCCTGGCCGGCGGGGCAGGGCGGGCCGGGCTGGAGCCGGCGCGGCTGGCCGAACTGGCCGCCGAGTTCGACATCGTCGAGGCCCTGCTGTCGAACATGGAACTGGCCCTGGCCCAGAGCGACATGGCCCTGGCCGCCCGCTACGCCGCCCTGTGCGAGGACCGCGCGAGCGCCGATCCGATCTTCGAGGCCATCCGCCGCGAGCACGACGCGGCTGTTGAGCTGGCCCTGGCCATTCGGGGCGGCACGCGGCTGCTCGACGACCGGCCGGACCTGGCCGAGTCGGTGGCCCTGGCGGCGGGGTCGGTGAAGCCGCTCAACCACCTGCAGCTGGAACTGCTCAGCCGCCGGCGCAAGGGCGACGACAGCGAGGAGACCCGCCTGGCCATCCAGCTGACGGTCACCGGCATCGCGGCGGGGCTGCGGAATACGGGCTAGGGCGGTCCCTTCTCCCGACAAGCGGGAAAAGGACCTAGATCAGCGCGTTCAGGTACGCCTCGACATTCGGGTAGCCGTCGCCATCTCCGTCCAGCTGCCCGTCGCCGGCGTCCTTCGGGTTCAGGCCGTGCTTGCGTTCCCAAGCGTCGGCCATGCCGTCCCGGTCGAGGTCGGCCGGCGCAACGCCGCCCTTCAGCGCCGGCCAGCCGCCGACCTGCTGTTCGCTGTCGATCAGCCGGCCGGTCCCGTCCCGCACGCCCGCGATGATGCGCAGATCGACCGCGTCCCGCGCCTTCGAGGCGCCGGCCCGGTCCAGCACGGCGCTCGCCGCCACGGCGGGCGAACTGGTGGCGACATCCGAAGCGGCCAGCGGACCGGCCGCCCGGTAGCCCCCCGGTGGCTTGCACCCCACCAGGCTCCAGGGATCGGCCGGCGTGGCCCCGGCCATGGCGTTGTCGGCGAACCAGGCGCGGGACAGGCTGTTGTCCTCGCAGAAGGCCAGCTGGCCGGTGCTGTCGGGACCCGGCAGGTAGCTGTTGCCGACGAAATCGTAGGCCGTATGCGCCGCCTTGTCGGCGTTGTAGCCGGAACGGCTGCCGCCCCAGTTGTAGAAGACGTTGTTGCGGAACTCGATGAGCGGCCCAGTGGGATCGATGTCCGGGCCGTTGTAGTTGCCGGGCCGGGGCATCCGCGCCTGGTGGTTGGCCCACAGATTGTGGTGGAAGCTCATCCTCGCGCCGTGGCCGCCGCGGATCAGGCTGCCATAGCCGTGCTGGCCCTTGTCGTGGACGGAGCGATTGAGCGACTCGGCGATGACGCTCCACTGCACGGTGACGTCATAGACGCCATCCTCCGGCGGGCGGTAGTTGCTGCCGACCGACAGGGTCTCGTCGACCGACCAGCTGGCCGAGAGGTGGTCCAGCACGATGCGCCGGCCGCGCGAGACGGTGACCGCGTCCGCCTGCGCGCCCGATTCGTCGCCCAGTCGCACCCGCAGGTAGCGGACCACGACATCGTCGGCGGCGACGATCAGCGGCTGGTCGGCCAGGGTGATTCCCTCTCCCGGCGCGGTCTGGCCGGCGATCGTGATCCGGCCCTGGGATATCTTCAGGGGCGATTTCAGGCGGATGGTTCCGGCCGTTTCGAACACCACCGTCCGCGGCCCCTTGGCCTCGACGGCGGCCCGCAGACTGCCCGGGCCGGAGTCCTCCAGACTGGTCACGAAAAGCACCGAACCCCCTCTGCCGCCTAGGGAAAATCGTCCGTGGCCCTCCGCGCCGGGAAAGGCGGGCAAGGGATCGGCGGCAGTCGCGGGAAGGGTGATCGCAGTCAGGGCGGCGCCCATCAGGCAGGCGGTGAGGCGGTGCAAGGCGGCGATCTCCTGGGACGGGAACTTCGTCGGAAGTTCGGCGAGGGGCTTGTCAAATCGTTCGGAACTGAGATATCAACGGCGATGATACCGGTGTCAAACAAGTTCCGCTGAGGAATGACACCGGTGTCACAACTTCGGGGGTCTGGCAGAGTCCGGCCCTTCGGGATCGATTTCACATGGGGCGACGGCGGCGCAAGACCGCGAACGGCCTGACAAGGGGAGGGACTACAAGTGACCAACAGGGACCGATCGCGCACGTTTGCGCTTCGTTGCGGCGCTTCGCTGGCGGCGATGACCATGGCTCTTGGCGCCGGCGGCTATGCCTCGGCGCAGGACGCCGCGGCGCCTGCCGGCGAGCCGCAAGAGGTCGAGGAGGTCGTCATCACCGGCTTCCGCGGCAGCCTGGCCAGCGCCATCTCCGTCAAGCGCCAGGAAACCGCCGTCGTCGACACCATCAAGGCCGAGGACATCGCCGATTTCCCCGACCTCAACCTGGCCGAATCCATCCAGCGTATCCCGGGCGTCTCGATCGACCGTGACGCCGGCGAGGGCCGGTCGATCACCGTGCGCGGTCTCGGCTCCGATTTCACCCGCATCCGGGTCAACGGCATCCAGGCCCTGGCCACGACCGGCGGCACCGACAGCTCGGGCGGCGCCAACCGCACCCGGCAGTTCGACTTCAACATCTTCGCCTCGGAACTGTTCAACTCGATCACCGTGCGCAAGACCCAGTCGGCGGAAGTCGAGGAAGGTTCGTTGGGCGCCACGGTCGATCTGCGCACCTCGCGGCCCTTCGACTTCAAGGACCGGGTGCTGACCATCGCCGGCCAGTACGGCTACAACGACCTGGCCAGCGAGTATAACCCGCGCGGCGCCTTCCTCTGGTCCGACCAGACCGACAGCGGCGCCTTTGGCGCCCTGTTCTCCATCGCCTACAGCGAACGCGACCTGCTGGAAGAAGGCTTCAGCTCGGTGCGTTGGGCCGACTCCGGCGCCACCGGCGCGGCGTTCCAGTCCTGCACGGCGGCGGCGGCGGCGGTCTGCGCGCCGGCCACCCGGGACTCCATCTACAGCCCGCGCATTCCGCGCTACGGCCGGCTGACCCACAGCCAGGAGCGGCTGGGCATCACCGGCAGCCTGCAATGGCGGCCGCTCGACAGCACGACCTTCTCGTTCGACGTCCTCTACGCCGACCTGAAGTCGACCCGCCAGGAAGACTTCCTCGAGAGCCTGTCGTTCAGCCGCGCCGGCGCTCAGGGCAAGGGCGCGACCGATGTGCTCGCCGCCGAAGTCAACGCCAACGGCAATATCGTCTACGGCCTGTTCGACGACGTCGATGTCCGCAGCGAATCGCGCTTCGACGCCCTGGAGACGGAGTTCACCCAGTACACCTTCGAAATGCAGCACGAGTTCAACGACCAGTGGCGGGCCACCTTCGTGGCCGGCAGCGCGCTGTCGGTGTTCCGCAACCCGCTGCAGACGACGGTCACCCTCGATCGGCTCGACATCGACGGCTACAGCTGGGATTTCCGCGGCAATGATCGTCAGCCCAAGATCGACTACGGCTTCGACGTCGCCGATGCGACCAACTGGCAATGGATCAACGCCCCCGCCGCCGGCGCCACCGGAACCGAAATCCGTATCCGCCCGCAGGGCGTGGACAACGCCTACAAGACCGTCCGCTATGACATGGCCTGGGACGCCACCGACTGGCTGACCGTCAAGGCGGGCGTCAACTGGTCGGAGTTCACCTTCGAGAGCTTCGAGAAGCGGCGCGCCACCGAGACCTCCGTCCCGGCCCTGCCGCCCGGCAAGACCATCGCCGACATCTCCAAGCTGCTGACCGGCTACAGCTCCGGCGGCATGCACGGCAGCTGGGTGATCCCCGACGTTCGCGCCATCGCGCAGCTCTATGACATCTACTGCAACTGCAACACCGGCGTCCCCGGCGGCGACTTCAGCCTGGCCGGCGAGACCAACGGCGCCGCCCGCGGCAACAACCGCGGCGCCACCGAGACCGTCACCAGCGCCTACCTCATGGGCCAGTTCCGCACCGAAATCTTCGGCCGGCCCCTGCGCGGCGACTTCGGCCTCCGTTCGGTGACGACCGACATCGTGGCCGAGGGCTTCCTGGCGACCGGCGGCGGCACCAAGGTCAAGGTCGGCAACGAGTACAGTGACGTTCTGCCCTCGCTGAACCTGGCGTTCGACGCTACCGACCAGTTCATGATCCGCTTCGGCGCCGCCAAGGTGATGGCGCGGCCGCAGCTGCAGAACCTGTCACCGGGCGGCACCGTCAACACCGCGGCCCGCACGGTGGTCTCCGGCAACCCGCTGCTCGATCCGTTCGAGGCGACGACCTACGATCTCAGCTTCGAATGGTATTTCGCCCCGGAATCCCTGCTGTCCTTCGCGGTCTTCTACAAGGACATCGACAGCTTCATCCAGACGCTGCGGGAAAACCGGCCCTACGACACCACCGGCCTGCCGCTCACCCTGCTGCCCCCCGGGCAGGACGGCTCGACGGCCTATGACGTGACCAGCCCGATCAACACCAAGGGCGGTCCGCTGAAGGGCTTCGAGATCAGCTACCAGCAGCCCTTCACCTTCCTGCCGGGCCCGCTGTCCCACACCGGGGTGGTGCTGAACTACACCTATGTGGAATCGGAGATCGAGTATCAGGTCTCGGCCACCTCGGCCCTGACGGTGACCGACGACCTCGTGAACCTGTCGCCCACGGCCTACAACGCCACCCTCTACTATGAGGACGACCGCTTCAGCGCCCGCGTCTCCGCCGCCTACCGTGACAACTATCTGCAGACGGTGCCGGGGCGGAACAGCAGCGCCGCGGCTGGGGCGACCAACCTTAACGACGTCGAAGGCAAGAAGGCGACGCTCAATGTCGACGCCTCCGCCTCCTTCAAGGTCACCGACAAGCTGACGCTGACGGCCGAGGGTCTCAACCTGACGGATGAGTACAACGACCAGTACGTCTCCTCCACCGGGGATCGGTCCAGCGTCTACCACCACACCGGCCGGCAGTTCTTCGTGGGCTTCCGCTACAACTTCTAACCTACCTCCTTGCGCAAACTGGGCGCCGGGATATGACCCGGCGCCCACCTTTTTCGTCTAGGTTGGCGCCCCAGCAGTTCAAAGGAGCGCGCGATGAGTCACGACCGCATGTCCGTCCTGACGGCCATGATGAAGCAGGGGGTGATCCCCGTCTTCTACCACCCGGACCCCGAGGTCTGCGTCCACGTCATCCAGGCCTGCGCCAACGCCGGCGCGCCCTGCATCGAATTCACCAATCGCGGCGATTTCGCCTCCCACGTCTTCCTCGACGTCGCCCGCCACTTCGCCAAGGCCGACCCGCGGGTGGTCATGGGCGTCGGCTCGATCGTCGATGCGCCGACGGCCGGCATCTACATCGCCAACGGGGCCCGCTTCGTCGTCGGGCCAATCCTCAACGCCGATGTGGCCAAGGTCTGTAACCGGCGCATGGTGCCCTACAGTCCTGGCTGCGGCTCGGCCTCGGAGATTTCCTACGCCCAGGAGCTGGGCTGCGAGATCGTCAAGGTGTTCCCGGGCACGCAGGTCGGCGGGCCGGAGTTCGTCAAGGCGGTGCTGGGCCCCATGCCCTGGACGCGCATCATGCCGACCGGCGGCGTCGATCCGACCGAGGACAGCGTCAAGGCCTGGTTCGGCGCCGGCATCGTCGCCGCCGGCATGGGCAGCAAGCTGATCACCCAGGCCATGCTGGACGCCAAGGACTGGGGCGGCATCGAAACCAAGGTCCGCGAGACCGTCCAGTTGATCGAGAAGCACAGGAAGACATGAGCGATATCCTCAACCTCCGCCCGGCCGAAGACTGCCGTTGGGACTGCGTCTCCTTCGGCGAGGTGATGCTGCGTTTCGACCCCGGCTTCGGCCGGGTTCGCAATGCCCGTCAGTTCAACGTCTGGGAGGGGGGCGGCGAGTACAATGTCGCCCGCGCCATGCGCAAATGCTGGGGCAAGCGCGCGGCGGCGGTCACCGCCCTGCCGGTCAACGACCTGGGCTGGCTGGTCGAGGACCTGATGATGCAGGGCGGGGTCGACAGCAGCCATGTCATCTGGCGCGAGTTCGACGGCATCGGCCGCAACACCCGCGTCGGCCTGAACTTCACGGAAAAGGGCTTCGGCGTCCGCGCCGCCCTCGGCTGTTCGGACCGCGCCAACTCGGCGGCCAGCCAGATCGCGCCGGGCGAGGTCGACTGGGAGAAGCTGTTCGGCGAGGAAGGCGTGCGCTGGTTCCACACCGGCGGCATCTTCGCGGCCCTGTCGCCCAACACCGCCCAGGCCGTCATCGAGGCGGTCAAGGTCGCCCGCAAGTACGGCACCATCATCTCCTACGACCTCAACTACCGGGCCAGCCTGTGGAAGAGCCAGGGCGGCAAGCCCGGGGCCCAGAAGATCAACCGCGAGATCGCCCAGTATGTCGACGTGATGATCGGCAACGAGGAGGACTTCACCGCCTGCCTCGGCTTCGAGGTCGAGGGCCTGGATGAGCACATCAGCGCCATCGACCCGGCCAACTTCAAGACCATGATCGCCACGGCGGTGCGCGAGTTCCCCAACTTCAAGGTGGCGGCGACGACCCTGCGCAACGCCAAGACCGCGACCTTCAACGACTGGTCGGCCATCCTCTGGGCGGGCGGCGAGTTCTACGCCTCGCAGATGCGCGAGAACCTGGAGATCTACGACCGCGTCGGCGGCGGCGACGGCTTCGCGTCTGGGCTGGCCTACGGCTTCCTGGAAGGCAAGGGTCCGCAGGCGGCGGTCGAGTACGGCGCGGCCCACGGGGCGCTGGCCATGACCACGCCGGGGGATACCTCGATGGTGCGGGCGAGCGAGGTCGAGGCTGTCATGCACGGCAAGGGCGCGCGGGTCATTCGTTGACCCCAGTTCCTCCCCCATCGGGGGAGGGGAACCGTCGCGCAGCGATGGTGGAGGGGGTCCCCACCGGCGGTGGTGGCCGAACCTCGGTAAACTGCCGCCGGCCTGGGGAGCGGACCCCCTCCGTCAGCCGCCTATCGGCGTCTGCCACCTCCCCCGGACCGGGCCTTCGGCCCTGGGGGAGGAATAGAAAAACGCCCCGGAGTTTCCTCCGGGGCGTTTCCGTATCTGGCGTCAGCCTAGCGGGTGATGACCTCGAAGATCAGGCCGGTCGCGATCGCGGCCAGCAGATAGTCGTCACCCGAGCGGTACCAGTAGTAGCCGCGCGGCGGCGGGCGCAGCCGGTAGCGGCCGTAGTCGTAGATCCGATAGTCGTTCGAGCGGTAGTAGCTCGGCAGATAGGCCCCCCGGCGCCAGGCGGCGTAGCCCGGACGGTAGTAGGGGTCGCTGTAGTAGGCGCTCGGCGGCGGGCCGTAGTACCAGCGGTTGCGGTAGTAGTAGCCGTTGTGGCGGCCGCGATCCCAGCGGGCTTCGCGGCGGTCATGACGCCGGTCCTGGCGATAGTCGCGACGGTCGTCGCGGCGATCCCAGCGGTCGTGACGGCGGTCGTCACGACGATCATCGCGGCGATCGTAGCGGTCGCCCCGGCCCTGGGCGGAAGCTTCGGTGGCCGCCATCGCCATCGGGCCGGCGACGCAGGCCGCGACGGTGAGAGCCAATATCAGACGTTTCATGGTCGACGTCCTCCTTGTGATCGACTGAGCGGTCCGGGACAGGAGGAGCCGCTCGATTTACCCTCGACAGGCGATCAAGGTGAATCACACTGCCTGAACCGTGGCTGAACGGCCGTGTCAGGATTGTCGTTCCTCCCCTGTGCGAAGCGCGGGGGAGGGGGACCGCCGGCGAAGCGGGTGGTGGAGGGGGCAGCGCCGGCCTGTCGGAAGCAGGAAGCGTTCTGGCGCGATCAGCGCCTCTGCCCACACCCCTCCAAATCCTTACCGGACCGAGCCGGCGTTCACGCCCTCGCAAGGGCTGTAAACGCAACTCTACCAGTCCCTTACCGGCATCCTAACAGGCTGAAAGTATTCCGGATAAAAACGCTCAAATTGTCGCATGGGCTCTTCCGGTTAACCTTGGATTCAGCAGCGCGGCTCTTTGCTCGTACCTGTGATCAACACGAACCGGTCGCCAGAACGGCGCCAAACAACGGGATACGGCATCATGATGATGAGCCAGCATACCGACAGCCTGATGCCCCTGCCGGGGCCGGACTCCTCGGGCGACGAGCTGTTCCGCATGGGCATGCTCTACTCCACCGGTCAGGGCGGCGCGCCGCTCGACTACGTCTCGGCCCACATGCTGTTCAATCTGGCCGCCATGCGCGGCTCGATGGAAGCCAAGCTCTACCGCAAGGAACTGAGCCAGGAGATGGCCTCCGACGAGGTCGCCGAAGCCCAGCGCCAGGCGCGCGAGTGGCTGGCCCGGGCGTAGAGAGCTGACCCTTCTCCCGCTCGTCGGGAGAAGGTGGCGCGAAGCGCCGGATGAGGGCAGCGCCGACCGACGGTGAATGTCCTTTGAGCGGATGACTCGGCAAGCCTTGGCGCTGCGCTCATCCGACCCCCTTCGGGGGGATGGTCTTCTCCCGACAAGCGGGAGAAGGACCGCATAGAATCCTAATTATTGTTCCGCGGGTTCAGGTCGTAGCTGAGGCCGAAGCTGATCGGGATCAGGTCCCGGAAATACTGTTGCAGGAACAGATTCGCCTCGGCGATGTCGCTGCGCGGCACATAGACCAGGTCGAAACGGCGCAGCGGCACAAGGTCAGCCCCACCCTGGTTCGAGCCCTTCAGCAGGTCCACCGTCCGCCGCATGAACCGGCCATCGGCCGTCCGCCGCAGGATGACCACCTGCTTGCGCTTGGCGGTGACATTGAAGCCGCCGGCCATGGCCACCGCCTGCAGCGAGTTGATGTCGCCCGGCATGTCATAGATGCCCGGCTTGGACACCTCGCCGTAGACGAACACCTTCAGAGGCTGCGCCGTCTTCACCCCGACCGTGACCAGTGGTCGCAGCAATTCGCGCGAATAGGCATTGGCCAGCGCCGCCTCGATCTCCGGCAGGGTGCGGTCGGCGACCATCACCGGCCCGACCAGGGGCAGGGCGATTCGCCCGTCCGGCTGGATGAAACCGGTCTTGTTCAGCTCCGGCGCCGAGGCGATGAAGATCTCCAGCTCATCGCCCGGATAGACCCGGTAGGCCGGCTCCGCATCGCTCCAGTCGGCGTAGGCGATATCGGGGAAACCCTGCGATTTCGGGGCGGGTGCGGCGCGCTCTTTGTCCTTGCCCCCGAACGGCCACCAGCCCTGCGCGCTGGCGGGCCCGCCCGCCGCGATGGCGAGAAGGCTCAAGGCAGCAACAACGGTGCGCGCGCGAGACATGGTCCAAACGTTAAGCAGAATGGGTAACGGACCGTTAATGGCGGCCGCGCCAGGGTGCCCTGCAAGAGAGGGCGTTAGAAGATTCGCATGGCCTACGCAGGCGCCTGGACAAGCGTGCCCCACGACCCGCCGGCCCGCGCCGACTGGGCCGGCCGGCCGCGCTATGCCCCCAGCGACTTCGTCACCCTGCTGTGGCGCGAGAAGGGGCTGATGCTGGCCGTCTTCCTCGTCCTCTTCCTGGTCGGCGCCGGTTTCGCCCTGACCCTCAAGAAGTCCTACACCGCCGGCTCCAGCGTGCTGGTCCAGCTGGGCCAGGAATATGTCTACGAGCCCCGGGCCGGTGACGCCGCCCGCGGCGCGGTGCCCGACACCGACAGCCTGGTCGCTTCGGAAACCGAAATTCTGCTGTCGAGCCAGCTGCGCGAGCGCACCCTGCGCAAGCTCGGCCTCTCCACCGTCTATCCGGCCCTCGGCGCCCAGTACGACGCCGCCCCCGCCGCCGAGAAGCCGCTGATCATGTCCAAGGCGGTGCAGGAGATGGGCGAGGCGATGAACGTCGCCTCCACGCCGCAGAACCCGGTGGTGCGCATCACCTACGAGAACGAGGACCCGGCCACGGCCGCCCGGGTGCTCAACGCCTTTCTTGAGGAATACCTCCTTTACCGCCGCACCGTGCTGGTGCAGTCGGCCTCGCCGGTCCTGGAGCGCCAGCGGGTGCTGTTCGAGGAGCGGCTGGCCGACGCCGACACCGCCTACCAGGAGTTTCTGCAGAACAATAACCTGGGCGATTTCGCCGCCACCAAGGCCAGCATGACCCAGCTGATCGGCCAGCTGGAGGGCCAGCGCTACACCCTGGAAGCCAGCATCCAGGAGCGCCAGGGGCGGCTTTCCAGCCTCGAAGCGCAACTCGCCGGGTTCGCCCCGACCACCAACCTCTACAGCGACATCAACACCGCCGACACCGACAAGCTGGCGACCTTGAAGGTCCAGCGCGAGGACCTGCGCAGCCGCTACACGCCCGATTCCCAGACCATGCAGAACATCGACGCCCAGATCCGCACCCTGGAGGCCGCTGTCGCCGCCGGCCGCACCACCGCGCCGGGCGCCCGCCGCATGGGCCCCAACCCGGTCTACCAGACGCTGGTGACCGACAAGGTCCAGCTGACCGCCGAGATCGCCTCCCTGAAGAGCGCCCGCGACGCCAACACCGCCCAGTACGCCGAGGCCACCGAGAAGCTGCAGCAGCTGGCCGAGCTGGAGCCGCGGTTCACCGAACTGACCCGCGACCGCGACATCCTGCAGAGCTCGGTGCGCGACTACACGGTCAAGGAACAGCAGGACGACGCCGCCCGCATGATGGCCGGCGAGAGCAACGACAACATCCGCATCGTCGAGCGCGCCAGCCCGCCGCCGAAGGGCGCCAGCCTGAAGAAGCCGGTGCTGATCCTGGCCTTCCTGTTCGCCGCCTTCTCGGCCCTCTGCGCCGGTCTGCTGCGCATGTTCCTGCGGCCCGGCATGCCGACCGCCGCCTCGGCCTCGCGCACCCTGGATCTGCCCGTGCTGGGTGCGGCGCCGCTGAAGGCGCGTTGAGTCCCGGGATACAGTAGGCTGCAGTTCGCAGTGCGTGCGTGGCGATTCGACGGATGGTGGACTTGAACGGCGAGATGGGGGGGCTGTGGGCGACGCTTGGCGCGCCTGCTCCCGGTCGCGCGCGCGTCATCCAGTTCGCCGCCGCCCGTCAGGGGGAGGGGACCTCCACCGTCGCCCGTGAGTTCGCCCGCTTCGCCGCCCGCCGGGCCGGCAAGTCGGTCTGGCTCGTCGACCTCGACCTGCAGGCCTCGCCACAGCACGCCGCCATCGCCGCCGACCCGGCCCACTACGGCGCGCTAGGCAAGCAGGTGTCGGCCAGTCCCGACGGCTCCTGCTTCCTCACCGTCCAGCCGCCCCAGGCCAATGCGCAGGGCCAGATTCCCGACGCCCGCTACGTCGCCGCCCACCAGGTCGGCGAGGCCCGCTGGTGGGTCACCCGCTTCCGCCGCGAAGTGCTCAAGGGCCGCCAGACCGTCCACATCCTGCCCGGCGCCGACTACTGGAACGCCCTGCGCAAGCACGCCGACCTGATCGTCATCGACAGCCCCGCGGCCGACCGCTCGCAGGCCGCCCTGACGGTGGCCCCCTTCATCGACCAGACCGTGCTGGTCGTTTCCGCCGACCAGCCCGACGTCCGCGCCCCGGCCCAGCTGCGCGACGCCATCGCCACCGCTGGCGGCCGGGTGGCCGGGGTCTTCTTCAACCGCGCCGAGGTCGAGCCCCCCGGCTTCCTGCGGCGGATTCTGCCGTGAGCGCCCGGCTCCCGCTTGGCCCCGAAACAGTCGGTTCCTGCCGCCCACAAGCGTTTGTGGGTTCGCCTCTGGGCTCCCTTCTCCCCTCGTGGGAGAAGGTGTCGGCGAAGCCGACGGATGAGGGGGCTCCCCGGCCTCCGACACAGCCTGTCGCCACCACCTCTGCGCAGCTTGAAGACCTATCGACCCCTCATCCGGCCCTTCGGGCCACCTTCTCCCACCGCCGACGGAGAAGGGACCTCTCACGGCGGCTGACCCCGTTTTGGAAACCTGTACTCGAGCGCGATGGCCGCCGGGTGCGGGATGAGCGGTAGAAGATGTTAGCGCACGAGGCCTGGACCCGGCCTCCGCCGCCGCCCGGCCATCGACCGCCGCCCAGGCCTGTCGCCCCCCCACGCCCCCGCGCCGACCTGTTCGACTGGCTGGCCTTCGGCATGTCGGTCTTCATGCTGCTGATCTTCAGCCAGGGCTGGATCATGCCGATCTTCGGCGCGACCTTCGACGCCGCCGCCTCCGGCGTCGTCCGCAACGCCTACCTGCCGGCCTATGGGGCCGCCATCGTGATGATGGCCATGAACCTCGGCGAGGTGGTCAAGGGCACGCTGCGCCAGCCCTTCCTGGTGCTGATCATGCTGGTCGTCGCCGCCTCCATGCTGTGGTCGCTGGCCCCCGACGCCACCCTGCGCCGGATGATCGCCCTCTACGCCACGACCCTGGGCGGCATCGTCATCGCCGCCCGCTACCGCTGGTCGACCCTGGCCGAGGTCATCGGCGCCTCCTTCCTGATCCTGGCGGTGGTCTCCTTCCTGCTGGCCGTCGGCGCGCCCTCGATCGGCAAGATGCAGACCCTGTTCCCCGGCGCCTGGCGCGGCGTCTGGGTCGAGAAGAACGGCCTGGGCGGCATGATGGCCATGGGCTTCGGTGTCTGCGCCGCCGCCGGCCTGCTCAACCCGCGCCGGGCCTGGCTGTGGTATGGCGCCGCCGTCCTGACCCTGTTCCTGGTCGTCATGTCGACCTCCAAGACCTCGCTGGTCTCGCTGGTCCTCGGGGCCGGCGGCCTGGCCTTCATCTGGGTCGTGCGCCGGGGGGCCGCCTCCGCCGTGGCGGCCACCTGGGCGGCCGTGCTCGGGGCCATGTTGCTGGCCGGCTTCCTGCTGGTCGCCTCCGACGTCTTCCTCGGCCTGCTCGGCAAGGACGCCACCCTGACCGGCCGCACCAAGATCTGGGCCGCCGTCTGGCGCCAGGTGCAGGAGCGGCCCTGGACCGGCTATGGCTACAGCGCCGTCTGGGACGACAAGTCCGGCTGGGGCCCGCTGGCCTGGATCACCAAGGAGGCCGGCTTCAAGGCCAGCCACGCCCACAACGCCTGGCTCGAGCAGTGGCTGGGCATGGGCTATCCGGGCCTGATCGCCTGGGCCCTGTTCTACCTGCAGACCATGGGGGCGGCGATCGTCGCCGTCTTCCGCGAGAAGGGCGCCTACCTCGCCCTGCCGTTCCTGATCATCTACAGCCTGACCACCCTGACCGAGAGCTTCGCGGTCTCCTACAACGACATGCGCTGGATGATCTTCGTGGCCCTGGCGGTGAAACTGGCCTTGCCGGACCGGGATCAGGACTAGGGCCGCGATGAATATGTCTAGACATATTCATCTTGCCGGATCGGAAGGAACGGGGACACATTGAATTGCCGCAGGCGCCGGCGCCAACGCGGGCTCCCAGCGGTGCGCGGCAATTCAATGTGTCCCCTCTGCGTCTGATGGTGACGCCCGTCTCGCCCGATCGATCAGGCTAAACCGCGACAAAATACCGACGCCACCACCACACAACCCCCATGCGACCACAACACATTACGGCTGCGACCCCTACGCCGCACAGGCGTCATCCCCATCCAAAAAACGTGTTAAAACAACAGATTGAACAAAACCGAAGTTTCGAAACCTGCTATAATGGCGCTTCGATAAGCGTGCCCTACAGCCCCGCCCTCACAGCCCCTTGCGCCATCGTCACCACCTCGAACCCGGTCTTCGCCCGCTCCGCCAGCCGGGCCAGCGCCGGCGGCGTGCAGCCCCAGGCCGACGGCGCTTGCGCGACGTCGTGGGTATACAGGATCAGCCAGGCCTTGCGACGCGCCGCCTCGTCCATCCAGCGCAGGGCCTTGGCCTCGCCGTCCTCGCCCTCGATGCCGACAGCGGGCAGCTGGTTGGCGTCAGCGCCGTCAGTGACCAGGCCGGCCTGCACGGTGCGCAGGGTCTTGAAGCGGCCGCCCAGCGCCTGCTTGGCGGCGAAGGAGACGTCGCCGTAGGGGTAGGCGAAGCTGACGGGGTCAGGCGCGCCGCGCTCGGCCAGCGCTACGCCATTGCGGTCCACGTCGGCGGCGATGGTCGGCCGGTCGGCCTGGCCGCAGTCGAGGTGGGAATAGGTGTGGCAGGCGACCTCGTGGCCGGCGGCGGCCAGCCGGTGGGCGTCTTCCGAGGAGCCGTAGCGGCCCATTGGGCCGTCGCCGTCCTCAAGACCGGCGCAGATGTAGAAGGTGCCGCGCAGGCCGGCCGCTTCCAGCGCCTGGGCGCCGGCCAGGGCGGCGGTGGCCGGCACGTCGTCGAAGCTGAAGGTGATCATCGGCCGGTCCAGCGCCAGCCGCAGCGGCTTGCGGAAGGCCAGGCGGGTGTAGCGGCGGCGCAGCTTGCCGCGCAGGGAGCGGTCGGCGGAATAGGCCTCCATCAGACCACCTCCGCGTAGAGGCCGGCGCGGTAGAGGCGCATGGCGAAGGCGCGCAGACCGGCAGGCAGGGCGTCGCTGAGGGCGGCCAGGCGGGCGGTCTCGCGGAGCAGGCCGCGGGCCGGCAGGCGGCGGATCATCCGGGCCACCTTGAAGCTGGCGTAGCCGCTGACGACCGCCGGGTGCGCCTCGACCACCCGGGCGAAGTTGGCGGCTGACTGGCGGTACTTGGCCACCAGGGCGGGGGCGGTGTCGAGGCCCAGGTGGCTGGCCGGGATGTCGGGGTGGAGGATGGGCCAGCGCTGGGCCACCCGCATGGCCCATTCGACGTCCTCCCAGCCCCAGCCGGTGAAGCGCTCGTCGAAGGCCACGGCCTCGAAGACGTCGCGGCGGACCAGCAGGTTGGAGGTGAAGAGGTGCTTCTCGGGGCTGAGGGCCCGCTGCTCGGCCGGCAGGCAGTCGCTGCGCAGGGCCATGGCCCGGTGCAGGGCGAAGCGGCGGTCGAGCGGGGTGCGCTGGAAGGAGAAGCCGCCGAAGGCGACGGCGGCGTCCTTCTCGGCCACAGCCAGCCAGTCGGCGATGAAGCGCTCGCTGTCGGGCAGCATGTCGGCGTCGAGGAACAGCCAGTGCCGTCCGCGCGCCTGGGCCGCCAGCCGGTTGCGACCCTTGGCCCGGCCGACGTTGGCCGCCAGCCGCACGAAGCGGGCCGGGCAGGGCAGGGCCTGCACGGTCTCGGCGATGCGGGTCGCGAGGTCGGCGTCCTTGCCGCCGTCGTCGAGCAGGATGATCTCGATGTCGGAGGATTGCGCCGCCAGTTCGCTGGCCAGCTGGGCCGGGTCGTCGCCGAGGAAGGGGATCAGCACCGACAGGCGCGGCTTGGCGGCCGCCCACAGCGGGTTGTCGACGATCCAGTCGCCGGCCGGGGCGGTCATGTCGCCGCTCCTGGCCGCAGCGACCGGATCAGGGTCCGGCCGTGGGTGCGCAGGCCCCCGGCGTCGAGCAGCCATGCGGTTACGCCATAGGCGATGGCGCCAAGGCCGGCTTTCAGAGCCAGTTCCGGGATCTCGGCCATGTCCGGCAGGGCCAGCACCACCAGAGCCATGGGAATACAGGCCAGGCCGGCGCGCAGCAGGGTGTCCAGCGGCAGGGGCAGGGCGATGACCTTGCGGCCCATCAGCCAGGAGGCCAGGGCCCCGACGCCATAGCTGGCGGTCGTCGCCCACATGGCGCCGTCGAGGCCGAAGCGCGGAACGAGGGCGAAGTTGAGCAGCAGGTTGAGCCCGGCCGGGAAGGTCATGGCGGCCATCAGCAGGCCGGTGCGGCGCCCCAGCGTGAAGGCCTGGTGCAGGTAGTAGGTGGTAATGCCCGAGAAGAAGCCGCCGACCGCGATCCACGGCACGACGCGGGCCGCCCCCTGGGCCAGGGCCGGGCCGATCAGGAGCTCAGACAGCGGCAGGGCGACAAGGGCCAGGCCCACCGTCGCCGGCAGGGTCAGCAGCACCATGAAGCTGACCTGGTCCTTGGCGGTCTGGGTCAGCGCCGTCTTGCCGCCGCGTTCCAGCGCCGCCACCAGGGCCGGGCCGCCGGCCATGCCCAGCCAGACGAAGACCACATCGAGGGTGCGGTTCGCGAGGCTGTAGCCGGCATGGTAGACGCCGACGCTGGCCTCGCCGAGGAAGGCGCCCAGCACGAAGCGGTCGGTGCTGGCGATAACCAGCGACAGGATCAGCGACAGCGAGATCGGCACGCCGTAGGCGGCGTAGCCCTTGGCCCGCGCGGGCTGCCAGTGGCCGCCCTTGAACAGCTTCAGCTCGCCCGGCAGCACGAACAGCAGGCAGATGACGGCGATGGCCGCCGAACCCAGCAGGGGCGAGGCGCCGCCCAGGCCCATGGCCGCCAGGGCCGCGCCGATGGCGAAGCCGCCGATGGTCTGGGCGATGTCGAGGGTGGCGGCTGAGGCGACCTCGCCGTCGGCCCGCCGCCGCTCCTGGACCAGCTTGATGCAGCTGCGGAACAGGATGGCCGCCAGCCCGGCGCTGATCGCCACCTTCAGCGGCTGATGCACCGGCGCCAGCCAGACGATCGCGCCGGCCAGCAGCGGGAAACCGAGGCCCAGCAGCGACCAGGCCCGGTAGAGGGTCATCATGTGGTCGGCCGTTTCGCCCCGCTCGCGGGCCTGGGCCTGGAAGCGGGCCATGGCCGCTTCCGTCCAGGTGAACAGGCCCGTGTGGGCCAGCACCATGGCCGAATAGGCGATGGCGTAGACGCCGTAGTCGGCCGGGCTCAGCAGGCGGGTGAAGACGACAATGGTCAGCAGCCCGACCAGGCCCTGGGCCAGGTTGACCGGCAGATAGCCAAGGACGCCGCGCCAGAACATCGCGCTACCGGACCACGTGCCGATCGCCCAGCAGGCAGGGGATGGTCATGGCCATGATGTAGAGGTCCAGCCAGAAGGACTGACGCTCGATGTAGTCGATGTCCAGCGCCACCCGGCGGCGCACCAGTTCGGGGGTGTCGACCGGCCCGCGCGAGCCGTTGACGGCGGCCCAGCCGGTCATGCCGGGCTTGAGGCGATGGCGGTGGGCGTATTCCATGACCAGCCGCGAGCTCTCGGTGTCGCCGGTCTTCATGCCCACGGCGTGGGGCCGGGGGCCGACCAGGCTCATCTCGCCGGCCAGCACGTTGAACAGCTGCGGCAGCTCATCCAGGCTGGTGCGGCGGATGAAGCGGCCGACGGGGGTGACGCGGTCGTCGTCGCCGGTGACCTGTTTGCTGGCGGTGTGGTCGGTCAGCTCATGCTTCATCGAACGGAACTTCCAGACGCGGATTTCCTCATTGTTGAAGCCATGGCGGCGCTGGCGGAAGAAGACCGGGCCGGGGCTGTCGAGCTTGATCAGCACGGCGACGATGGCCATCACCGGGGCCAGCAGGACCAGCGCCAGGGCGCCGATGCCGAGATCCTGCAGGCGCTTGAGGGCGGCGCGCTTCTCGTCGGTGGCGACGCCGGAGACGCGGGCCAGGGGGGCGTCGGCGATGCGGCTGATGACGGCGTTGCGGGCCGCCTCGCCGTCCAGGTCGACGACCAGGCAGATGTCGTTGGGCAGCACGCTCAGCCGCTCGGTGAGCATCCGCACCCGCGGCTTGGCCGCCGAGGTGACGGCGATCACCACCTGGTCGACATAGGGCATGATGCGGTGGCCGATCAGGGCGTCGAGGTCGCCCAGCACCGGCACCCCCTGCATACGCGGCGGAGCCCGGCCCAGCCGGTCGTCGAACACGCCGACGACGTTGAGCTCCCGCGATTCGAGGGCGGCGGTGATCAGCTTGTCGGCGGCCTCGGTGGCTCCGACGATGACGATGTTGGGGGTCAGCAGGCCCGCTTTTCTCCAGCGCCGGACCATGCCCCACCAGATCGCCTGCAGCACGGCCAGGCTGACGAAGGCCAGGGTGAACCACAGGGCCAGCTCGGCAGAGGGCGGCGTCCCGCCGGCCAGCCAGACGGCGGCCGTCAGCATCACCCCGCCGAGCCCGAAGGCGGCCGTCAGCCGCACCATTCGGGTCCACAGCCGTCCGTAACGCGGGAAGCGGTAGAGGCCGACCCCGCCCAGCAGCCAGGCCATCACCAGGGCGCCGGCGGCATAGGGCGTCACCTGGGCCAGGCTGGCGTTGATCCAGCCTTGCGGACTGGCGACATGCGCGCCCGCCACCGCCAGGCCGATCAGCGAGGCGACGTCGACGACGCGGAACAGGCGTCCGATCAGCTGGCCCTGGATGCGGTTGCGCAGCGAGGTCAGCCGGCCGGGCCGCAGGGGCCCGCGGCGATCGCTGTCCTCGGGTTCGGGTTCGGCGATGACGCCGCGCCTCAGGTCGTCGCGCAACGCCTTGGCGGCGGCGACCCAGGGCTCATCAGCCGGCTGCGGAACGGGGGTAGAGGTCATGACCCCGCGACCTTGCCACGCCGCCCCTGATCACCCGGTTAACACGGTTCACCCAGGACGATGTTTGCAGCGATTGCATGAGCGCCCCGAACCGGCTATCAGCGCCCCTCGCCTGGGGTGACGTGGCCGAGTGGCTGAAGGCACCGGTTTGCTAAACCGACGTACGGTTTAAAGCCGTACCGAGGGTTCGAATCCCTCCGTCACCGCCAGGCGCTCTTCCCTTCATAGGTTTCCTACGGGGCCGGCCGCACCGACCGCCAGATGGCCAGGCCCAGCAGCGGCAGCCAGGCGAGCAGGAAACCCAGGGTCAGCAGGCCCAGGCTCTCGGCGCTGGTGTAGGCGGCCAGGACGCCGACCGTCGGGGCCATCAGCAGGATGCCGAGGATCCAGCGGCGCGGCGGCTGCTCCAGGCAGACCACGGCCAGCAGCAGGGCGTGAGCGGCCAGGGCCCCGAACTTGACCCAGGCGGCGGTCGACGAGGTCGGCAGCAGGGCGGCCTTGGCCTCCAGGCCGGGGGTGATCTCCAGCAGGGTGAAGGTCTCGATATAGTCGGCGACCAGGGCGATGACCGCCGCCAGGATGGCCAGCAGGACGGGCGCGCGCAGCCGGCCGCCGGCCACAAACAGGGCCGCGAAGATGGCGAACAGGCTGTAGCTGGGGATGTAGGCGATGACATCCAGCTGGTTCACCGCGTCCATGGCGTCGATGATCTGGCCCCGGCAGGGATCGACCGCCGGGCCGAAGATGATGCTCAGGTCCTCGGCCTTGCGGGCGAACTCGAACAGGATGACGGCGCCGTCGGTCATGCATTGGCCGGCGGCCGTGACCTGCGGCAGCAGCCGGAAGGCGACAGTGACGGCCAGCGAGGCCAGGCCGGCCACACTGGCCAGGA
This sequence comes from Caulobacter sp. GW821-FHT11A05, assembly GCF_058809015.1. NCBI lineage: Bacteria > Pseudomonadati > Pseudomonadota > Alphaproteobacteria > Caulobacterales > Caulobacteraceae > Caulobacter > Caulobacter sp. GW821-FHT11A05. Next base: position 96,147 of record NZ_JBXASF010000003.1, on the reverse strand, counting down.
TGGCCCACAGGCGCGGTGTGCCGATCGTCCGTTCCATGGTTTCCCCCTCAATGTCCGGCGCCGACTTTGCCGAACCGCGGGGGCAGACGGCAAGAGTCTTTGCAGCGGCGCGTGGCGGCGGGCATCCTGCCGCGAAAACGGGGAGCGCCGCCATGATCGCCTTCGAAACCCTCCGCGCCCGCGCCGCCGCCCGCAAGGGCGGGGAAGAGGGCCTGGCCGCGCTGATGCCTGCGATCAAGACGCCGGCCGAGCTGGCGGCGATCCCGGACGACCGCTGGCTGTCGATGATGAGCCGCTGCGTGTTCCAGGCGGGCTTCTCCTGGAGCGTGGTCGACAAGAAGTGGCCGGGCTTCGAGACGGCCTTCTGGGGCTTCGATCCGGCCCGCTGCCGGGCGATGGACGACGAGGCGTTCGACGGGCTGCTGAAGGACACCCGGATCATCCGCAACGGGGCCAAGGTGCGCAGTGTGCAGCTCAACGCGGCGCTGCTGATGGACCTGGCGGCCGAGCATGGCAGCGCGGCGGCCTGTTTCGCCAATTGGCCGGCGGACGACTATGCGGGGCTCCTCGAGCTGTTGAAGCGCCGGGGCGACCGGCTGGGCGGCGGGGCGGGGGCGATGGCGATGCGGTTCATGGGGCGGGACGGCTGGGTGCTGTCGCCGGACGTGGTCAGGGCGCTGATCCAGGCGGGGGTTGTCGACGGGCCGACGACGTCGAAGACGGCGCAGCGGGCGATCCAGAAGGCGTTCAGCGCCTGGGCCGAAGAGAGCGGGGCGCCCTTCGCCCATATCTCCAGGACATTGGCGCTAAGCCTTGATTAGACGGTCCTTGTAGGCCTCGCGCAGGACCTTCTTGTCGATCTTGCCCGTGGCGGTCAGGGGCACGGCGTCGAAGATGACGTCGTCTGGCATCCACCATTTGACGATGCGCGGTTCCAGGAAGGCGAGGACGGCTTCCTTCGTGACGCTCTGGCCCTCATGCGCCTCAATGACCAGCAGGGGGCGTTCCTCCCACTTGGGATGCGGCACGCCGAAGACGGCGGCGATCTTCACGCCGGGGCAGGCGACGGCGATGTTCTCCAGGTCGATGGAGCTGATCCATTCGCCGCCGGTCTTGATGACATCCTTGGCGCGGTCGGTGATGCGCATGAAGCCATCGGCGTCGAGGGTGGCGATGTCGCCGGTGTCGAACCAGCCGTCGGCGTCGGCGGCGTCCTCGTCCTTGCGGAAGTAGCGCTGGATGGTCCAGGGGCCGCGCACCATCAGGGCGCCACTGGTCTCGCCGTCGTGGGGAGCAAGGGTCCCGTCCTCCTGGACGATCTTCAGCTCGATGCCGAACTGCAGCCGGCCCTGGCGGGTCCAGATGACCTCGTCGACGTGGTCCTCACCGCCGGCGGCGAGGCTTGGCGTCGGGGTGGCGACGACGCCGAGCGGGCAGGTCTCGGTCATGCCCCAGATCTGCAGCACCTGGACGCCGTGCTTCTTCTTGAAGGTCTCGGCCATGGCGCGGGGCACGGCCGAGCCGCCGATGATGACGCGCTTGAGGGTGCCGACGTTGCCGCCGGTCTGATCGAGGTGGGCCAGGTACATGGTCCAGATGGTCGGCACGCCGCCGGAGAAGGTGACGCCTTCATTGGCAATGAGCTCGCCGAGGCTGACCGCGTCCATCTTCTCGGCCGGCAGCACCAGCTTGCAGCCGTTGATCAGCGAGGTGAACGGCAGGCCCCAGGCGGTGGCGTGGTAGAGGCTGGAGCAGGGCAGGACGACGTCGAAGGCGGTCAGGCCGAAGGCGCTTGAGAGGCCCGCGGCCATGCCGTGCAGGACCACCGCCCGGTGGCTGTAGAGCACGCCCTTGGGATCGCCGGTGGTGCCGGAGGTGTAGCAGAGGAAGGCGCCGCCGTTCTCGTCCAGCGCCGGCCAGGGAAAGGGGTCTTCTCCCTCTTTCGCCAGCAGGGTCTCGTAGTTGAGGGCGCCGACCGCGCCGGGGTCGTGGGCCGCCTCGTCGGCCAGCAGGACGAAGGTCTTGACCGTCGACATCCGGGGGGCGAGGCGCTCGACCACCGGTTGGAAGGTGCGGTCGTAGAAGAGGACGCCGCTCTCTGCGTGTTCGAGGACGTAGAGGATCTGCTCGTCGAACAGGCGCGGGTTGACGGTGTTGAGCACGGCGCCGAGGCCCGGGACGGCGTAGAACAGCTCCAGGTGCCGGTGGGTATTCCAGGCCAGGGAGGCGACGCGGTCACCCGACTTGACGCCCAGGCTTTCGAGCACCCGGGCCAGACGGCGGACGCGCTTGCCGAGGCCCGCATAGTCATAGCGGTGGATGCGGCCCTCGACGGTGCGGGAGACGATCTCGACGCGCGGGTGGGCGGTCTCGGCGAACCTGAGGATGGAGGTGATGACCAACGGGGTGGTCTGCATCAGGCCGGGGATCACGGGCGGTCTTCCTCGCTATTGTCTTGCGGCGGGTCGAGCCGGAAGGCCTCGCGGGAGGCCAGGCGCCATTCGCGGACGATGCGGCTCCACCAGCGGATGCGGGTGGCGTCGTCGAGGCCGTCGCGCTCCTCCAGCCAGACGATCATCCGGTCGACCCACAGGCCAAACAGGCTGCCCCCGGCCAGGCCGGCGCGGTCCTCGGCCCCCTCGGGGGCGCCGGGCTTGGGTTCGAACAGCGGCCGCGAGCGCTCATTGAAGATGGCCCGCAGGCGGTCGCCCCAGTCGGAGCGGTCGGCCCCGCCGCCGCAGTTCTTGAGCACCACCAGGAAGGGGGCGGGGTCCTTGCGGGCCGTTTCCAGCACCCGGGCGACCATCGAGCCGTAGCCCTGCCAGGTCTCGGCGTAGGCGGCCAGCACGGCGTCCTCAACCCGCTGGAAGACGGCGTCGACCAGGGCGTCGCGCGAGGGAAACAGCCGGTAGAACAGGATCTTGGCGGCGCCGGCCGCCTCGGCGAAGTCGCGCATGGTGGCGCCGTGCAGACCCTTTTCCAGCATCACCCTGGCGGCCACGTCGATGTACTCGGCGCGCCGGGCGGCGACATCGACTCGGGGTTTGCGTTGCGGGGCGGAACCGTCTGCCATCGGCGTAAGGGGGCCTTTCGCATGGGGGCTTGTCAAATGAAACCGCAAGGTAACATACTGCCCGATCCGGCGACGGAGCCGGCGCGGAGGATTCCATGACCGAACTGGTTCGCTGCCTCACCCTCGACAGCCTGACCCTGACGCCGCTGACCCCGACCATCGGGGCGGAGGTGGGCGGGGTGGACCTGCGCCATCCGCTGCCGGCCGGGCAGGTGGCCGCCATCCGCCAGGCCCTGCTCGACTGGAAGGTGCTGTTCTTCCGGGACCAGGACATCGACACCGACCAGCACCTGGCCTTCAGCCGCAACTTCGGCGAACTGGAGGTGCATCCCTTCGCGCCGCATAAGCCGGGCTACCCCGAAATCCTCGCCATCACCCACAACCGTGAGAACAAGGGCCGCGAGAACACTTGGCACAGCGACGTCACCTGGCGACTGGAGCCGTCGCTGGGCTCGGTGCTGCGGGCGATCGAGGTCCCGCCGGTCGGCGGCGACACCCTGTTCGCCGACATGTACGCCGCCTACGACGGCCTGAGCGACGAGGTGAAGGAGCGGATCGACCACGCCGTCGCCATCCACGACTTCGCCCACTTCCGCACCCGCATGCGCAAGCGCGGCATGACCGAGGAGCAGATCGAGGCCTTCAACACCCAGTACCCGATGGTCGAGCATCCGGTGGTGCGCACCCATCCGGAGACCGGCCGCCGCTGCATCTATGTCAACGCCGCCTTCACCCAGCACATTGTCGGCTGGGACGAGGACGACAGCGCCCGCATGCTGGCCCACCTCTACGCCCAGGCGGCGATCCCGGAATACCAGTGCCGCTTCCGCTGGGAGCAGCACTCCATCGCCTTCTGGGACAACCGCGCCAGCCAGCACTATGCGGCCAGCGACTACTGGCCGGCGGTGCGCAGGATGGAGCGGGCGACCATCATCGGCGACCGGCCGTACTAGGCCTATCGAAGCGGTCAACGATTATACCGCGTTGCGGGCCGTGAAAGAGCTGGCTTGCGGCAAGTCCCTGATCTGACGTGACATTTCAGGTGATGCGGGCGCTGTGGACGTTGGCGCCGGCGTTGACAGGGCGTAGGCGCTGGGGCCGGAAATGTTGACGGATCGGTGAGGCGGACGGGTCTACGCAGAGGGGACACATTGAATTGCCACGCGCCGCCGGAGCGGGCGGTCGCGCCGGAGCGGCGGCAATTCAATGTGTCCCCATTTCCTCCGATGAATATGTCTAGACATATTGATCAACCCGCCGGAAACGCCGGCAGGCTTGGCGGCGGGGGCCTAGCCGCCCGCCCGCACCCGGTCGGCGCACATGCTGAGCGAGGTGTGGGCCAGGCCCTTCATCTGCAGGTCGACGGGGCCGAGGGTCATGCCGTCGAACTTCACCTTCACGGTCTTGGCCTTTTCCATCAGGGCGAAGACCGGCACGGAAGGCTCCGGGCCAAAGCCGGCCCAGGCGGTGTCGTTGAAGCCGCTCTCGTAGCCGCCAGAGCGCGAGGGCGCCGACGTGCCGGTGTCGAACACCAGGGTCATCGGGATCTTCTTCTCGGGATCGGCCTTCTGGGCCTTGTCCCAACCGTTGACCTTGATCGTCGCGCCGAGGTTGCCGTCGCGGACCCGGTAGCTGAACTCGATGGAGAAGGGCTTGTCCTCGCCCGGCAGGTTGGGGCCGGGGAATTCGACGTAGCAGACGCCGTTCCGCTCGCTGGGGGTGAAATTGTACTGGGTCTGGGCCGAGGCCGACGAGGCCAGTGCGGCCAGGCTCAGGGCCGCGACAGTGGCCGGCAGGACGATACGCATGGGAAGACTCCTAGCAGTAGGGGTTGGATGACGGGCAGGCGGTCGTCGACCCAGACAGGTAGTTGATCCGCTGGTTCCAGTTGGAATTGTCGATGATCGAGGAGACGCTGGGGCCGCTCCAGGCCGGCGGGCTGGGCGAGTAGGCCGAGCTGCTCGGGGTCCAGCTGGCCCAGCTGGAGGACCAGTCGTTCTGGCGGGCGGCGGCCCATTCCTCGTATTCCTTCTGGCGGCGGGCGTTCTCCTGGCGGATCGGCTCGGCCTTCATCGAGCGGTAGATGGCCCCGGCCATCTGGCTGCCCCGGTTGGCGGCGATCAGCATGTAGCGCTCGCCCTTGGCGCGATCCTCGCCGACGCCGTCGCCGTACCAGTAGGCCATGCCCATGTAGATGGCGGCCTCGACATGGCCGACCCGGGCGGCGTTCTCGAACAGGATCAGGCCGTCGGCCCGGCGCGAGGTGTCGAACACCCCCGGCAGGCCATAGTAGAGCCAGCCGCCGAGCAGCCAGGCGGCGTCCTCGTTGCCCTCCTGCATCAGGCGGACGACGGCGCCGACGCCGGTCATCTTGTCGCCGCCCTCGGCCGCCGCCTTGGCCAGGCGCAGCTGTTTCTCGACGGTCCAGGAGGGATCGATGGAGGGGATGCTTCCGCGCTCGCCGCTGAGCTTGCGGGCCTCGGTGCAGCCGCCGGCGTCCTTCAGGCGGCAGGCCTTGTCGAACAGGGCCAGGGCGACGGCGTTGTCGGTATTGACGTTCATGCCGCCGACGTAGGCCCAGGCGAGGTTGGCGCAGGCCTCGCCGAAGTCGAAGTCGCAGCCCCGGCGCAGGTAGTAGAGGCCTTCCTCCAGGGTGGTGGTGGCGTTCGGCAGCTGGTTGAGGCCGATCATGCCGATGCGGTTGCAGGCGATCGCGTCGCCGCCCTTGCAGCTGGTGTCGAGGAACAGCTCGCCCTTGTTGAGGCTGGCCTTGTCGTTGGTCGCCCGGGCCAGGGTCATGCCGTGCAGGGTGCAGAGCCGCAGGCGGTCGCCCTGGGCCTGGGTGCAGCCGATGCGGGCGGCGTCGTTGGCGCGGGCCGGGTCCTTGGCGACGCCGATCCCCTGGCCATAGGCGTCGGCGACGCCCAGGCAGCCCCAGGCGCGTTTGGCCTTGCAGGCCTGGTCGTACATCGTCAGCGCCTGGCTTCGCAAGGCGGCGTCGGCGACCTCGTAGAACAGCCGGTTGGCCTTCTGGCGGCAGCCGTCGTCGGCGCCCGAAGCGCAGGCGGTCTCGATCAACTCGGCCTTCCGGGTCGGGTCTTTGGTTCCGCTGGCCGAGGCGGCGCAGGCGGACTGGTCCTTCAGCACATTGCAGCCGCGCTCCGCGACCTGTTGGGCCAGGTCGGTGTTGGTGAAGTTGGCGCTGCCCTCGCGCAGCACGGCGGCGGCGCGGGCGCAGGCGGGGCCGGAGCCGAGCTCGCAGGACTTCAGGAGGTAGGCGATGGCCACCCGCATGTCGGGGGCCATGTCGCCGGCCCCCTTCTCGAAGACGTCGGCCATCTTCAGGCACATGGGGACCTTGCCCTGCAGGCAGGCGCGGTGCCAGTCGTTGGCGACGCCGTGCAGCTTGAACGGCATGTTCTGCTTGCCGTTGTAGAGGAAGCCGTCGCGCACTCCGTCGTAGGCGGAAGGCTGTTTCGACGCCGCCATGGCTGGCGCGGCGATCAGCATCGCGGCGGCCGTCAGAACACAAATCCAGATACGCATCCGCCCACTCCCCGGCTGACTGTGCCTGTTTTGAGGGGACCGGCGTTTTGCCAAAAGCCCAAAAAAGGGGGTGGCCCGGGGCTCCTCTCCGTTCAGGGTTCGAGCTATCGACCGTCGGAGCGGGCGTCCAAGATTGGGTCAGCCGCCGTGAGAGGTCCCTTCTCCCACAAGGGGAGAAGGGAGCCCAGAGGCGAACTCACAAAGCGCCTGCTGTGACCGTCGATTGGTCCTAGACTTCCAGCCGGCGCAGGAGAGGCGACATGGACGCGAGTGGCATAACCCGGCACTGGCGGCTTGGGGCGGGGGTGGTTGGCGGGATCGCCGGTTGGCTGGCGGCGTCCCGCATCGCCTGGCCGGGGGCGACGCCGTTGCTGACCGCCTGGGTCAGCGGGGCGGTGGTGTTCCTGGGACTGACCTGGCGACTGTTCCTCACCGCCGACGAGGCGCGGGTGAAGGCCCGGGCGGCGCTGGAAGACGAGAAGACGCCGGTGATCCTGGTGGTCATCCTGGCCGCCGTGCTGGCCAGCCTGGCCGGCATTGTCATGGCGATGATCGAGAGCAAATCGGGCACGACGTTCGAAAAGAGCCTGGTGGCGGGGCTGGCCGGCCTGACCCTGGTCAGCAGCTGGCTGGTGCTGCAGACGGTGTTCGTCATCCACTATGCGCACCGGCATTTCGGCGGGGCCAAGAAGGAAGTGTTCGGCTTCTCGGGCGATCCGCCGAAGAGCTACCTGGACTTCGTCTACCTGTCGTTCTGTATCGGGGCGACGTTCCAGGTGTCGGACATGACGGTGAACACCACGCGGCTACGGAACCTGATCACGGCGCACGCGGCGGCGGCGTATTTCTACAACACGGCGATCCTGGCGCTGGGGATCAACATCATTGCGGGGTTGGTGTGACACCCACCGTTCCTTCTCCCGCTCGTCGGGAGAAGGTGGCGGCCCCCGGGTTCGGCCAAAGGCCGACCCGAGGACAGGCCGAGGCCGACGGATGAGGGCGGCGCCGGCTTTTGAAGGTTGAGGGGGCGGATCGGCTGACGCTGGCGCTGCCCTCATCCGACCCCCTTCGGGGGCCACCTTCTCCCGACAAGCGGGAGAAGGATTACTCTCTGCGCAACGCCTCGATCGGGTCCAGCTGCGCCGCGCGCCAGGCGGGGTAGGCCCCGAACACCAGTCCGACCAGCATCGAGAACCCCAGCGCCGTCGGCGCCGCCCAGCTGGCGATGGCCATGGGCCAGCCGGCCAGGGTGGACATCAGCAAGGCGCCGCCGAGGCCGATCAGCAGCCCGATGACGCCGCCGGCGAAGCTGAGCACCACCGCCTCCAGGGCGAACTGGTAGAGCACCCAGGCCCGCCGCGCCCCGACCGCCATCCGCAGGCCGATCTCCCGCGTCCGTTCGGTCACGGCCACCAGCATGATGTTCATGATGCCGATGCCGCCGACCAGCAGCGACACCGCCGCCACCGCCGCCAGAAGGCCGGTGAAGGTCTTGGTCGAGGCGCTCATGGCCTCCATGATCGAGGCCATGTTCTGGACGCTGAAGTCGTCGTCGGCCCCCTGGCGGATGCGGTGGCGTTCGCGCAGCAGGTTGGTCACATCCTCCTGCACGGTGTCGAGGTCGTCGGCGGTGGCGGCCTTCACATAGATGGTCTGGACGTTGTCGCCGCGCACCCGCCGCCCGACGATGCGCGAGCGCACCGCCTGCAGCGGCCCGAGCACGATGTCGTCCTGGTCCTGGCCGAAACCGCTTTGGCCCTTGGAGGCCAGCACGCCGACGATCTCAAACGGCACGGTGCCGACCCGCAGGCGCTTGCCGATCGGGTCGCTGTCGCCGAATAGCTCCTTGACGATGGTCTCGCCGATGACGACCACCTTCTTGCCCTGGCGGGCCTCGCGGTCGTCGAACATGCGGCCCGAGGCGATGGTGAGGTCGCGGGCGGTCAGGTAGTCGGGGGTGACGCCCTCGACGCGGGTGTTCCAGTTGGCGCCCTCGGCGGTCAGCTGGGCCCCGCCGCGCACGGCCGGGGCGACGGCGGCGACGTTCTCGACCTGGGCCTTGATGGCCTCGGCGTCCTCGTCGGTCAGGGAGACGCCGGTGCCGGCCCCCTGGCTGACGAAGCCGCCGCCGACGCCGCGCGCGGCGCCAGGGCTGACGATCAGCATGTTGGAGCCCAGGCCGCCGATGGCGCTGGTCACCATGTGCTGCGCGCCCAGGCCGATGGAGGTCATCATCACCACGGCGGCGACGCCGATGACCACGCCCAGGGAGGTGAGGGCGCTGCGCATCGGGTGGGCGACGATGGCCCCGGTGGCGAAGCGGGCGAGCTCGATGGGCTTCATCATGACGCGGCCCCGCCGGGAGCTGGGGCGCCGTGGTCGTCGCTGACGATATGGCCGTCCCGGAAGGCCACCCGCCGGCGGGTCTCGGCGGCGACGTCCAGGTCGTGGGTGACGATGACCAGGGTCAGGCCCTCGGCGTTGAGCTCCTTGAAGAGAGTCAGCACGTCCTGGCCGGTCTGGGTGTCCAGCGCCCCGGTCGGCTCGTCGGCCAGCAGCAGATCGGGCTGGTTGGCCAGGCTGCGGGCGATGGCCACCCGCTGCTGCTGGCCGCCGGACATCTGGGTCGGACGGTGACCCATGCGCGCGCCCAGGCCGACCTTGTCGAGCAGGGCGGCGGCGCGGTCGCGGCGCTCGCGCGGCTCTATGCCGGCGTAGATCATCGGCAGCTCGACGTTCTGCAGGGCGGTCAGGCGCGGCAAGAGCTGGAAGGACTGGAAGACGAAGCCGATCCGTTCGTTGCGGAAGGCGGCCAGGGCGTTGTCGTCGAAGGCGCCGACATCATCGCCCTCGAACAGGTAGCGGCCGGCCGAGGGCCGGTCGAGGCCGCCGAGGATGTTCATCAGCGACGACTTCCCCGACCCCGAAGGACCGATGATGGCGACGCTCTCGCCCCGGTCGATGGTCAGGGAGACGCCGGCCAGGGCGTGGACGGTCTCCTCGCCCATGACGTAGGTCTTGGTCAGACCTTCGAACTGGATCACTAGAGCCCCCGAACCCGGACGCCGCCGCCGCCGGTCATCGGATTGCGCGCCTTGACCTTGGCCTTGGGGCCGCCGCCGGTGATGACGGTTGCGCCTTCCTTGATGGTCCCCGAGCGGTCGACGACTTCGGTGAAGCTGCCGTCGGTGGCCCCGACCATGACCGGCACGGGGGTCGGCTTGTCGTCCTTGAGGATCCAGACCACGCCGCTGGTCATGCCGCCTTGGCCGCCGCCGCGTCCGCCCTGGCCCATGCGGGCGCGCAGGGCGACCAGCTTGGTCTTCTGGTCCGGCTTGAGGATGGGATCCAGCTTGGCGAAGGCCTCGTCCATGATCTTGCGCCGTTCGGGGCCCTCGGCGGCGGCCGCCTTGGTGCGGGCCTCGGCGAAGATGGCGTCGGCCTTGGTCTTCTGGCCGGCGTCGAGGTCGAGCTGCTCGGCGATGCGGGCCATGCGGTTGCCGCCGCCGCCCTGGCGTCCACCGCCTTGCTGGCGCTGGCCGCCACCGCCGCCGCCGGGAGGACCGCCCATGCCGGGCGGGCCGCCCATGGTGGTGCGCTGGCTGCTGGCCGAAGTGTCGGGCGGGCTCCAGCGCAGGGCGGCGGCCGGCACACGCAGGACGTTCCGGCGCTCTTCCAGCACGATGTCGGCGTTGGCAGTCATGCCCGGCAGCAGCTTGCCGCCCGGATTGTCGGCCTCGGCGATCACCGTGTAGGCGACGACGTTGTTGCTGGTTTCCGGCTGCTTGCGCACCTGGGTGACGACGCCGGTGAAGTTATCGTCCGGGAAGGCGTCGACGGTGAACTTGACCCGCTGGCCTTCGCGGACGCTGCCGATGTCGGCCTCGTCGACGCTGATCTTGACCTCCAGGCGGTTCAGATCCTGGGCGATCTGGAACAGGACCGGGGCCGACAGGCTGGCGGCGACCGTCTGGCCGGGCTCGATCTGGCGGTCGGTGACCACGCCGCTGATCGGGGCGATGATGTTGGTGCGGCCCAGATCGACCTCGTTGGCGCTGAGCGAGGCGCGGGCCGAGGTGACGTTGGCCTTGGCGGCGGCGACGCTGGCCTGAGCCGCCTTCCAGGTGGCCAGATCGGCGTCGAGGGCGGCCTTGGCGGTGATGCCCTTGTCGAACAGGGTCTTGGTGCGGTTGTAGTTGGCGCGGGCGACGTCGGCTTGCGCCTGCAGCTGGGCGACGTTGGCCTGGCTGGAGGCCACCTGGGCCTGGCCCTGCTGGGCGCGGCTGACATAGGTCTGCGGGTCGAGCACGGCCATGATCTGGCCGGCCTTCACCGTGTCGTTGAAGTCGACCAGCACCTTGGTGATCTGGCCGGAAATCTGCGAGCCGACCTGGACGGTGACCAGCGCCTGCAGCGAGCCGGAGGCCGAGACCGACTTGGTGACGTCGCCGCGCGTCACCTGTTCGGTGCGGTAGGGGTCCTTGTCGGCCTTGGGCTTGAACAGCATGTAGCCGCCCCCGCCCAGCACCACGGCGGCGCCGACGGCCCAGGCCACGGGGACCCAGGGAAATTTCGACGTCTTACGCGGGGCGGTGTTCAGGCTCATGGGACTCACGTGACTCGTCTGCAGGCCACGTCAGGTACCGGCGCCAGTTTGCAGGCGCATTTCACTGTTTTGCAGGCGGCGGCTTTCGCCTGCAATCAACGCGCGTCTTCGAGCGCCCGTTGCAAAGGCGTCTTGGGCAGGGTTTCGAGGGTCAGCCTGCCGTCCTTGTCCTTGTCGAGGATGGCGAAACGGTCCTTGGCGGCGGCGGTCGCCTCGACCTTCGAGATGCGCCGGTTGAAGTCGCCGTCCTGGCCCATGACCGGCTGGATCTCGTTGACCAGGCCATAGAGGCCGGCCCCGGCGCGACCCTGGTCGTAGGTCTGCTTGACGCCGTTGGACTGGGCCAGGTCGTTGGGCGGCAGGTTGGGCCGGCGCCGTCCCCCCAGCGGGCGGGCGCCCTCGTTGGGCTTGGCCACGCCCATGGCCGCGCGCGACATGATCTCGGGGGCGACCTTGGTCTCGTAGTCGCCGTTCTCAAAGCCGTCGACGGTCCCGTCCTTGTTGGCGTCCAGCTTGTCGAAGAAGGCCAGGGAATCGGCCACCAGTTCATCTCGGGTGAGGGCGCCGTCGGCGTTGGCGTCGGCCTGTTTGAACCAGTCGGCGACGGGGTAGGGCTGGTCCAGCGGCTGGCGGAACGGCTCGCCGGCCGGGCTGATGAAGATCTGCAGGTCGGGCCTGGGCTGAGCCCATGCCAGCGAGAGGGGGGCCGGCAGGGCGATCAGGCTGAGCGCGAGGACCAGGCGAAGCTTCATGACTGACCTTTCCAACTTAGAAGAGGCGGATGTGCCCCTCCGCCGGGGCGCTGGCAAGATCGGTCACCGCTGGCGCGGCGGCCTGCCGCGCTTGCCGCCATCCTTGGGCGGCGGCGCCTCGAGGATGGTCTGGAACGGGGTCTTGGGCAGGGTGGCCAGGGTCAGCTTGCCGTCGCCATCCTTGTCGAGGATGGAGAAGCGATCCTTGGCGGCGATGCGCACCTCCTTGGTGTTGAAGCGGCGATCGAGGTCGGTGTCCTGGGCCGCCACCGGCTCGACCTCGTTGATCAGGCCGTAGAGGCCGGCGCCGTTGCGGGTGCGGCCGTAGGGGCCGTTGTCGACGCGCCTTGGGCCGCCCATGAACTTGGTCTCGCCTTCGTTGTACATGACGGCTCTGGGGCCCTCTTCGCCCCGGTCGAGCGGGCTGAGGATTTCCGGGGCGACGTTCTTTTCGTAGTCGGCGATCTCAAAGCCATCGACCAGGCCGTCGTGGTCGGCGTCGAGGCGGGCGTGGAAGGCCAGGGCGTCGGCGGTGAACTCCTCAGCGCTGATCGCGCCGTCGTGGTTGGCGTCGGCCTGGGCGAACCAGGCGGCGACCGGATAGGGCTGGCCGCGCGGGGTCCGGAAGGGCTCGCCGGCCGGGCTGATGAACAGCTGCTGGCGGCGCGGCGGCTCCTGGCCGGCCGGCCCGCCTTCGGGCGGAGGGGCGCCCTCTGGCAGCGGACCCGGCGGCGGCTGCGCCCATGCCAGTGAGAGGGGAGCCGGAGCGGCCAGCAGGGCGGCGAGAAGGGCCAAGCGTACGATCATCGGGGTCTCCGGTCCGGGGACCTGTCTGGAGGCGGCGCGTGGCCGGGATAAGGCGCGCCGGTTGCGGCGGTGTTTCTCTACAGCGGCAGGCGCACCCGGGCGGTCAGGCCACCGCCCTCGCGGTTGACCAGCTCGGCGTCGCCGCCGTGGGCGCGGGCCACCGAGCGGACCACGGCCAGGCCCAGGCCAATGCCGCCGGTCTCGCGGTTGCGGGAGGGCTCGCCGCGGAAGAAGGGTTCGAAGACCCGCTCGCGCTCATGGTCGGGAATGCCTGGGCCGTCGTCGTCGACCTCGATCACGGCGTCGCCTCCACTGGCGTAGACGCGGGCCCTGGCCGCGCCGCCGTATTTCAGGGCGTTCTCGACCAGGTTGGCGACCAGCCGGCGCAGGGCGATGGGATCGCCCTCGACAACCAGCTTCTCGGTGGTGTCGACGGTGGCGGCGGCGCCGGTCTCGGCCATCTCGTCGACGATGCTCTCGACCAGGGAGGCCAGTTCCAGCCTGGTCCGCTCGCGCGGCCGGGTGGCGTCGGAGACGAAGCCCATGGTGGCGGCGATCATCGCCTCCATCTGGTCGATGTCGGCGGCCAGCTTGGCTTTCAGGTCCTCGGGCGCCGCCTCGATGCGGAACTTCAGTCGGGTCAGCGGCGTACGCAGGTCGTGGGCGATGGCCCCGACCATGGCCGTGCGGTCGTCGACGTAACGGCGCAGGCGCTCCTGCATCTGGTTGAAGGCGGTGGCGGCGGCGAGAATCTCGGTCGAGCCGCGCATCTCCAGCGGCGCGGCGCGGGGGTCGCGGCCCAGGCGGTCGGCGGCGGCGGCGAAGGCGGCGATCGGGGCGGCCAGGCGCCGGGCCAGCAGCCAGGCCAGCGGGGCGATGATCAGGATCGACAGCAGGAAGGTGAAGATCAGCCGGGTCTGCCAGGCGTCCCAGCGGAAGGTCGGCTTAGGCTTGACCACCAGCCAATGGCCGTCGGGTTGGCGAACGCCGACCTTGAAGGGGGCGAAGATGACCCGCTCGTCGGGCCGGAACTCATGGGCGCCGGGACCGCCGGGCGGCCGGCCCCCGTGCGGCGGCGGTTCGCCGCCCGGCGGACCGATGCGGAAAATGCGGGTCTCGACCCGGTGTTCGGTGCGCAGCAGCACCCGCACCGGCCCGACCGTCTCGATGCGGATGCGGTCGGTCGGCACGCCCAGGTCGTGGGCCAGGATGCGCCGGAAGTCCTCGCGCCAGCGCGAGCGGCGGAAGGACTCCTCGGGCGCCTCGGTCTTCAGCTTGACCACCAGCGGGCGGCCGTCGCTGATCTCGACCACGCCCTGTTGGCGCAGGGCATGGGCCAGCTCGCTGAGGCGATAGACCTCCGGCTGCGGCGGCGGCAGGGCCAGCAGCATGGCGGCGCTGATCGCCGGCACGGCGATCAGGCTGATGAGCGCCAGCGCCATCACCTGAGCGAACAGCGGCGCGCTGCGTATGCGGGACTGCATCAGCTGCGGGTGACCTTGGGCACAAACATATAGCCTTCGCTGCGGATCGTGCGGATCAGCTCGCCGCCGCCGGAGCCGTCGTCCAGCTTCTTGCGCAGCCGGCTGATCTGCACGTCGATGGCGCGGTCATAGGCGTCGGAGTCGCGGCCGCGGGCCATGTCCAGCAGCTGGTCGCGGGTCAGGATGCGCTGTGGTCGCTCGACGAAGGCGCGCAGCAGGGAGAACTCGCCGCTCGACAGGTTGACCACCACGCCTTCGGGCGAGCGCAGTTCACGACGAACCAGGTCCAGCTTCCAGCCCGCGAAGTGGCAGGTGGCGGACAGGCCGTCCTCCAGGCTCGGCTGCGGCTCGGCCCGGCGGCGCAGCACGGCGCGGATGCGGGCCAGCAGCTCGCGGGGATTGCAGGGCTTGGGCAGGTAGTCGTCGGCGCCGAGCTCCAGGCCGACGATGCGGTCGGTGTCCTCGCCCATGGCCGACAGCATGATGATGGCCGGCCCGCCGGGCTGGGCGGTCAGGCGGCGGCAGATGGAGAGGCCGTCCTCGCCCGGCATCATGACGTCGAGCACGATCAGGTCGACCGGCCCCTTGGCCAGGGCCTGTTCCATGCCGCGCGCGTCGCCGGCGGTGTCCACCTGATAGCCGTGCTGGCCGAGGAATTCGGACACGACATCACGAATTCCCGGGTCGTCGTCGACCATCAGGATGCGGGCGGGCGCTTCAGACGGGTTCTGCGCCTCGAGGGTCATGGTCTGCTCCATCCCGGCATTCTGGCCGGCCCTTGTCTCGACACGATTGCAGGGCCGACATACGGGTGCAATCCGCGGGCCGTTCAAAGAGGCCGGCCCGAAGAAACCTTTGTGAGTGACTACATGATCCGCCGCCTCGCCGTCGCCTCCCTTCTGCTGGCCCTCAGCGCGACGGCCGCCGCCGCCCAGCGGCCCAACCCGGACACCAACGGCGACGGCGTCGTCAGCCGGGCGGAGCACCTGGCCGCCTCGGACCGGGGGTTTGCCCGCATGGACGCCAACAAGGACGGGGTCATCGGCGCCGACGAACAGGCCAGGATCGCCAAGATGATGGGCGGCAAGAACATCCTGGCGCCCGCCGACCTCAACAAGGACGGCAAGGTGTCGAAGGAGGAGTTCGTCAAGGCGACGAACTTCCGCTTCAACCAGGCGGACGCCAATGGCGACGGCAAGCTGGACGCCGCCGAGCAGGCGACCCTGCGGGCCAATCGCGGCGGCTAGCTGAAGCGTTCGGCCAGGTCGCTGGTCGGCTCGGCCCGGTTCGACGCCAGGGCCAGGTCCGAGACGTAGGGGTTGGTCTTGCGCTCGAAGCCGAAGGTGCTCATCGGCCCGTGGCCGGGCACGAAGCTGACGTCCTCGCCTAGCGGCCACAGCTTGGTCGCGATGGCCTCGATCAGGTCGTTGTAGTTGCCGCGCGGAAAATCGGTGCGACCGATCGAGCCCTTGAACAGCACGTCGCCCACCTGCGCGAACCGCGCCTCGCGGTGGAAGAAGACCACGTGGCCCGGCGTGTGGCCGGGGCAGTGGATGACTTCGAACTGCGTCTCGCCCAAGGTCACCACATCGCCGTCGTACAGCCAGCGGTCGGGGGTGAAGACCTTGGCGTCGGGGATGCCGTACTGCTTGCCGCTGGCCTCGATGCGGTCGATCCAGAACTGGTCGTCGGGGTGGGGGCCTTCGATGGGGACGCCGGTGCGTTCCTTGATCGCAGCGGCCGCCCCGGCGTGGTCCATGTGGCCATGGGTGATGAGGACCTTTTCCAGGGTGACGCCGTAGGTCTCCAGACCCTTCATCAGCCGGTCGACCTCGCCGCCGGGATCGATGATCGCCGCCTTCTTGGTCTTGGTGCACCAGACGATGGTGCAGTTCTGCTGCAGTGGGGTGACCGGGGCGATGGCCACCTGGATTGGGGGGACGCTCAAGGGGCGCTCCTGGCTAAGAGGTTTCGCCCTATGATCGGTGTTCAAACGGCCGATTGAAACCCCGCATACGAAAAAGGCCCGGGATCGCTCCCGGGCCTTTCCGTCGTTGTGGAGGGACCGATCAGTCCTTCACGTCGTCCACGCCGTGGGCGAAAGCCTCGGCCGGGCTCGGCAGGCTGCTGTCCTCGGTGATGTCGATCCCCTTGGCCAGCTTGGAGTGCCAGAAGCCGTAGAGGGCATAGACCAGGGCGCCGACCACGGCGTAGCAGCCGAGGATGGTCATCGGCACCGGGTCGTCGTTCATGGCCCGTTCGATCATCGGCTTGAAGTTCTGCCAGGCCAGGAACAGGCAGGCGAGAATGCCCAGCACCGCCGTGACGATGCCGCCCGGAACCTTGAACGGCCGCGGCAGGTCGGGGTGCTTCACCCGCAGGTAGATGACCGACAGACAGACGATCGAGAAGGCCACCGCCGTGCCCAGGGAGACGAGGTCGCCCAGCAGGCTGATCGGCAGGAAGGAGGCCGCCACGGCGATGACCACGCCCAGCAGGATGGTGCCCATCCAGGGGGTGCGGAACTTCGGGTGGATGACGGCGAACACCTTCGGCAGCAGGCCGTCGCGGGCCATGGTGTAGAAGATGCGGGTCTGGCCGTAGCAGAGCACCAGCATGACCGAGGAGAGGCCGGTGATGGCCCCGACCTTGATCAGGAAGGCGATCAGGTTGAGCTTGCCGCCCTCGGCCGTGGCCAGGGGAATGTCAGCCCATTCCAGGCCCATGCGGTCGATGGCGACGGCGATCGGGGCCGGGCTGGCCAGCTCCTTGTAGGGCACCACGCCGGTCATCACGGCGGCGACCGCCATGTAGATCACGGTGCAGATGGCCAGGGCGCCGAGGATGCCGATGGGGACATCCTTGCTGGGGTTCTTGGCCTCGGCCGCGGCGGTCGAGACGGCCTCGAAGCCGACGTAGGCGAAGAAGATGATCGCCGCCCCACGGAAGATGCCGCCGTAGCCGTACTCGCCGGACTTGCCGGTGGCTTCCGGAATGAAGGGGTGCCAGTTGTCGGGGTTGATGTAGGTGACCCCGACGGCGATGAAGGTGAACAGCACGATCACCTTGATCAGCACGATGACGTTGTTGACGTTTGCCGATTCCGAAACGCCCAGCACCAGCAGGGCGCAGACCATCAGGATGCCGACGGCGGCGACCGCGTTGAGCGTGCCCGTCATCGAGAACACCAGGTTGCCGGCCTCGTTGGGCGCGGCCTGGATCAGCGGTGTCGCCCACTGCGGGGCTTCCTTGCCGAGAACCATGATGGACGGGAAGTTGACCCCGAAATCATGCAGCATGCTGACCACATAGCCCGACCAGCCGACCGCCACGGTCGAGGCCGCGATGCCGTATTCCAACAGCAGCAGCCAGCCCATGATCCAGGCGAAGACTTCGCCCATGGTGCCGTAGGCGTAGGTGTAGGCCGAGCCGGAGACCGGCATGGTCGAGGCCAGTTCGGCGTAGCAGAGGCCGGCGAGGGCGCAGGCGATGCCGGCGACCACGAAGGACAGCATGATGGCCGGGCCGGCGTTGGCCGAAGCCACCTGGCCGGTCAGTACGAAAATACCGGCGCCGATGATGGCGCCGACGCCCAGACTCATCAGGTTGATCGGCCCGAGCGAGCGTTTCAGCTCACTTTTGGCCGCTTCCTTCTGAATGTTGGCGATGGACTTCTTCAGAAATAGCCGGTTGCCCGGTCGGGCGCCCTCTGCGGACATGCGTCTCGCTCCCCTAAGGCCGGCTCCCCGCCGGCGTCACAAGCGGCGGACGTTAGCAGTAAAGTTGGCTCGCGCAACGGCTTGCGGTGACGGCGCGGCATTCGGGCACTAAACGCACTGCACAATGCTGCCGATCGAGGAAATCCTGCCCGCCCTGAAGGCGGCCCTGGTTAACGGGCCCAGCGCCGTGCTCGTCGCCCCGCCCGGGGCCGGCAAGACCACGCGCGCGCCGCTGGCGCTGCTCGATCAACCCTGGGCGAGCGGCAAACTGATTCTGCTCGAGCCCCGCCGGCTCGCCGCCCGCGCCGCCGCCGCCCGCATGGCCTCGACGCTCGGCGAGCGGGTGGGGGAGACGGTCGGCTATCGGGTGCGGATGGATTCGAAGGTCTCGGCGAAGACCCGCATCGAGGTGGTCACCGAGGGCGTCTTCACCCGCATGATCCAGGACGACCCGGGCCTCGATGGGGTCTCGGCGGTGCTGTTCGACGAGTTCCACGAGCGGAGCCTCGACGCCGACCTCGGCCTGGCCCTGGCTCGCGACAGCCAGAGCCTGCTGCGCGAGGACCTGCGCCTGCTGGTCATGTCCGCCACGCTCGACGGCGCGGCCGTGGCCCGGCTGCTGGACGGGGCGCCGGTCATCGAGAGCCAGGGCCGCGCCTGGCCGGTCGACACCCGATATCTCGGTCGCGACCCGGCCGCCCGGCTGGAGGACCAGGTCGTCCGCGCCGTGCGCAAGGCGCTGGCGGAGGAAAGCGGCAGCCTGCTGGTCTTCCTGCCGGGCCAGGGCGAGATCCTGCGCACCCGCGACCGGCTGGCCGAGGCCGGCGTGCCGGCCAACGTCGACCTCTGCCCGCTGTTCGGCGCGCTCGACCCCCGTGAGCAGGACGCCGCCATCAGCCCAGCGCCGGCGGGACGTCGCAAGGTGGTGCTGGCGACCAGCATCGCCGAGACCAGCCTGACCATCGAGGGCGTCCGCGTCGTCATCGACAGCGGTTTCGCCCGCGTGCCCCGTTACGACCCGGCCAGCGGCCTGACCCGGCTGGAGACGGTGCGCGTCTCCCGGGCCGCCGCCGACCAGCGCCGGGGCCGGGCCGGCCGCACCGAACCGGGTGTCTGCTACCGCCTGTGGGAGGAGCCGGAGACCAGGGCCCTGGTCCCCTTCGCCCGGCCCGAAATCCTCGAAGCAGACCTTTCCGGCTTCGCCCTCGACCTGGCCCGCTGGGGCGCCCGCGATCCGGGCGACCTGGCCTTCCTCGACCCGCCGCCGGCCGGGGCGTTTGCCGAGGCGCGCAATCTGCTGGCCCGGCTCGAAGCGCTGGACGAGACCGGCGGCCTGACCGCCCACGGCCGCCTGCTGTCGGACCTGCCCCTGCCGCCGCGCCTGGCCCACATGGTCATCCGCGGCGCGGCCGGCGGGCAGGGAGCGTTGGCGGCCCGCATCGCCGCCCTGCTGACCGAGCGGGGCCTGGGCGGCCGTGACGCCGACCTGCGCCACCGCCTCGAACAGTTCGAGCGCGACCGTTCCCCTCGCGCCAGAGACGCCCGCACCCTGGCCGACCGCTGGGCCCGCGCCGCCGGCCGTCCGCCGGCCCAGCCGCCGCTCGACCCTGGCCTGCTGCTGGCCGAGGCCTTCCCCGAGCGGGTCGCCAAGGCGCGTGGCAAGGGGGGCGAATATCAGCTGGCCAGCGGCCGGGGCGCCCACCTTGAACCGACCGACGCCCTGGCGCGCGAACCCTGGTTGGCGGTCGGCGAACTCGGCGGCGGCGCGGCCCGCGACCGCATCCTGCTGGCCGCGCCCCTCGATCCGGAGCTGTTGCGGACCGCCTTCGCCGCGCGCCTGACCAATGAGGACCGTCTGGAGATCGAGCCGGACGGCAAGGTCCGCGCCCGCCGCCTGGTCCGTCTCGACCGCCTGGTGCTGGAGGACCGCCTGGTCGACAAGCCCGACAAGGCGATGATCGCCGCCGCCCTGGCCGGCCACGTCCGCCGCGAGGGTCTCTCGGCCTTGCCGATCGGGGAGGGGGCAGGCTCCCTGCTCGAACGGGTGCGCTTCCTGCACGCCCAGGACGCGACCTGGCCCGACCTCTCCGAACCGGCCCTGATCGCCGGCCTCGACGACTGGCTGGCCCCGATTCTGGAGGGCCGCCGCACCCTCGCCAGCCTGACCGACAATGACCTCGAAAACGCCCTGCGGACGCTCATTCCCTGGGACGTCCAGAAGCGCCTGGACGCCGCCGCGCCGGCCCGCTGGACCGCCCCGACCGGCTCCCGCCTGGCCATCGACTACGCCGCTGAGGCGGGGCCGACGATCTCGGTGCGGGTGCAGGAACTCTACGGCGTCGAGGTTCACCCCAGCGTCGGCGGCGTCCCCCTGGTGCTGGCCTTGCTGTCGCCGGCCCATCGGCCGATCCAGGTGACGAGGGATTTGCCGGCCTTCTGGCGAGGGTCGTGGAAGGACGTGCGGACGGATATGAAGGGGCGGTATCCGCGCCACGTGTGGCCGGAGGAGCCGTGGAAGGCGCAGGCGACGACGCGGGCTAAGCCGCGAGGGACGTAAGCGCGGTTCCTTCTTCCGACAAGCGGGAGAAGGGATCAGAGGAGGCGGTCCGTCACCGCGTAGATCATGATCCCCGTCGCCACCGACAGGTTCAGGCTGTCGGCTCGGCCGCGCATGGGAATCTTGACGTTCACGTCGCAGGCCCCCGCCAGCTCGGGCGGCAAGCCTTGCGCCTCGTTGCCCATCAGGATCAGGGTCGGCGCCCGATAGTCGGCGTTGTGGTGGTTGACCGTCGCCGTCAGCAAGGTCCCGACCACCGACCCCGGCCAGGCGCCGCGCCAGGCCAGGAACTCTTCCACCGTCGCCCGCGCCAGCGGCACGGCGAAGATCGAGCCCATGGTCGCTCGCACGCCCTCGACCGAATAGGGATCGCAGCAGTCGCCGACCAGGATCACCCCGCCGCCGCCGGCCGCATCCACGGTCCGCACCACCGTCCCCAGGTTCCCCGGATCGCGCACCCGATCGAGCGCCACCCAGCAGACATTCGAGGTCGGCCGCAGGCTCGACAGCTCGACAAACCGCTGCTGGAAGATCGCCAGCGCCGGCTGGGCGTTGTCCCGCCGGGCGATCTTCTCAAGAATCTCCGGCGTCACCTCGATGACCTCGCCGCCGGCCGCCAGCGTCGCCTCGGCGGCGCGGATCAGCAGCGGGTGGCTGGCGGCGGCCTTGCCGAACAGCAGCACCTGCGGCGCGACGCCCTGGTCGACCGCCTCGGTGATGATCTTCAGGCCCTCGGCGAGGAACTGGCCGCTCTCCTCCCGGGTCTTGCGCATGTGCAGCGCCCGGGCGTGCTTGACCGTCTCGTTGGACAGGGAGGTGACCTGTCTGAAATTCACTTCGCCCATCTCGCGAAGAAGGAAAGGCCGATCCGCCGCTCGCCGTCTTCCTGTTCCAGGGCCAGCTCGCCCCAGTCGATGACGCCGCCGCGCCCCTTGAGCTGGTCGGCCATCAGGCCCGACAGCGAGGCCCCGGAAATCCGCGCCGCATAGGCGTTCATCAGCATGAAGGAGGCATCCGGGCTGAGCAGCTGCGCGCACATCTGCGACAGCTCCGGCAGGTCCTCGAACAGTCGCCAGGTCTCGCCGGTCGGGCCGCGCCCGAACTTCGGCGGATCGAGGATCACCCCGTCGTAAAGCGCCCCGCGCCGCAGCTCCCGCTGCACATATTTGCGAGCGTCCTCGACCAGCCAGCGCACCGGCTTCTCGTCGAGCTTGGAGAGGATGGCGTTCTCGCGGGCCCAGGCCACCGACTTCTTGGAGGCGTCGACGTGGGTCACCTTGGCCCCGGCTGCCGCGCAGACCAGGCTGGCGACGCCCGTGTAGCCGAACAGGTTGAGGATGGTCAGCTGCCGCTTGGAGCTCCGGATGCGCGCGTCCAGCCATTCCCAGTTGGCTGCCTGCTCCGGGAAGAAGGCCAGGTGGCGGAAGTTGGTGAAGCGGCTGTTGAACTTGGCCTCGCGCCAGGACAGCGGGAACAGCACCGGCGGCTTGCCGGCGAACTGCCAGCGGCCGTTCTCGTCCTCGTCGGTCGGGTCGAAGACGGCGTCGGCCTTCTCCCACTCTTCCTGCGGCAGGCGAGGGGCCCACAGGCACTGCGGCTCGGGCCGCACCACCTTGAAGGCGCCATAGCGTTCCAGCTTGCGGCCGTGGCCGCTGTCGATCAGGCCATAGTCCGCCCAGCCCTTGGTGGTCAGCAGGATGGGGGCGTCGGCGACGCGCGGGTTGCTCATGGGCGGGCATTAGCCGCAGGGGGTTGGAAGGTCCAGTATCCTCAAGATGTTGCGCGCGTTAAGTGATTCCCGTTTAGTATCCGGTTCGGGGACTGAAGCGAGGGGAAACAGGCACATGACGACGGCGCTCAAGAAGCCGCAGCGGTCCGCCCGCAAGCCCAAGGGCGACGGGCACATGCGCCGGGGAGAAATCCTCGAGGCGGCCCAGCGCATCTTCCTGGCCGAGGGCTACCAGGGCGCGACGATCCGCAAGATCGCCGATGAGGTCGGGGTCTCCTCGACCGCCCTCTACATGCACTTCAAGGACAAGGACGAGATCCTGCTGGAGATCAGCGACGGGGCCATCAACCGCCTGCTGCAGATCAACAGCGAGATTTCCGCCCGGCCGATCGACCCGGTGGTGCGGGTGCGGATGATGCTCGACGCCTACATGGGTTTCGCGCTGGAGAACCCCAACACCTACCAGCTGGTGTTCTGCGCCAATACCGGTCTGATGAACGAGGAGAAGACGGAGGCCACCGCCGAACTGGGCGACCGGTGCTTCGAGAAGTTTATCGACGTGGTCAGCGAGATCGCCGCGTCGGGGCGGCTGCGCACCGGCTCGGCCAAGAGCGCCGCCCAGGTGCTGTGGGCCTCCTGCCATGGGCTGGCATCGCTGATCATCACCAAGCCCAAGTTCAACTGGGCCGACAACGACGAGCTGCGCCAGGTGCTGCTCGACGGCATGCTGCATGGGTTGGTGGCGGACTAGCCCGCTTCATCCCCAAAATCCGATCATCCCGACGAAAGTCGGGACCCAGCTGGCAAACCAGAAGATGGGCCGGCGCTGTTCAGAGCAGGGCCCCTTCGGCCAGTGGGCACTGGACCCCGACTTTCGTCGGGGAGATCGGACTGGGGGAAAATCCCACAGGTGACGCCAGACCATCCTTTGGCTATCAGCCGGGGCTAGGCAGCCGGTCGATACCGGCCTCGGGGTGAAGCCATGGCGCGCAAAGCTGCGACTGCGGGAGGATTGGCTTTCGCCGCTGCGATCCTCTGCATGACGCCGGCCAGCGCCTCCCCCCGCGTCGTCGCCCTCGACCAATGCGCCGACCAGTACGTCCTCGCCCTCAGCCCGCGCGAGACCATCGTCGGCCTGAGCTACCGCGCCGACGACGCCGACTCCCATCTGCGCGCGCTCGCCAAGGGCCTGCCGCAGCGCCGCATCACCACCGAAAGCATCCTCGCTGCCCGCCCGACCCTGGTGGTCCGCTACTGGGGCGGCGACACGCGGCTTGAAACCGCCCTGGCGACCCATGGCGTCCAGGTGGTCAGGATCGAGGACGCCACCGACTTCGACGGCATCCGCGCCAATGTCCGCGCCGTGGCCGCCGCTCTTGGCCAGCCGGCGCGGGGCGAGGCCATCGTCGCCGACATGGACGGCCGCCTGGCCGCCTCGAAGGACGCCTGGAAGGGCCGGCCCGGCCTCTACCTGACGCCCAGCGGCTACACGGCCGGGCAGGGCACCTTCATCGATCGCATCCTCGCCGCCGCCGGCATCGCCAATGCCGCGCCCCAGGCCGGGTTCGCACCCGTTCGCCTGGAAGATGTCGTGCTCGGGCCGCCGCGCGGCTATGTGCTGGGCTTCTTCGACCAGCTGTCGGCCGCCTTCGAGCGCTGGGGCATGGGCCGCCATCGGGCGCTGCAGAAGCGGCTGCCGGGCCGCACCCTGGCCAGCCTGCCGGCCTCGGTGCTGAGCTGCCCCGGCTGGTTCGCCGCCGAGGGGGTCGAGACCCTGGCCAGGGCGGCGCCCAAATGAGTCGCACCGCAACGCTCGCCCTCGGCGGCCTTCTGATCCTTGCTCTCCTCGCCGGCCTGCTGCTCGGCGAGACGACGCTCAGCGCCGCCCAGTACGTCCAGGCCTTCGCCCAACCGGCCTCGCCGCCGGGCGAAGTGCTGTGGACCATCCGCCTGCCGCGCGCCCTGATGGCCGCCCTGATCGGCGGCGGTCTGGGCCTGGCCGGCGCGGCGCTGCAGGGCCTGCTGCGCAATCCCCTGGCCGACCCCGGCGTGCTCGGCGTCTCCGCCTTCGCCGGCCTCGGGGCCGCCCTGACCATCGCGCTCGGCCTCTCGGCCGTCACCGGCGCGGTCGAGGCGGGCGCCCTGGTCGGGGCCCTGGCCGCCGGCCTGCTGGTCTCGGGGCTGGCCGCCCGCTTCCGTGAGCCGGAGGCGCTGATCCTGCTTGGCGTCTCCCTGTCCTCGCTCGGCGGGGCCCTGACGGCGCTGATCTTCAACTTCTCGCCCTCGCCGGTGGCCACGGCGGAGGTGATGAACTGGCTGCTCGGCTCGGTCGCCAATCGCGACTTCGGCGACATCCTGCGGGCCCTCGTTCCCATGGCGCTGGGCGCCGGCCTCTGCCTGTGGTCGGCGCGGGGCCTGACCATGCTGACCCTCGGCGAGGAAACGGCCGCCCTCAGTGGCCTGCCGATGGCCTCCCTGCGCACTGCCGCCGTCGCCGGCGCCGCCCTGATGACCGGGGCCGCCGTCGCCGCGGCCGGGGTGGTCGGTTTCGTCGGCCTGGCCGCGCCGCATCTGGTCCGCCGCCTGGCCGGCGATGATCCCGGCAAGCTGCTGATCCCCTCGGCCGTGGCCGGCGCGATCCTCCTGACCGCCGCCGACCTCATCAGCCGCGTTCTGCCCAGCGAGCAGGAGCTTAAGCTCGGCGTCGTCACCGCCCTGGTCGGCGCCCCGCTGTTCGCCCTGGTCGCCTGGCGCGCCTCTCGGAGCTGGCGGGCATGAGCTGGTCCTTTGCAGACGTCCACGCCGGCCCGGCCGGCCGTTCGGTGCTCAAGGGCGTCAGCCTCGCCGTCGCCCCCGGGGAGATGGTCGGGGTGCTCGGCCCCAACGGCGCCGGCAAGACCACCCTGCTGCGCGCCGGCCTCGGCCTGTTGGCGCTGCAGGCCGGCCAGGTTCGCCTCGCGGGCAAGCCCGTCGCCGACCTGAAGCCCGCCGAGCGGGCCCGCGCCGCCGGCTATCTGCCCCAGGAGCGCCGGGTCGGCTGGAACCTGGCGACCCTGAGCATCGTCGAACTCGGCGCGCCCGATCTTCCCGAAGGCGAGGCCCAGGCGCTCGCCGCCGCCTGCCTGGCCCGCGTCGGCCTCGCCGGCTTCGAGGGCAGGGGCGTGCTCGACCTTTCCGGCGGCGAGCGAGCCCGGGTGCTGCTGGCCCGCCTGCTGGCCACCCGCGCGCCCCTGCTGGTCGCCGACGAGCCGACCGCCGGCCTCGACCCCGACGCCCAGTTCCTGGCCCTCGAGCTGCTGGCCCAGGAGGCCGCGCGCGGCGCCGCCGTCGTCCTCACCCTGCACGACCTGGCCCTGGCCGCCCGCGTCTGTGGCCGGCTCGTCGTCCTGCACCAGGGCCGTGTCGCCGCCGACGGCCCGCCGCGCGAGGTGCTGACCCCCGCCACTCTGCGCGTCGTCTTCGGCCTCGACGGCGCCTTCATCGACACCGAGGATGGCCCCGTCCTGGTCACCCGCCGCGCCGCCTGAAGGATCCGCCCTTGCCGCTCGCCCGCGTCCTCGCCGTCCTGCTGCTTCTGGTCCCCGCCGCCGCCAGAGCACAAGCCGCTCGCGCGCCCATCCAGTCCTACGAGGTCGTCGCCAGCTTCCCGCACGACCCGGGCGCCTTCACCCAGGGCCTGCTGTTCCAGGACGGCGTCATCTACGAGAGCACCGGCCTGCACGGCCGCTCCTCGATCCGCAAGGTCGAACCCGCCACCGGCAAGGTGCTGCAGAAACGCGACGTCGAGGCGCGATACTTCGGTGAGGGCATCGTCGCCTGGAAGGACAAGCTGGTCGAACTGACCTGGCAGGATCAGGTCGGTTTCACCTACGATCTCAAGACCTTCGCGCCGAAGTCCACCTTTACGTATCAGGGCGAAGGCTGGGCCCTGACGCATGACGGCGCCCGCCTCATCATGAGCGACGGCACCGACGAACTGCGCTTCCTCGATCCCGAGACCCTGAAGGAGACCGGCCGGGTGCGGGTCACCGACGGCGGCGGTTCGGTGTTCAACATCAATGAGATCGAATGGATCGAGGGCGAGGTCTGGGCCAACATCTGGCAGACCGACTACATCGCCCGCATCGACCCAGGGACGGGCAGGGTGAAGGCCTGGATCGACATGACCGGCCTGCTGCCCGCCGCCGACCGCACGGGGGCAGAGGACGTGCTTAACGGCATCGCCTACGACGCCAAGGGCAAGCGCGTGCTGGTGACGGGCAAGCTGTGGCCGAAGCTGTACGAAATCCGCGTCAGGCCCTGAGCCCTATTCCGGCAAGTAGAAGCCCCAGGCCCCGTTCGAGAACTCCCCGGCAGCGAAGCGCACCACGCGGTCCGCGCGGATCTCACTGACCGAAAAGCTGTGCCGCTGGCTGGGATACTGCGGATGCGCCACGACGATGGGCGGAACCTTCACCGAATGCCATTCGTGTTTCCACGGATCGAGGCCATCGAGCAGCATCGGCTCGCCGTCGCCGATGATCCGGCCGACCAGCCGCCAACCCGGCGTCACAGGCGTGGCTTCGTCCAGCACTAGGGCGTCCCGTACCCGCCGCGGCGCAGGTCCGCCGACAGCATCAGGGGCGTCGCGCCGCCGTTCAGCCGGGCGCGGTAGACCTGCATGGTCTCCAGGGTGCGCATGACGTAGTTGCGGGTCTCGCTGAACGGGATGCATTCGATGTAGTTCAGCGGATCGCCGCCGCGCGGATCGCCGCAACTGGTCACCCACTGGCCGGGCCGCCCGGGACCGGCGTTGTAGCCGGCGGCGGCCATGGCGTAGCTGCCGCCAAAATTGCCGGTCATGTCGCCGAGGTAGCGCGAGCCCAGCTTCATGTTGAACTCAGCCTCGTACAGCCGGTCGGTGGCGTAGGTCTCGCCCAGCAGCCGGGCGGTGTCGCGCCCCGTGCCGTCGAGCAACTGCATCATCCCCATGGCCTTGGCGCCGGAGCGGGCCTTGGGGTCGAAGTTGCTTTCCTGGCGGGCGATGCTGAGCACGAAGGCCGGCTCGGCGGCGCCGGGAACCTGGGGCACCGGCAGGATGGGATAGCCGCGCTCGGGCAGGATGAAGCCGCGCTGGGCCGCCGTCCGCACCGCCCGCATGCCCAGGTCCTGGTCGCCGGCCGATCGCGCCAGGTCGACCAGCAGGGCCGACTCCGCCGCCGTTGGCAGCACGTCGTCGATGTGCAGCACGAAGGTGCGGAACTGGTCCTTCAGCCCAAATCCGTTCAGCATCCGGGCGGCCCGGACGATCTCGCGGCCATCGAAGCGGCTGCGGTCGGCCTGGGTGATCTGCGGGTCCTTGCCAAGGGTGATGGTCGAGAGGCCGGCCTTCTCAGCCGCCAGCTGGCCGTAGAAGACGGTGATGTGCCGCGCGCCCTGCCTGTAGAAGGCCTGGGCCTCGGCCGTCTTGCCTAGCGCCTCGGCGGCCCGGCCCTGCCAATAGAGGGCGCGGCCCTGGGTGATCGGTGAGACGCCGGCCCCGGCCAGCCTGGCAAAATGCCGCTCGGCGGCTTGCGGGTCGTTCAGCTTGGTGAGCGCCAGCCAGCCGGCGTAGAACTCCGCCTCGGCCGCGTCGGCCCCCACCGTCATGCCGCAGTCGCGGGCGATGTTGTAGGCGGCCCGGTAATTCCGCTCCTGCAGCGCCGTGACGATCATCCTGCGCTTGTCGGGCCAGCTGCGCGCGGCGGCGTCCTCGGTCGGCGCCCCCTTGATCCCCGCCGACAGCGAGAAGGCCAGCGAGGTCATGCCGCGCTTGTAGAAGTACAGCGCCTGTTCCCAGACCACGCCCGGATGGCGCCGCTGCTCGTCGGTCAGCTGGGCGACCTTGTCGTTGGCGTCGCTGCGGCCCGACCGCAGCGCCATCCGCGCCTCGGCCAGCGCCCTGTCCGGCCCCGTCAGCGCCCCGACCAGCTCCTGCGCGGCAGGCCCCTGCGGCGCCCACATCAACAGGTCGGCCCGCGCCTGGTTCTCGGTCTCGCTGATGTAACCGCCGAATCGCGTCCGCATGGCGATCTGCGGCTCCAGCTCGAACAGCCTGGTGCTCCACCAGCGCTGGATCAGGGCCCGGGCCTGGGTTTCATAGCCGGTCGCGCGGTAGGCCCCGGCCAGGGCCATGGCCCCCTCGGCGGTCATCGGCTCGGCCCCGCCGAACCAGTCGATGATCTTGGCCGGCGGCAGGCCGCTGGTCTCCAGCCGTTTCTCGGCGGCGATCTGCCGACCCTGCGCCCGCGGCCAGCCAGCCAGGTCACGCCGCGCCGAGTCGGCCTCGAAGAAGCTCATCGAATCGGGCGCGCCGTCGGCCAGGGCCCAGACGGCGATCTTGCGGGCCAGGGGATCGTTGATGCCGCTCATGGCGGTGCGGACACTGGCGCCATCGCCGGCCTTGGCCGCCGTCAGGGCCATGGACAGGTATTGGGCGTCGCCCTCGCTGGCCATCTGGTAGCCGGGCAGGGGCGGGGCGCTGAGCTGCGCGGGCGCCTGGGTCAGGGCCGCGCCAGCCGTCGCCAGCGCCAGAATCGCGCATCCACCCGCCAGCCAGAGCCTGCCTGCGCCGAACCTCAACCAAATTCCTCCCGAACAATCACGTCCCCCGCCCATTGCGAAGCAACAGGGCCGCTCATATTGTCCGCCCCCAATCCATAGCCGCAAGCGAATGCGGCGATCTGACGGCCTTTTTACACGCCATGTTCCAATCCCCCTTCAAGGGCGTCCTTCCCGCCCTGGTGACCCCTTTCCGCGATGGCGAGGTCGACGAGAAAGCCTTCGTCGAGCTCGTCGAGCGCCAGATCGCCGGCGGCGTGCACGGGCTCGTGCCCGTGGGCACCACCGGCGAGACCGCGACCCTCAGCCATGAGGAGCACCGGCGGGTCGTCGAACTGTGCATCCAGACCGCCCGCGGCCGGGTGCCGGTGATCGCCGGCGCGGGCAGCAACTCGACGGCCGAGGCCATCGAGCTGGCGCAGCATGCCAAGGCGGTCGGCGCCGACGCCGCCCTGATCGTCTCGCCCTACTACAATCGCCCCAGCCAGGAGGGCATCTACCAGCACTACAAGGCGATCAACGACGCCGTGCAGCTGCCGGTGATCGTCTACAACGTGCCCGGCCGCACCGGCTCGGACATGTCCAACGAGGTGCTGGAGCGCCTCGCCAAGCTGCCCAACATCGTCGGCATCAAGGACGCCACCGGCGACCTCGGCCGCCTCTCGCACCAGCGGGTCACCTGCGGCGAAGAGTGGATCATGCTGACCGGCGATGATCCCAACGGCGTCGGCTATGTCGCCCAGGGCGGCCACGGCTGTATCTCGGTGACCGTCAACGTCGCGCCGGAAGCCTGCGCGGCCATGTACAACGCCTGCCAGAGCGGCGACTTCGAAACCGCCCGCTACTGGCAGGACCGCCTGATCCTGCTGCACAAGGCCCTGTTCGCCGACGCCTCGCCCAGCCCGACCAAGTTCGCCCTGGCGACCCTTGGCCTGTGTTCGGAAGAGTGCCGCCTGCCGATCAGCCCCTGTTCGGAAGCCGCCCGCAGCCTCGTTCTTGACGGTATGCGCGCCGCCGGCGTGCTCTGATGGCCCCCAAGACAACAGCTGGAGGCCTGATCGCCGAGAACCGGCGGGCCAAGTTCGACTACTTCCTCGAGGACCCGATCGAGGCCGGCATCATGCTGCTCGGCACCGAGGTGAAGAGCCTGCGCAACGGCCGGGCCAACATCGCCGAGTCCTACGCGGCGGTCGAAAACAACGAGATCGTCCTGATCAACGCCGACATCCCGCCCTACGCCGGCGGCAACCGCTTCAACCACGAGCCCAGGCGGCCCCGCAAATTGCTCTTGAAGAGCAAGCAGATCAGCAAGCTGATCGGGGCGGTGCAGCGCGAAGGCCGCACCATCATCCCGACCCGGCTCTATTGGAACGACAAGGGCCTGGCGAAGCTGGAACTGTGCCTGGCCAAGGGCAAGAAGCTGCACGACAAGCGCGAAGCCACGGCCGAACGCGACTGGCAGCGCGACAAGGCCCGGCTGCTCAAGGACCACGGGTAGATCGACCATCCGATGTCATCCTTCGGTTCCGCGAAGCGGAATCCGGAGGACCCACGGAGAGGGCGGAACCAGCTGGAGCCGGAACAGCGTCACGCCCGCTCGCGCCCGACCTTCCACGCCAGCAGCCAGGCTTACGGGTGGGTCCTCCGGATCGGCTACGCCGACCGAAGGATGACAGCGAGGGTTAGTCGATCAGCGTCCGCACCCGCTTGAAGATGTCCTCGAACATGGCCGGCGTCAGCCGCCCGGTGTTCGTGTTCAGCCGCGAGCAGTGGTAGCTGTTGATCACCCGGTAGGGCCCGGCGTCGAACTCCGACCCATGCCCCGGCGCCCCGGTCGAGCCCTTCAGGTTCAGCGCCCGCAACAGGCTGCGCCGCGAGACGTCGCCCAGGGTGACGATGACTTTCAGGTTCGGCATGGCGGCCAGGGTGTTCACGAAGAATGGCCGGCAGGCCTTCTCCTCCGAGGTCGCCGGCTTGTTCAGCGGCGGGGCGCAGCGGACGGCGTTGGTGATCATGCAGTCGACGAGTTGCAGCGTGTCGTCGGGCCGCGCCTCGTAGGTTCCGGTGGCGAAGCCGGTCTTCTTCAGGGTCTCGTAGAGCAGCCAGCCGGCGTGGTCGCCGGTGAACGGCCGCCCCGTACGGTTGGCCCCGGTGCGTCCCGGCGCCAGGCCGGCGACCATCAGCCGGCCGTTCCAGTCGCCGAACGACGGGGCGGGGCCGTTGTACCAGTCGGGGTTCTGCCGCTGGTTCTCGCGACGGTACTCGACCAGCCGGGGACAGAGCGGACAGTCGCGCGGCGGCTCGGGGGAGGTCAGGTCTACGGTGGACATGGCTTCACCTAGCGCGAGTCGTGGA
Source organism: Caulobacter sp. GW821-FHT11A05 (assembly GCF_058809015.1). NCBI lineage: Bacteria > Pseudomonadati > Pseudomonadota > Alphaproteobacteria > Caulobacterales > Caulobacteraceae > Caulobacter > Caulobacter sp. GW821-FHT11A05. The sequence goes on along the minus strand of NZ_JBXASF010000003.1, from coordinate 64,940 downwards.
GCGGCAGTTCCTCCCCCTCTCGGGGGAGGTGGCAGCCGCGAAGCGGCTGACGGAGGGGGTTACCGCAACGGTCGGCGGGTAAACGATGAGGCCCCTGTCGGTGGGGACCCCCTCCACCACGCGCTTCGCGCGCGGTCCCCCTCCCCCGATGGGGGAGGAACCTACAGCTCGTCCTCGGCCTCGATCTCCGCCCGGGTGCGGTTGTCGTAGCCGCCGCCGCGTGGCGCGGGGCCGCGCGAGGGACGGCCGATGACGTCGCCCAGATCGGCGAGGTCGATGAAGTGGTCGGCCTGCCGGCGCAGGTCGTCGCTGATCATCGGCGGCTGGCTCTTCACCGTCGAGACGACGCTGACCCGCACGCCCTTGCGCTGGATGGCCTCGACCAGGGCCCGGAAGTCGCCGTCGCCCGAGAACAGCACCAGATGGTCGGCCTTCTCGGCCATCTCCATCATGCCGACGGCGATCTCGACATCCATGTCGCCGCGCCAGCGGTCGCGGCCCTGGCTGTCGGTGAACTTGCGGGCCGTCTTGGTCACCAGGGTGAAGCCGTTGTAGTCCAGCCAGTCGACCAGCGGCTTGATGGGGCTGTAGTCGTCGCCCTCGACGATGGCGGTGTAGTAGTAGGCCCGGATCAGCACCCCGCGCCGGCGGAACTCGTCCAGCAGCTTGCGGTAGTCGATGTCGAAGCCCAGGGCCTTGGCCTGGGAGTAGAAATTGGCGCCGTCGATGAACAGGGCCAGCTTCTCGGTCGAATAAAAGGTCACGGTTTCAAATCCTTGGATAAAATATCTGACTTCGATGACGCCGTGATCGTCGCCCTCGGGAGCAATCTTCCCGGTGACTATCCCGACGTTCCGGCCCTGCTGGAGGCGGCGCTGGAGGCGTTCCCCGCCCACGGCCTGACCGTGGTCGCCAGGTCAGGCTGGTGGCGCTCGACCGCCTGGCCCGATCCGGCGATGCCTGCCTATACGAACGGCGTCGTCATTGTCGAGACGCAGGCGAGGGTGGCGGAGACCCTGGCCGCCCTGCACGCCATCGAGGCGGACTTCGGCCGGGTGCGGCATGAGGCCAACGCGGCGCGCACCCTGGACCTCGACCTGATCGCTCATGGCCGGACGGTGACCGGGGAGGGGAGCGTGCAGGTCCCGCACCCCCGCGCCCATGAGCGGCGATTCGTCATGGGGCCGCTGGCCGATGTTGCGCCGCACTGGACCCATCCGGTCATTGGCCGGACGGCGACGGACCTTGCCGACTCTGCGAAGGTGGGCGCCGACGCCTACCGAATCCCTTCTCCCGCTTGTCGGGAGAAGGTGGCCCCGAAGGGGTCGGATGAGGGCAGCACCAGCGGTTGAAGGCTTTTTGGTCCGTATTTGAGAGCAATCCTCCAGGGCCGGCGCTGCCCTCATCCGTCGGCCTGCGGCCGCCACCTTCTCCCGACAAGCGGGAGAAGGAACCGCGCCCAACTGCCGCCGCCTTCGCCTGTCACCTTGCGGCGTTGCACAATAGCGCGCAAAACACTATGTAGCCCGGTTCCACCGGCACCGCTGAAGAGATATCCATGGCCCGCGTCACCGTCGAAGACTGCATCGAGAAGGTTCCCAACCGCTTTGGTCTGGTCCTGCTGGCCGCCCATCGCGCCCGGGGCATCTCGGCCGGCGCGGCCCTGATGGTCGACCGCGACAACGACAAGAACCCCGTCGTCGCCCTGCGCGAGATCGCCGACGACGTCGTCGACAACGACGGCCTGAAGGAACATCTGATCACCACGCTGCAACGCGTCGATGAGCGGACCGAGGCCGAGGAAGAGGCCGAAACCGTCGCCCTGCTGTCGGATCCGACCCACATGCAGATGAGCGAGGCGGAACTGATCCGCGCGCTGCAGAGCGACCGCGACGGCGGTCAGGAGGAGCGGTACTGAGCCCCGAAGGCTCAGAACCCCTCATTCTGGAGGCGGCCGAAACGGCCGCCCCCGAACTTTCCACGCCTACAAGGCCTGAACCGACCGCCGCCCAGAAGGTGGCGGCGCGGCCCAAATACATGCGCCAGTACGAGCTCATCGAGCGCGTCCGCGCCTATGAGCCCGACGCCGACGAGGCGCTGCTCAACAAGGCCTACGTCTATGCCGTCCGCATGCACGGCAGCCAGACCCGAGCCTCCGGCGATCCCTACTTCGCCCATCCGGTCGAGGTGGCCGGCATCCTCACCGAATACCGGCTCGACACCGCCTCGATCATCACCGCCCTGCTGCACGACGTCATCGAGGACACCAGCGCCACCCGCCAGGACATCGAGAACCTGTTCGGGGCCGAGGTCGCCGAGCTGGTCGAGGGCGTCACCAAGCTCTCCAAGCTGGAGCTGACCGCCGACTATGCCCGCCAGGCCGAGAACCTGCGCAAGTTCATCCTGGCCATCTCCAAGGACGTCCGCGTCCTCCTGGTCAAGCTCGCCGACCGCCTGCACAACATGCGGACGCTGCACTTCATCCAGAAGCCGGCCAAGCGTGAGCGCATCGCCCGCGAGACGCTCGACATCTACGCCCCGCTGGCCCGCAACATCGGCTGTCACCGCATCTGTTCGGAGCTGGAGGAGCTGGCCTTCGAACAGCTCAACCCGATGGCCCGCACCGCCATCATCCGCCGTCTGGAAGTGCTGCGTGGCGAACAGGGCAAGGCGGTCTCCACCGTCAGCGGCGAGATCACCCGCCTGCTGGAAGGCGACGGCATCTCCAACCGCGTCTTCGGCCGCGAGAAGCACCCCTTCTCGATCTGGCGCAAGCTGCAGCGCAAATCGGTCGGCTTCTCCCAGCTCTCCGACATCTATGCCTTCCGCGTCATCGTCGACTCCGAGGCCGACTGCTACCGGGCGCTTGGCCTGATCCACCGCGCCTGGCCCTGCGTGCCGGAGCGGTTCAAGGACTTCATCTCCACCCCCAAGCGCAACAACTACCGCTCGATCCACACCACGGTGATCGGCCCCAAGGGCATGCGCATCGAGATGCAGATTCGCACCGAGGCCATGGACCGCGTGGCCGAGGACGGCGTCGCCGCCCACTGGCGCTACAAGAACAAGTCCTACGGCTTCGACGCCGAACACATGGAGGCCGAGGGCGGCCGCGACCCGCTGATCAACCTGCGCCAGCTGGTGGCGGTGCTGGAACACGGCGGCGACGCCGAGGACCTGGTCGAGCACGCCAAGCTGGAGATGTTCCTCGACCAGACCTTCGCCTTCACGCCGAAGGGCAAGCTGGTCAGTCTGCCGCGCGGGGCCATGCCGCTCGACTTCGCCTACGCCGTCCACACCGATGTCGGCGACAGCACCATCGGCGCCAAGATCAACGGCGAGCTGAAGCCCCTGCGCACCCCGCTGGTCAACGGCGACGTGGTCGAGATCATCAAGGGCGCGAAACCGGCCGTGCCCCCTGACTGGCGCAGCCTGACCGTCACCGGCAAGGCCCGCAGCGCCATCCGCCGCCACATCCGCCAGACCGAGAAGGAAGAGTTCCTGCGGCTGGGCAAGGCGGCCCTGTTCCAGTCCTTCGAGCGGGTCGGCAAGAGCCGCACCGGCGTCTCCCTGCGCCCCGCCCTGGAGCGGCTGGGCATCCCGACGGACGACGACCTCTACGACGCCATCGGCCGCGGCCGCATCATCCCGATGCAGGTCATGGAGGTGGTCTTCCCGGGCCTGGACGACACCGCCCGCGCCGCCGCCGTCGCCCGCCGCGCCATCGAGGACGGCGTCGGGGCCCGTATCTTCGTGCGCGGCGCCGGCTTGGCCCCCGGCGTCACCCTGCACTTCGCCCCCTGCTGCACCCCGGTGCCCGGCGACCGCATCGTCGGCATCATGCGCGAGGGCGTCAACGAGGTGGACATCCACACCATCGACTGCCGCACGCTTGCCCAGTTCGAGGACCAGGGCGACCGCTGGCGGGACCTCGCCTGGACCCCGGAAGCCGAACGCAATACCACCAGCCACGCCAAGCTGCGGGTCACCATCCTCAACACGCCCGGCGTGCTGGGCGAGGTCTGCACCATCATGGGCGAGGCCGGCGGCAACATCACCGGCCTGAAGATGACCCATCGCCAGGAAGACGTCTTCGACGTCGACGTCGACCTGGACGTCACCGACAACCGCCACATCACGACGATCATCGCGGCGCTGCGGGCCTGCCCGAGCGTCGAGGGCGCCGAACGGCCGATGGGCTGAGGACGGGGAGGGCGGCCTAGGCCGCCGCCGCGATGTCCTGCTTCCCGCCCGGCGCAAGGGCCCTGGCCACCGTGACCACCGCATTGCGCGAGGCCGCTTCCTCGATGGTCGAATAGGCGCGCAGCAGCTCCATGGCGCCGGGGTAGGCCAGCATGGTCAGCAGGGTCTCGTCGGTCGGGAAGCCGCCCGGCTCCTCGCCGACCATGAAGGCGACCGGGCACTCCAGCCGTTTGGCGGCGCGGACCAGCATCGAGGCGGAGACGCGGTTGGCGCCGCGCTCGTATTTCTGGACCTGCTGGAAGGTCAGGCCGAGGGCCTCGGCCAGGTCGGTCTGGGTCAGGCCGAGCGCCTTGCGGCGCATGCGCATCCGGGCGCCGACGGCGATGTCGATGGGGTCGGGCGCGGCGTGTTGGGGACGGGGCAAATCGTTATCTCCTGGGCTGACCGGAACGCGGGTCTCGCGACGCCAACCCGGTCAAATTGAAACAACTCTACTACAACTCATAGGTTGCTCTTCCGTTGCCTGCACGACGGAGGCCACGAATGGGCGGTCAGGCGCGACAGAATGCCGCCCGCGCCGGGCGTATCATCATTCCACTGAAAGAAGGACCTCCATGCCCCGTCACATCCTCACCGGCGCCCCCGGCGCCGGCAAGACCGTCCTCCTGCGCGGCCTCGAACGCGCCGGCCTCGCCGTCGTCGAGGAGGCGGCGACCGACGTCATCGCCTGGGCCCAGGCCACCGGCGTCGACGCCCCCTGGGAACAGCCGGACTTCACCGACCTCATCCTGACCCTGCAGCAGCAGCGGGCGGCCACCGCCCCCGCCGGCCCCATCGTCTTCGACCGCTCGCCGGTCTGCACTGTCGCCCTGGCCCGCGCGCTCGGCCACAGCCCGTCGCCAGCCCTGCAGGCCGCCGCCGAAGCGGCCCGCGAGGCCTACGCGCCGGAGGTCTTCTTCGTCGAAGGCCTCGACTTCATCGTCGGCACCGCCGCCCGCCGCATCAGCCTCGACGAGGCCCGCCTGTTCGGCGAGCTGCACCGCGCGGTCTACCGCGAGTTCGGCTTCACCCTCGTCGACATCCCGCCCGGCCCGCCGGCCGGGCGGGTCGCCGCCGTCCTGGCCGCGATCGGCCGGGCCTGACCCGTCAGGCGACCAGTTTGCGCGGCGCCTCGTCGCCGAAGATCATCCGCTGGCCGCCCAGGGTGTCCATGTATTCGCGGATCATCCGGGCCTTACCGTCCTGCATCTCGAACACCCAGCAGTAGCGATTGTCGTAGGTCCGGCCCTCGATGGTGACGGCCTGCATCCGCTGCTCGAACACCACCGTGTCGCCCTCGGCCACCACCTTGGTGAACTCGAACTTGGCTCCGTCCGGGAACAGCCGGCGGAAGTCGCGGGTCAGGAACTGCACCATCCCGTCCACTGTCTCCAGCATGTCGGCCGAAGCCCCGCTGGCCACCGCCGTGGCGTTGCCGGCCGGCGCGATCCAGGTCGCGTCCGGCGTCAGCACCGCCCGGATCTTCGCCTCGTCCCGCGACCCGAACGCCGCCCACACCGCCATCGCCGCTGATTTCGCATCCATCTGTCCATCTCCTTGTGAGGGGGGATGTATGGCGGATGCCGCGGGGGCCGGCTGGCGGTTTCCGGCCCTGACCGCTCCCGCCCCGTCAGACTCCGCCGGGCCGCGGCTCAGCCCGTGGCCCGAGCCGTGATCCCCGCCGCCGAGCCGCAGCTGTCAGCGAGCCCAATGCTTCGTGACCTACAGGGCCGGCGTCGAGCCTCTGGCCGGCCCGCCGCCTCGTGACCTGAGATAGTCCTCCAGTTTCACCCGGCCTTTCCTCTCCTCGGCCGGGTCGTAGACGCCGACATAGATGCTCTCCGCGAAGCCGCCGGGATAGGGCGATGCGGCGACGAAAAAGGAGGGGCCACAGGCATTGTCGACCCCTTCGTCAAGGGGGGCCGTTCCTGGATTGCGGGGCGGGCTGGACACGCAAGGGCCAAACCTGTCCGCAAGGTCGCGGCGAGGTTGATAGGTCTTGATGTCTTCCTCGTATCTGGCCTTGGCGGACTCATAGGCGTCGATCTCGGCCTGTGTAGGATCGCGTGGGCAGCTGCTCAGCCACAACAGGCCACAGGGCTCCGTGGGATTCAGCGGCGCGGGTTCGACGGGCGCTTTCAGAGACCTGAAGTCCTCGTAAATCTGCGCCGCGTTGAGCGCCGCGCCGCTCTGGTCCTGGAAGCCGGAGGCCCAGAAGCCAGCGGTCAGCGGGCCTTCCGGCAGGACGATCGCAGGATATTTCGACGTCAGGGTCTGGGTCAGGTCAGTCATCATTGGCCGGCTGCCCTCGGCTGGCAGGGTCAGTCGCCAGAGGCCGACCACGGCCCGCGCGTCCGGCGGCCCGGCAAGTCGCAGGACGATGTGGTCCTTGATCGTCTTGAAACATTTGAAGCCATTGGCGCCGCTGACAACCATGCCGGAGAACCGTTCATCGTCGGGTTTCATCGAATCCGACAGCGCATCCGAGCCGCTCGTCCCCGCGGCCGGGCAGGGCCGTTCCTCCCCACGAGTCCAGATCACCATATTGCTGTAGCCGGGACCGTTCGAGTCCGTTTCCTTCAAGAACTTGTTGACATCGCTGTAGAATTTCCCGGCGGTTCCAAGTTCGATCGCAGCGTCTGAATCGTAGCACTTGAGGATTTTGATCGCGTCGGGCAGGGACATTCCGGTCCGCAGGTCCAGGATGGCGGTAGCCGATCCACCGCCCTTGTCGCCGCAGCCTTCCTTCATCCGATCTTCTGGCGACTTCATCAGGCCGCAGCCGGCGACAAGAATCGTCACGGCCACGGCGGCACAGACCTGCGCTATCGTCATGAGACACCCCCGGGGACGCCCACCATCCCAGGATGTGATAATGCAACGAAAAAACGAAACCCTCAATCCAGGATTGTTCAACGTCCCGGCTCGTCCGGCCGCAACTCAGCCCTTGCGCCATACCCCATCTTCGAACGATTGTTTGAACCAAGAACAGAACAACGCCCGAGGAAACACACCCATGGCCATCGATTTCGAAATCCCCGCCGAAGCCAAGGCCGTCCGCGAGAAGGTCCGCCAGTGGGTCGCCGATGAGTGCATCCCGGCCGAGAAGCTGATCCACGACAAGGACAGCTATAAATCCGTCCTCGCCGACCTGCGCGGCAAGGCCCGCGCCCAGGGCCTGTGGCTGCCCTTCATCCCCAAGGAATACGGCGGCATGGGCCTTGGGCCCCTGGCCAACGCCCTGGTGCAGATGGAACTCGGCAAAAGCCACCTTGGCGCTCTCAGCATGAACAGCCAGGGCCCTGACGACGCCACCATGCTGACCCTGCTGGCCCACGGCACCGAGTACCAGAAGGAGAAGTTCCTCAAACCCCTGCTGAACGGCGACAAGCGCGTCTGCTACTCGATGACCGAGAAGGCCGCCGGGGCCGACGCCACCGGCATGCAGACCCGGGCGGTCAAGGACGGCAACGAGAACTACATCCTCAATGGCGAGAAGTGGTTCAGCAGCGCCGCCAGCGCCGCCGACATCGCCGTGGTCATGGCCAAGACCGACCCCGACGCCCCGCGCCACCAGCGCTTCTCGACCTTCATCGTCGAGCTGCCCAATCCCGGCTACCGCATCATCCGCGACATCGGCACCATGGCCGCCGAGGGCCCGCTCAGCCACATCATGGGCGGCGGCCACAGCGAGATCGCCATCGAGAACCTCGTCGTCCCGGCCGAGAACCTGCTGGGCGGGGAGGGGCAGGGCTTCAACATGGGCCAGCACCGCCTGGCCTACGGTCGCCTGCGCCACGGCATGCACAACGTCGCCATGGCCCAGCGGGCGCTGGACATGGCCACCGAGCACGTCGTCACCCGCGAGACCTTCGGCCGCAAGCTGAAGGACCGCCAGGGCGTCCAGTGGATGCTGGCCGACTGCGCCAGCGAGCTCTACATGGCCCGGCTGATGCTCATCCACATCGCCTACAAGGCCGAGAAGGGCATGGACCTGCGGCAGGAGAACTCCATCGCCAAGGTCTTCCTGGCCCATATGGTCCACAAGGTGGTCGACACGGCGATCCAGCTGCACGGGGCGCTGGGCTACTCCACCGACCTGCCCCTGGCCCGCTGGTACACCCACATCCGCAGCCAACGGCTGGTCGACGGGCCGGACGAGGTCCACCGCTGGACGGTCGGCCGCAACGTCATCAAGGCCTTCGAACGCGACGGCACCACGGCGGCGGCGGCGGGTGGGGATATTCTGTAAGCCCCCCCAATATTCCGATCATCCCGACGAAAGTCGGGACCCAGCTGGCAGGCCGCGTAAGGGTCCGCTCTGATCAGCGCCAGCCCCGCTCCGCGAGTGGACACTGGGTCCCGGCTTTCGCCGGGATAGTCGGAAGTTTGATTGTTAGCGAAAGAGTGTGGAAATGCCCGAACCCATCCTCGCCCCCGACCTGCCGATCATCGATCCCCACCACCATCTGTGGGACCGCACCCTGCTGCTCGGCCAGCTCCCGGCGCCGACCCACCCCTTCGAGCAGATCGTCCGCCGCGTCCCCCGCTACCTGCTCGACGAGCTCCTCGCCGACATGACCGCCGGGCACAACATCGTCGCCACCGTCTACATGGAATGCGGCGCCTTCTACCGCCCCGACGGCCCGGCCCACCTCAAGCCGATCGGCGAGACCGAAGCGGTCAACGGCCTGGCCGCCATCGCCGACAGCGGCGTCTACGGCCCCGCCAAGCCATGCGCCGGCATCGTCGGCCACGCCGACCTCACCCGCGGCGCGGCCGCCCGCGAGACCCTCGAAGCCCACCTCGCCGCCAGCCACCGCTTCCGCGGCATCCGCCACAGCGCCAGCCACGACCCCGATAGCGGCGTCCTCGGCCCCCTGGTCCGCCAGCCGGCCGGCCTCTACCGCGACAAGACCTTCCGCGAAGGCTTCGCCCAGCTGGCCCCTCTCGGCCTCTCCTTCGACGCCTGGCTGCTCGAACCCCAGCTCCCCGACCTCATCGATCTCGCCAAAGCCTTCCCCGACACCCAGATCGTCCTCGACCACGTCGGCACCCCGCTCGGCATCGCCAGCTACGCCGGCCGCCGCGAAGAGCGCTTCGACGTCTGGCGGAACAACATCCGCATGCTGGCGCAATGCCCCAATGTGGCGGTGAAGCTCGGCGGCCTGGCCATGGTCTTCCCAGGCTTCCCCTCCTGCCTGTCCGACCCACCGGCCCCTTCCGCCCAGCTGGCCGACGAATGGCGCCCCTACCTCGAAACCTGCATCGAGGCCTTCGGGCCCGAGCGCGGCATGTTCGAAAGCAACTTCCCGGTCGACATCCTCAGCTGCAGCTATGCGACGCTGTGGAACGCCTTCAAGCTGGTCGCCGCCGCCTATTCGTCCGACGAGAAGACGGCGCTGTTCAGCGGCACGGCCAAGCGGGTCTATCGGCTGAATCTCTGAAAGTTCCTCCTCCGGCGCGCAGCGACGGGGGAGGGGGACCGCCCGCGCAGCGGGTGGTGGAGGGGGCAGCGCCGGCGGATGGTTCTGATCCTGAACGCAGCTGTCACGACCGCGCCAGAACGCTCTTCAATCGGACAGGCCGGCGCTGCCCCCTCCACCACGCGCGTATTCGCGGGCGGTCCCCCTCCCCCGAGCTTTCGCTCGGAGGAGGAATTGGCTATGCGCTCCCCATGACCAGCGAAGACGTCCTCGAAGAATTCCGCGCCGCCGGCGCCCTGCGCGAAGGCCACTTCGTGCTCTCCAGCGGCCTGCACAGCCCGGTCTTCCTGCAGAAGAACCTGGTCTTCGCCCAGCCGGACCGCTGCGAGCGCCTCTGCAAGGCGCTGGCTGAGAAGATCGTCGCCGCCGTCGGCCAGCCCGACCTCTGCATCTCCCCGGCCGTCGGCGGCATCATCCCGGGCTACGAGACCGCCCGCCAGCTGGGCGTCACCTCCCTCTACGTCGAGCGCGAGGGCGGCCAGTTCAAGCTCCGCCGCGGCTTCCAGGTCGAGCCGGGCGACAAGGTGGTCATGGTCGAGGACATCGTCACCACCGGCCTCTCCAGCCGCGAATGCATCGCCGCCATCGAGGCCGCCGGCGCCACCGTCATCGCCGCCGCCTGCATCGTCGACCGCTCCGGCGGCCGGGCCGACGTCGGCGTCCCCCTGATCGCGCTCGCCACCCTCGACGTCCCGGCCTACTCGGCCGACGCCCTGCCGCCGGAACTGGCCGCCATCCCGATCGAGGATCCCGGCAGCCGGCGGCTGTCGAAGTAGAACCCACCACCCGAGAAAAACGCTGTCATCCTTCGGTTGGCCCCGGCGAATGCCGGGGACAATCCGGAGGACCCACCCGTCCGCCAGGCGCCTGGCGTCGAGAGCGAACGCGCAACCCTCAACGCCAGCCTGCGGAATCCAGGCGGTCCCGCCCTTGCGGTGGGTCCTCCGGATCGCTGCGCGACCGAAGGATGACAGCGGTGGGGTGGGGGAAGCTGCGCGCTACCCTCTCGCCGCCGCCTCCAGCGGGGCGATGTCTAGCTTGACCATCTTCATCATCGCCTCGGTCACCCGCCGCACCACGGCCGGGTCCGGATCGCCCATCAGCTGGCGCAGGCGCAGCGGCGCGATCTGCCAGCTGAGGCCCCAGCGGTCCTTCAGCCAGCCGCACTGCTCGATCTCGCCGCCCTCGCCGAGCGCCTCCCACAGCCGGTCCAACTCCTCCTGGGTGTCGGTCTCCACCATGATCGAGAAGCTGTGGTTGAACGGGTCCAGCGGACCGGCCTCGATGGCCATGTAGTTCTGGTCGCCGAGCGTGAAGCCGACGATCTTGACGCTGCCGGCCGGGCCCGAGGGATTGTCGGCCATGACCGCCGAGGTCTCGATGATCGCCGAGCCGGGGATCAGCGAGGTGTAGAAGCGGATCGCCGCCTCCATGTCCTTTTCGAACCACAGATGCTGGGTGACTTTCATCGTCTCGTCCTTTCCGTCCCGGCCCCTTGAGCGCCCGCGCGCCCCGACCGTTCCCCCAAAGGACGCGCCCGCCGGGCCGATGCCGACAGCCTCGCCGTAAAAATCGGGCGCCGAACGTGACCGGCCGGCGGCGGCCAACCCTTTCCCGGGCGTTTGGCGAGCCTTAAGTAGGAGGCACACCCTCGGGGACCACCGCCCATGACCCTGCGCCCAACGCCCTTGCGACTTGGCGTCAACATCGACCACGTCGCCACCATCCGCAACGCGCGGGGCGCCAGCTATCCCGAGCCCACCCGCGCGGCCGAGATCGCCCTCTTGGCCGGGGCCGACGGCATCACCGCCCACCTGCGCGAGGACCGCCGCCACATCTCCGACGCCGACATCGATGCGCTGGCCGACCTCTGCCGCAAGCGCGGCAAGCCGCTGAACCTGGAGATGGCCGTCACCGACGAAATGGTCGCCATCGCCCTGGCCCACCGTCCGCATGCCGCCTGCCTGGTGCCTGAGCGCCGCGAGGAGGTCACCACCGAGGGCGGCCTCGACGTCGTGCGCGGCGGCAACCGGGTGCGCGACGCGGTGCAGTCCCTGCGCGCCGCCGGTAGCCGCGTCTCCCTGTTCATCGAGGCCGATCCGGCCCAGATCGCCGCCTCCGCCGACGCGGGGGCCCAGGTCGTCGAGCTGCACACCGGCGCCTTCTGCGACGCCGCTCGGGCCGGCGAGCATGACCGCGCCGCCGTCATCCTGGCCCGCCTGACCGCCGGCGCCGCCCAGGCCGCGAAGTTGGGCCTGGAGGTCCACGCCGGCCACGGTATCGACTACGCCACCGTCGCCCCGGTCGCCACCATCCCTCAGCTGGCCGAGCTCAACATCGGCCACTTTCTCATCGGCGAGGCCATCTTCGTCGGCCTGGCCGAGTCCATCCAGCGCATGCGCCGGCTGATGGACGCCGCCCGGGCAGCCGCGGAGCAGGCCGCGTGATCATCGGCCTAGGATCCGACCTCTGCGACATCCGTCGTATCGAAAAGACCCTGGCCCGCTTCGGCGACCGCTTCGTCCAGCGCCTGTTCACCGAGACCGAGCAGGCCAAGTCCGATCGCCGCAAGGACCGCGCCGCCAGCTATGCGAAGCGCTTCGCCGCCAAGGAGGCCTGCGCCAAGGCCCTGGGCACCGGCGTCCCGCGCCGGGGCGTCCACTGGCGCGACATGGGGGTCGTCAACCTGCGCTCCGGCGCCCCGACCATGGCCCTGACCGGCGGCGCGGCGGAGCGCCTGGCTCAGATCATCCCCGAGGGCATGGAGGCGAGGATCCACGTCACCCTCACCGACGATCACCCCTACGCCCAGGCCTTCGTCATCATTGAGGCGCTCCCGAAAACGGCCATGCCCTGACACGCGACGTCGCCCCCATGCGACACCAACGCCTATCCCATGAAACCCTCATGAAATACCCATCCGACCCCGGCCGCTTTCCCCATGTCGCCGCCATGTTAAAAGCTTGAATCAAAAAGGGCTTTTCTGTTTTCTGTGATCCGGATGCGATATAATGGCGACCGCTTCGATCTTTCCGGCCGCCGTTCCAACTTACGCCATGAAGGCGAACTATCAGGCGCGCCGCTTGCCCGTGGGATATTCCGCGTCTAACCAGTCCCGCTGGGCTTTTCGCCCCCAAGTCTTGAAGAGAATCACGCGCCGATGACCGACGCCACCGTGACCGAGGCCGAACCGCAGGTCGCCGCCGCGCCCGAGCCCGAGGAAAAGCAGCCCCCGACCTTCGTCCAGGAGGTCGTCGAGATCGCCAAGACGGTGGCCTATGCGCTGCTGATCGCGCTGGTGCTGCGGATCTTCCTGTTCCAGCCCTTCACCATCCCGTCGGACAGCATGGAGCCCAACCTGCTCCACGGCGACTACATCATCGTCAACAAGTTCTCCTACGGCTACTCCAGGCACTCGATCCCGCTCAGCCCGCCGCTGTTCAAGGGCCGGATCTTCGGCTCCAAGGCCAAGCGCGGCGACATCGTGGTGTTCAAGCTGCCGGCCGACAACAAGACCGACTACATCAAGCGGGTCATCGGTCTGCCGGGCGACCGCATCCAGGTCCGGGGCGGCGTGCTGTACGTCAACGAAAAGGCCCTGCCCAACGTCCAGGTCACCCGCGATGACGCCGCCGACATGGACCGCGTCCGCCGCCAGGAAACCTCCTACGACAACAAGACCTACGTCACCTACGCCGGGGCCGAGTACGGCTACGTCAACAACACCGGCGTCTTCCTGGTGCCCCAGGGCCACTATTTCATGATGGGCGACAACCGCGACAACAGCCTCGATTCCCGCGTCGAGCCCAACTACGCGGCCCCCCGGCAGGGCGGCGTCGGCTTCGTGCCGGCCGAGAACCTGGTCGGCAAGGCGCAGATCATCCTGCTCAGCTGGTACGCCCCGTCCGAGCCCTACGAAACCGGGCCGCGCCACGAGGGCGCCTCGCTGTTCAAACCCTGGACGTGGTTCACCGAGGCCCGGCCCAGCCGGTTCTTCCACCTGCTGAAATGAACGCCCGGGTCCTGGCCGTAGAGGCGCTCGAACGCCGCGTCGGTCACACCTTCGCCGACCGCGATCTGCTCGAGCGCGCCCTGACGCACTCCAGCGTCGGCGACGGCGCCATCAAGGTGCGGCACAACGAGCGGCTGGAATTCCTCGGCGACCGGGTGCTGGGCCTGCTGGCCTCCGAACGCCTGCTGGCCCTCTATCCGGAGGCCAAGGAGGGCGAACTCAGTCCTCGCCTGGCCAACCTGGTCAACGGCAAGGCCTGCGCCCGCGTCGGCCGCCGCCTCGAACTGGGCCATGCCCTGCGGATGAGCGGCTCGGCCACCAAGATGGGCGTGCGCGACAACGACGGGGCCTTAGGGGATGCCGTCGAGGCGCTGATGGCGGCCATCTACATCGACGGCGGCCTTGAAACCGCCCGGGCCTTCTTCCTCTCGGCCTGGTCCGACGAGTTCGACCATCTGGAGGCCCCGCGCTCCAAGGACGCCAAGACCCGGCTGCAGGAATGGGCCATGGGCCTGCGCCTGCCGATCCCGACCTACACGGTCGTCGAGCAGTCGGGACCGGCCCATGCGCCGCGTTTCATTGTGGAGGTGTCGGTACGGGGCTATGAGAGCGAACGCGGGGAGGGTGGGTCCAGGCGAGAAGCGGAAAAGGCTGCGGCGTTGATCATGCTGCTGAAACAGGAAGGCAAAGCATGACCCGGGCAGGTTTCGTCGCCATCATCGGCGCGCCCAACGCTGGCAAGTCCACCCTCACCAACCGGCTGGTTGGCGCCAAGGTGTCCATCGTCACTCAGAAGGTTCAAACGACGCGCTTCCCCGTGCGCGGCGTCGCCATGGCCGGCGAGGCGCAGATCATCCTGCTCGACACCCCCGGCATCTTCACCCCCCGCCGCAAGCTGGACCGCGCCATGGTCCGCAGCGCCTGGGCCGGGGCCGACGACGCCGACGCCGTCGTCCACCTGGTCGATGTCCAGGCCGAGCTGGCCGTGCAGGACAAGACCGCCAAGCCGGCCGACAAGCGCGGCGTCATCGACGTCCAGACCATCATCGAGAACCTGCAGGGTTCGAAAAAGAAGGTCATCCTGGCCCTCAACAAGATCGACGGCGTCAAGCGCGAGCGGCTGCTGGCCGTCTCCCAGGCCCTGTTCGAGACCGGCGTCTACACCGAGGTCTTCATGATCAGCGCCGCCGACGGCAACGGCGTCGACGACCTGAAGGCCCGCATGGCCGAGCTGATGCCGGAAGGCCCCTGGCTTTATCCGGAAGACCAGACCGCCGACATCCCGGCCCGCCTGCTGGCCGCCGAGATCACCCGCGAGAAGCTCTACCTGCGCGTCCACGAGGAACTGCCCTACGCCGCCAGCGTCGACACCGTGGCCTTCGAGGAAAAGCGCGACGGCTCGGTCCGCATCGAACAGACCATCTTCGTCGAGCGCGAGGGCCAGCGGGCCATCGTCATCGGCAACAACGGCCAGACCCTGAAGTGGATCGGCCAGAAGAGCCGCGAGGAACTGGCCGAACTGTTCGAACGCAAGGTCCACCTGTTCCTGCACGTCCGGGTCCGCGAGAACTGGGCTGAGGAGCGCGAGGCCTACTCGGCCATGGGTCTGGATTTCGACGTTTAACGCCGGGGACTGGTTGTCCGCATCCCTGGACTATCCGGCCGGGCGAAACCGCATCTCGGACAACCTGTCCCCGATGGGCCACCGCCGCCGGGCCAGCCAGATCGGGGACAGGTTGCCCGCGCGCCGACGGCGCCTCATTCTGAGACCATGATGACTCGGACAACCGGTCCCCTGCGCCTGGCGCTCCTGATCCTGGCTCTGCTGGCGACGCCGGCCATGGCCCAGCCGACCGGCGCCGAGCGCGGGATCAACGTCACCCTCGACACCCTCCACGACGCCGCCTCCAAGGCCGACGGCAAGCGCTACTTCGCCCTCTACGCCAAGGACGCCATCTACATCGGCACCGACGCGGCCGAACGCTGGACGCTGGCCGAGTTCAAAGCCTTCGCCGAACCCTACTTCGCCAAGGGCAAGGGCTGGACCTACAGGCCGCGCGAGCGCCACATCGTCGTCACCGACAACCCCTGCCGCTGCATCGCCTGGTTCGACGAACTGCTCGACAGCGAAAGCTACGGCACCAGCCGCGGGACGGGGGTCATGGTGTTCGAAGACGGCCAGTGGAAGGTCGCCCAGTACGCCCTGACCTTCCCCATGCCGAACGACCTGGCCCACGGATTCACGGACCAGATCAAGGCCTTCGAGGCGAAGAAGCAGCCCCAGTGAGTCCTTCTCCCGCTTGTCGGGAGAAGGTGGCCCGCGAAGCGGGTCGGATGAGGGCAGCACCAGCCAAGGAAGGTTGAGCCGGCGCTGCCCGCGCCAAAACGCGCATGGCCTTGATGAGCCGGCGCTGCCCTCATCCGACGGCCTTCGGCCGCCACCTTCTCCCGACAAGCGGGAGAAGGATCAGCTCTTTGCTTTCAGCCCCATGAAATACCCCCGACGCTCGGGCTCGAAATGCTCCAGCGCCGCGCGCAGGGTCGTGCGCGCCATCGTCGCGCCGTGCGTCTCCAGGAAGGCCTCCAGCCGGGGCCGGTTCTTGTCGCAGGTCCGCAGGGCCCAGCCGACCGCCTTGTGGGTCAGGTCGTGTGGGTCGTCCAGCAGCAGTTCGGCGATGGCGTAGCTGTCGTCATGGTCGCCCTTCAGCGCGAAGTGCAGGGTGGCCAGGATGGCCGTGCGCCGCTCCCACAGGCTGTCGGACCGGGCCAGCCGGTAGAGCACGTCGCGCGGCTTGTCCCACAGGTAGCGGCCGACCACCCGCCAGGCGGCCAGGTCGACCAGGTCCCAGTTGTTGATCCGGTCGTGCCGCCGCAGATAGAGGTCGTAGAGGTCCTGCAGTCGCTCAGCCGTGCAACCCTTGGCGCTGGCCGCCTTGCCCATGATGCTCAAGGCCCCGGCTCGCGCCTCGTGGAGTTCGTCCTCCAGCAGCTGTTCCAGCTCCGCCACCGGCATGGCCAGGTAGCCTTCGGAGACCTTGAACAGTGTCCCCATCTTCACCCCGATGAAGACGTCGCCCGCGCCATAGTCGCCGTCGCCGGCCTTGAAGTAGCGCTGGATCTTGCGCAGCTCCTCGTCGGACTGGTGGGTTCGCAGCTGCGCCATGAAGGCCTGGGCGGTCAGGGCCATGGCCTGACAACCGGCCTGCAGGCCGCCTGCAGCCGCTCCATGGCCAGCAACACCGGCGTGCCCTCGTCGCGGTCGCGGAAGGTGATGATCAGCTTGTCGGCCGGCGTGCCGCCAACGATGTAGAGCTGGGCCTTGCCGGCGACCTGGGCCAGTTCCAGCCGGCGCACGGTCCGCCAGTCGAGCGTCAGCCCGTTGCGGCCCCGCGCCGCCAGCCGGCTCTCACAGCCTTCGCCGGCCATGCCCTCGATGCGAACCGGCGCGCGGATCGGCCGGTAGAGGGCGGCCTTGCCGTTGTAGAGGTCGCTCTCCAGCTCGGCGTCGCGCCCGCCGGCAAAGGCCCGCTCGAGGATGGCGTGGTCGTTCGGCGCCGCCGCCACGCAGGCCATCGCCGCCATCAGGATCACCGCTCGTTTCAAGGCCTCGCCTCCACCCGCGTCCCAAGGTATCCCCTCCGCATGGAATGGGAAGATGAAGGCTACATCCTGTCGGCGCGGCTGCATGGCGAAACCGGCGCCATCGTCGACCTGTTGACCGAACACCACGGCCGCCAGGCCGCCCACGTCGCCGGCGGCGGGACCCGCCGCCTCAAATCGGTGCTGCAGCCCGGAGCCCGGGTGCTGGCCAGCTACCGGGCCCGGGTCGAGGGCCAGCTCGGCTCGGCCCGTATCGAGCCGGTCGGGGAGGGGCCTTCCGAACTGTTCGACGACAAGCTGGCCCTGGCCGGCCTGGCCGCCGCCGCCGCCGTCGCTGCCGGGGCCCTGCCCGAGCGCGAGCCGCACCCCGGCGCCTTCCGCGCCCTCGACGCCCTGATCGGCGCTCTGGCCAACGCCGACATCTGGCCTGCCGTCTTCGTGCAGTTCGAGGCCGGCCTGCTGAGTGAGATGGGCTTCTCCCTCGACCTGACCAAATGCGCCTCGACCGGCGTCACCGAGGACCTGGTCTGGGTCAGCCCCCGCACCGGCCGCGCCGTCAGCCGCGAGGCCGGCGCTCCTTACGCCGACCGCCTGCTGCCCCTGCCGCCCTTCATGATCTCGCCGCGCAACGGCCTGGGGGAGGGCGACATCCGCGCCGGCTTCGACCTGACCGGCCACTTCCTCGAGCAATATGTCTTCGGCCCGCTCAACAAGCCGCTTCCTCCCGCGCGCGTCTGGCTTTTGGAGCGACTCTCCGACGCTGGACGGCTATGAAGCCTCCCCCCGAAGCGGCCGGGGTCCTACAGTGAAGCCGACTGATTCTGGACCGATATGACTGTTCACACACCTCCGCCGGGTGACGGCGACCGTATCCTCGACGAACCGCTGACCGAGGCCCTCTCGCGGCGCTACCTGGCTTATGCCCTGTCGACCATCACCGGCCGGGCCCTGCCCGACGTGCGCGATGGCCTCAAGCCCGTTCACCGCCGCATCCTCTACGCCCTGCATGAGATGCGCCTGAACCCCACCGCCGCCGCCCGCAAGTGCGCCAAGGTGGTCGGGGAGGTGATGGGTAACTTCCACCCGCACGGCGACCAGGCCATCTACGACGCCCTGGTGCGGCTGGCCCAGAGCTTCAGCCAGCGCTACCCGCTGGTCGACGGCCAGGGCAACTTCGGCAACATCGACGGCGATAACGCCGCCGCCATGCGCTACACCGAATGCCGCATGACGCAGGCCGCCAGCCTGCTGCTCGACGGCCTCGACGAGAACGCCGTCGACTTCAAGCCGACCTACGACGGCCAGGACGAAGAGCCGGTCGTTTTGCCGGCCGGCTTCCCCAACCTCCTGGCCAACGGCTCCAGCGGCATTGCCGTCGGCATGGCCACCAGCATTCCGCCGCACAATGCCGGCGAGCTGATCGACGCCTGCCTGTTGCTGCTGCAACGCCCCGAAGCCACCACCGCCGACCTCATGGAGCGGGTGAAGGGCCCCGACTTCCCGACCGGCGGCATCATCGTCGAGCCCCAGCACAGCCTGCTGGAAACCTTCGAGACCGGCCGCGGCGGCGTGCGCCTGCGGGCCCGCTGGCATAAGGAAGACACCGGCCGGGGCACCTACCTAATCGTCGTCACCGAGGTGCCTTATCAGGTGAAGAAGGCCGAGCTGGTCGAAGGCCTGGCCGAGCTGATCGAGAACAAGAAGGCCCCGCTGCTCGGCGACGTCCGCGACGAGAGCGCCGAGGACGTGCGGCTGGTGCTGGAGCCCAAGACCCGCAACGTCGAGCCGGAAGTGCTGATGGAGAGCCTGTTCAAGCTCTCCGACCTGGAGGTCCGCTTCCCGGTCAACATGAACGTGCTCGACGCCCGCGGCACGCCGGGCGTGATGGGCCTCAAAGCCATCCTCAAGGCCTTCCTCGACCACCGCCGCGAAGTCCTGGTCCGCCGGGCCCGCTTCCGGCTGGAGAAGATCGAGGCCCGGCTGCACGTCCTGGACGGCCTGCTGATCGCCTACCTCAACCTCGACGAGGTGATCCGCATCGTCCGCTACGAGGACGAGCCGAAACAGAAGCTGATCGCCGCCTTCGACCTGTCCGAGATCCAGGCCGACGCCATCCTCAACACCCGCCTGCGCCAGCTGGCCCGGCTGGAGGAGATGGAGATCCGCCGCGAGCACGCCGAGCTGGCCGAGGAGCGCGACGGCATCATGGCCATGCTGGCCTCCGACGCCCAGCAGTGGAAGCTGGTCGGCTCGGGCCTCGCCGCCATGCGCGAAGTGGTCGGGGTCGGCACCGAGGTCGGCCGCCGCCGCAGCGACTTCGCCGACGCCCCGACCATTGACGTCGACGCCGCCTCGGAAGCCTTCATCCCGCGCGAGCCGATCACCGTCATCCTGTCGGACAAGGGCTGGATCCGTGCCGCCAAGGGCCGGGTCGAGGACCCCTCGGAGCTGAAGTTCAAGGAGGGCGACAAGCTCGGCTTCCTGGTCCCGGCCGAGACCACCGACAAGCTCTTGATCTTCGCCTCCGACGGCCGCTTCTTCACGCTCGACTGCTCCAAGCTGCCGAGCGCGCGGGGCCATGGCGAGCCGCTGCGGCTGATGGTCGACCTCGACGACCGGGTGAAGATCATCGACGTCTTCCCGCACAAGGCCGGCCGCAAGCGCATCCTGGCCTCCAAGGAGGGCTACGGCTTCATCATGCCCGAGGACGAGGCCCTGGCCTTCCGCCGGGCCGGCAAGCAGGTGCTGAACGGGACGGCCATCGTCTCGCTGGAGGTGACCGGCGACCAGATGGGCGTCATCGGCGACAACGGCAAGATCCTGATCTATCCCCTTGAAGAACTGCCGGAAATGCCGCGCGGCAAGGGCGTAAAGCTGCAATCCTACCGCGAGGGGGGCCTGCGCGACGCCACGGTGTTCAACGCCGAGACGGGCGGCTTCTGGATCGACGCGGCGGGGCGCACCCGCGAGTGGCCCGAGTGGCGCGAATGGGCCGGCCGCAGGGCCGGGGCTGGCAAGCTGGCCCCCAAGGGCTTCCCGACCAGCAAGAAGTTCCGGCCGCGCTAAGAGCTGTAAGAGGGGACACATTGAATTTGCGAGCAAATTCAATGTGTCCCCGTTTGCCTATCCACCCACCAGCTTGCTCATCGCCTCCAGATACCGCCCGAAGGCCGCCCGGCCCTCGGGTGTGATGCGGGCCTGCGTCAGGGGTTTCAGCCCCACGAAGCTCTTCTCGATGGCCACGTAGCCGGCGTCCTGCAGCTTGCGCAGGTGGATCGACAGGTTGCCCTGGGTCGCCTCCAGCACCGTCTTCAGCTGGGTGAAGTCGGCGACCTCGGCGTCGGCGAGATAGGCCATGATCCCCAGCCGCAGGCGGCCGTGGATGACCTCGTCGATGCCGCCGATGTCGAACCTCGGCATCAGTCGGCCTTGCCGCGCGCCATGGCGATGCCGGGCAGCATCATGAACAGGAACAGGCAGACGCCGCAGATGACGACATAGGCCCAGTGGCCGCGCGTCAGGCCCATGCCGGCGGCGCTGACCATCCAGCCGGCCGCCGTGCCCAGCATCCACAATCGCCGGCGCAGCTGCCAGGCGGCGAACCAGGCGCCGCCGAGCACGGCGAAGACCACGGCCGGGTAGAACAGCCAGACCCGGAAGTCGCCCGACTGGATGGCCGGTGGCAGGAAGATGACCAGGAAGACCAGGTTGATCAGGCCGGTGGCGTTGAAGATGGCGTTGACCGCGCGCCCGGTGGTGCCCTGCGGCTTGGCCTGTTTGCCGCCCCGGACGATGGCGACGGTCATGTAGATCAGGAACAGCACCGTCGGACCGACCATGAACAGCAGGATGACCGGGCCAGGCGGATTGAAGCCCAGGATCTGGGCCCCGTGGAACATCAGTTGCAGGCCGTAGAGGAAGCCGCCGACGGCGAACAGCCGGCCGGCGAAGCGCCAGACGTCGCCGCCGCTGTCGGCCCCGACCAGGGTCTTCAGATAGGCGAGGTCCTCGCGGGCGGAGTCTGCGTCGGTCATCAGGCGATTCCTTCCTGAAGTTGATGTTGAGGCTTCGCACGCCACGGGATGCGCCGTCCATTGAGCAGCCAGCCGACAAAGGTGTGGCGGACCAGCAGTTCGTAGGTGATCAGGGCCGGGGCCAGGGTGCCGGCCAGGATCAGGGCGTACTTGACCGGCCAGGCCAGGGCGACGTCGTGCAGGGCGACCTGCAGGGCCATCACGATCGGCATGTGGACGATGTAGATCCAGTAGCTGGCGTCGGCCAGGTAGCGCCGCACGGGGCTGTGGCCCGACAGGAAGGTCAGGGCCGCGCCGATCAGGCCGAAGGTCCAGCTCCAGATGGCGAAGGCGTAGAGGGCGCAATAGGCGGCGCGCAGGCCCTCGTCGGTCAAGGTCCCGGCGATGGGCAGGCCGCGCACCATCAGGTAACCGGCCGTCGTGGCGGCGACGGCGGCGATCAGATGGACCGGCCAGCGGCGCGTGAAGGCCTGGACCAGCCCATTCTGCCGCTGCAGCAGCCAGCCGAAGCCGAAGGCGACGCCGTAGGCGGTGAGGGCGATGGCGCCGGGGATCAGGGTCTGGTCCGGCGTCGGCACGCCGAGCCAGGGCATCAGCGGTGTGGGCTTCAGCCAGAAGGCCAGGGCCACAGGGGCGGCCAGGATCACCGGTCCGACCATGTTGCGGGTCAGGAAGGCGACAAGCCCATCGACCAGCCGGGCGACGTGGCCGCCGCGGTCCAACAGCCTGCCCACGCCGCGCAGCAACAGCATGGCGGTATAGAAGATCAGCAGCACCCACAGGAACCACAGGTGCATCAGCGGAAAGCTGGTCGGGGTCAGAGGCGGCGACTTGGGCGGCTCCTTGGGCAGGGCGCCCATGACGTCGATGGTCAGCCAGACCATCACGGCGATGAAAGCCATCAGCACCATCGGCCAGAAGATGGCCAGCGGGGCGGCGATGCGCTTGAGGCGGTCGAGGATGAAGCCCTTCAGGCCGCGCCGCTCCAGCAGCAGGCGGCCGAAGTAGCCGGCGATCAGGAAAAAGACCGTCATCCGGAAGATGTGCAGGGTGAAGAAGGTCACGGCCATCAGCTCGCTGCGCTGGTCGTCCATGACGATCCAGGCCTGTGGGCCGGGCAGGAAGGACAGGGTGGCGTGGAAGGCCACGCCCAGCAGCAGGGCCAATCCCCGGACGGCGTCCAGGGCGTGAAGGCGTTCGGTCGGCGGGACGACCGCGAAACGGGGGGTCATTGCTCATAGCTCCCATGGACGCCCCTCCGGCGTCGCTTGCCGCCCTTCTAACAGACAAGTTTAAAATGTAAACAGGTCTATCGAGGCCGTGACCTCTTGCCGCTTCCTGAACGCCGGTTACTCTCCCCTCAAAGGCCGGCAAGGCTACTGGGGACAGGGGACGGACATGACGCTCAAGAGATCACTGCTGGCGGCGCTGGCCGTCGGCGCGTTGCTGTCCGCGCCAGTCGCGACGCCCGTCCTGGCGCAGGGCAGGCCGGCGGTTCTGGCCCCGGCCAAGCCCGAGTCGCAGGGCTTTTCCTCCGAACGCCTCGCCAGGCTCGACGCCGCCATGAAGGCCCTGGTCGACAAGGGCGCCGTCCCCGGCGTCGTCACCTACGTCGCCCGCCACGGCCGGGTCGTGCACCAGTCGATCTACGGCAAGGCGGATCTG
The DNA here is from genome assembly GCF_058809015.1 of Caulobacter sp. GW821-FHT11A05. Classification (NCBI taxonomy): domain Bacteria; kingdom Pseudomonadati; phylum Pseudomonadota; class Alphaproteobacteria; order Caulobacterales; family Caulobacteraceae; genus Caulobacter; species Caulobacter sp. GW821-FHT11A05. The sequence goes on along the minus strand of NZ_JBXASF010000003.1, from coordinate 41,901 downwards.
GCCACTGGCGCCCCGCTAAAGGACGACACCATCTATCGCATGTACAGCCAGACCAAGCCGGTCACCGGCGTGGCGATGATGATCCTGTTCGAGGAGGGCCGCTGGAAGCTCGACGATCCGCTGGTCAAATACGTGCCCGAGTTCAAGAATTTGAAGGTCTACAAGGGCCAGGACGCCAAGGGCCGGCCGATCCTGGAGCCGATCGCCCGCTCTGCGACCATGCGCGAGGTGATGGCCCACACCGCTGGCTTCGCCTACGGCCTCGTCACCGACAATCCGGTCGACAAGGCCTATCGCGACTCCGGCCTGCTGGGGTCGGAGACGCTCGGCGCGATGGTCACGGAGGCCAGCAAGCTGCCGCTGGCCAGCCAGCCGGGCGAGGCCTGGCGCTACTCCATCGCCGTCGATATCCAGGGCTACCTCGTCGAGAAACTGTCGGGCCAGTCGCTGGCCGACTTCATGGAAAGCCGCATCTTCAAGCCGCTGGGCATGAAGGACACCGCCTTCTGGGTTCCGGAAGCCCAGCGCGGCCGCCAGGCCAGCCTCTACATGGTCGACAAGGAGAAGCGCGCCATCGTGCCGGCCGAGGGCTTCATGGTGCTCGACGTCAGCAAGCCGCCGGCGGCGGCCAGTGGCGGCGCCGGCCTGGTTTCGACCCTGGGCGACTACGCCCGTTTCGCCCAGATGCTCGGCAACGGCGGCGAGCTGGACGGGGTGCGCATCCTGGCGCCCTCGACGGTCAAGCTGATGGCCGCCAACCACCTGACCGACGCCCAGCTGGCCAAGCAGCCGCTGGGCCCCGGCGTCGGCTTCGGCCTCGACTTCGCGGTGGTCATGGACCCGGCCGCGGCCGGCACGCCGGCGGGGAAGGGCACCTTCAGCTGGGGCGGCGCGGCCGGCACCTGGTTCTGGGTCGATCCGGAGAACGACGTGGTGATGCTGGGCATGATCCAGGTGCTGGGCGGCGGCCAGATGCTGCGGCTCGACGAACTGAGCCAGCAGCTGGTCTATTCGGCTCTGGTGGACCCCTCCAAATGAGCGCCGAAAGCATGGAGCGGGAGCGGTTGCTGCGGCCGTATCTGCGGCCGGAGGAGCGGTTGGTCTGGACCGGAGTTCCGGCCCGCGGCCTGATGCTGACGGCGCAGGACGCCTATCTGATCCCGTTCAGCCTGCTGTGGGGCGGCTTTGCCATCTTCTGGGAATCGAGCGTTGCCTCCACCGGCGCACCGGGCTTCTTCCTGCTGTTCGGCGGCGCGTTCGTAGTCGTCGGCCTGTTCATGATATTCGGCCGCTTTCTCGCCGATGCCCTGATCCGCCAGGGCATCGTCTACGGCTTGACTGACCGCCGGGCCCTGATCCTGCGGCGAAGTTTTGGCGAGTCGCTGAACGCCGTGGGCCTGGGCGATGACATCGGTCTGGACCGCCATGCAGGCGGAACCGGCACACTCCGTTTCGGGCCGAGGATTTCGCTGTTCGAGATGAACCGCAGGATGGGACTTGGCGTCTGGGTCCCCAGTCTGTCGCCGACGGTCCAGTTCCTCCGCATTCCTGACGCCGACAGGGTTTACGCCCTGGCGACCGGGCACTGACGCACTGGCGGCGCGATCGGTGTTCGGCTAGCGTCGGGCTTCATTCCTGGGGAGCGCCATGACCGGCATCATCATCCTTGTCGTCATCGTCGCCGTCGTCGGCCTGATCGTGGTCGGGGTATACAACCGGCTGGTGACGCTCAGCACGCGCGCAGACCAGGCCTTCGCCGACATCGACGTGCAGCTGAAACAGCGCCAGGACCTGGTTCCCAACCTGGTCGAGACGGTGAAGGGCTACGCCGCCCATGAGAAGGGCACGCTGGAGGCGGTGATCGCCGCCCGCAATGGCGCGGCCGCCGCCTCGAGCGTCGAGGACAAGGTGCAGGCCGAGACGGTGCTGACCGGGGCCCTGCGCCAGCTGTTCGCGGTGGCCGAGGCCTATCCCGACCTCAAGGCCAACACCAACTTCCTGAACCTGCAGGACCAGCTGGCCGACCTGGAGAACAAGCTGGCCGCCGCCCGCCGCTTCTTCAACAACGCCGTGGCCGAGTTCAACGCCGCCCGGCGCGGCTTCCCGGCCGTGGTCTTCGCCGGGATGTTCGGCTTCGGCAAGGACCGCAGCCTCTACGATGTCGGGACCGAGAGCCGGGCCGCCATGGACGCCGCCGCGCCCGCCGTGAAGTTCTAGCGCCATGGGGCCCGTCGGCCTCTACACCCACATCCAGGCCAACAACACGCGGTCGATCATCCTGCTGGTCGGCTTCCCCGTCCTGCTGACCGGACTGATCTGGGCCCTGACGGTCGGGCTGATGGGGGCGGGGGTGCTGCCCTCGACCGGCTCCGTCCCAGGCGACCTGGCCCGCGCCACCCAGCTGCTGGTCGTCTCCCTGCCGCTGGCGGTGGTGGTGTCGGCAGTCTGGTTCGCCATCGCCTATTTCGCCAACCAGACCATTATCGACCTGGCCACGGGCGCGCGGCCGGTTAGCAGGCAGGATGAATCCGCGCTCTACAACCTGTTGGAAAACCTGTGTATTTCGCGCGGTCTTGCGATGCCGTCTCTGCGCATCATCGAGAGCGAGGCGCTCAACGCCTTCGCCACCGGCCTGAACCCCAAGCAGTACAGCATCACCGTCACCCGCGGCCTGATGCAGACGTTGAGCAAGGACGAGCTGGAGGCGGTGCTGGGCCATGAGCTGACCCACATCCTCAACAAGGATGTCCGCACCATGGTCATTGCCGCGGTGTTCGCCGGCATCATCACCCTGCTGGCCGAGGTGATGTTCCGGGGCATGCGCTTCGGGCGGATCGGCGCCAGTTCCGACAAGAGCAAGGGCGCCGGCCTGCTGCTGTTGATCGCCTTCGGGGCGGCGGCGGTCGGCTACGTCCTGGCCATCGTCATCCGCATGATGCTGTCGCGGTCCCGGGAGTATGTCGCCGACGCCGGGGCGGTGGAGCTGACCAAGAACCCCGACGCCATGATCGGCGCCCTGCGCAAGATCAGCGGCCACGCCCACATCGACGGCCCCGATTCGATCCGGGCCATGTTCCTGGACGACGGCAAGGCCGATGTCTTCGACCTGTTCGCCAGCCACCCGCCGATCGAGAAGCGCATCGAGGCCCTGGTGAAGTACGCCGGCGGCCACGACCTGCCGGTGCGTGAGCCCGAGGCGGTTTCGGGTCCCTGGAGCTAACCTCCACTACCGCTCATCCCGGCGAATGCCGGGACCCATCCGCACGCGGATGGGTCCCGGCATTCGCCGGGATGAGCGGAATTATTGCGGAGCTGACGGCTCTTTCCGCCCGAGCTTGGGCATGTCCGGTCCCCGGGCGGCCCGGTTGGCGGCCAGTACGGCCTCGGCGCGGGCGATCTCCCGGGCCGAAATGAGGCCCCAGCCGTTGGGCCGCAGGATCTCCAGCGGCGAGAAGCGCACCTTGTAGGTCATCTTCTCGCTGCCCGGCACCCAATAGCCCAGGTAGACGTGTGGCAGCTCGTTCATCGCCGCCTGGATCAGGTTGTCGAGCACGATGAAGGCGCCCAGGCTGCGCCGCGCCAGGTCCGGGTCGTAGAAGCTGTAGACCAGGCTCAGGCCGTCGCCCATGACGTCGATCAGCACGCAGGCCAGCAGGTCGCCGGGGCCGCGGTCCTTCGACGGGGTGCGGTATTCGACGATGTGGGTGCGGACCGTGGTGTCCTCGACCATGGCCACATAGTCGGGCCAGGTCATCTCAGCCATGCCGCCGTCGGCGTGGCGGGTCAGCAGGTAGCGGCGCAGCAGGTCGAACTGCTCGGTCGTCGCCTCGGCCTCGACCACATGGCGGCGCAGGTCCTCGTTGCGGCGCAGGATCTTCCGCTCGGAGCGGCTGAAGATGTAGTCCTTCACCGGGATGCGGGCCGAGGTGCAGCTGTTGCAGGTCTCGCAGGCCGGGCGGTAGGCGATGTTCTGGCTGCGGCGGAAGCCGCTCTGGGTCAGGCTGTCGTTGATGGCGGCGCCGTCGGCCTGGGGCAGGTGGGCGAAGACCTTCCGCTCCTCGCGCCCCGGTAGGTAGGGGCAAGGCGACGCCGCGGTCAGAAAGAACCGCATTCTCCCCGAAGCTGGAAAATGGTGCGTCACGCGAACTCGCCTGCCTCTTCGGCTGCCCAATCCTCGGGTCCGCACCGCGAACCCGCCCTCTTGATGGGGATTAGGGGGCATGAACCCCGACCGCGCAAGGGGTTCAAGCGTCGCATCTACGGGTCCGGCGGCAATACGGGGGCTTCGCGCAGCAGCACGATGGCTATGCGTCGGTTGCCCGCCAGTGTGGGATCGTCCGGGTACAGGGGATCGGAGTTGGCCTTGCCGGACACCTGGTAGATGCGATCGGGATCGACGCCGGCGGTCTGCAGGATCAGCCGCGACTGGTCGGCCCGCGCCGCCGACAGCGACCAATCGCCGCCGGAGCGGCTGCCGTCGACGTTGGCGCTGGTGTGGCCCGAGACGGTGACCCGGTTGGGCAGCTGGTTGATGATCTTGGCCACGGCGCGGAGCAGGATGCGGGCCCGGTCGTTGGGGGCGGCCATGCCCTCCTTGAACATCGAGCGACCTTCCTGGTCGACCAATTGGATGCGCAGGCCTTCCGGGGTGATGTCGATCTGGATCTGTTTGGAGAGCTCGGCCAGCTCCGGCATGTCCTGCAGCGCCTGCCGCAGGCTCTGGGCGGCGGAGGCGAAGTTCTCGGCGTCGCGCTTCTCCAGCTCCTTGCGCAGGGTGTCGGTGCTGGTGTCGGCCAGTTCGCCGCCGGTCTTGTCGTTGGGGCGCTCGTTGGGCTTCGACTCGGGGTTCTGCTCCTCGATGATGTCCACCGAGCCGCTGGAGTTGGCGCCGTCATCGCCCAGGGCCGTGCCGCCGAGGATGCCGCCGTTGCCGCTGGTGGTCGCCGAGACCGAGGCCGGAGCAAAGTAGTCGGCGATGCCGCGCTTCTGTTCCGGGCTGGTGGTGTTGATCAGCCACATCAGCAGGAAAAAGGCCATCATGGCGGTGACGAAGTCGGCGTACGCCACCTTCCAGGCGCCGCCGTGGTGACCCCCGCCGACTACCTTCTTCACCTTCTTGATGAGGATCGGCCGGTCGCCCCCGATCGCCATAGTCATCCCCGCTTAACCGTAACTGCGGGCAACCTCGCGCGAGCGCGTTAAGATGGTGTTTCGAAGCAGCCGTCCGAGGGATTCTGTCGCAATGAAAGTCGCGTTTGTCGGCCTGGGTGTCATGGGCTTTCCGATGGCCGGGCATCTGGCCAGGGCCGGGCATGAGGTCAGTGTCTACAACCGCTCGCCGGGGAAGGCCCTGCGCTGGGTGGACGCCCATGGCGGCCGGGCAGGGGACACGCTGCACCACGCCACCCACGGGGCCGAATTGGTGGCCCTCTGCGTCGGCAATGACGACGACGTGCGCGGCGTGGTCGCCGAAATTCTGCAGTCGATGGCCGAGGGCGGCGTCATCGTCGATCACACCACCACCTCCGCCAAGGTCGCCCGCGAGATGGCCGACCTGGCCGAGGCGACCGGCCGCTGGTTCCTCGACGCGCCGGTCAGCGGCGGCCAGGCCGGGGCGGAGAACGGACAGCTGACCATCATGGTCGGCGGCGACGAGGCCGCCCTGGCCCGGGCCGAGCCGGTCATCGGCGCCTACGCCAAGGCCATCAAGCGGATCGGCGGTCCCGGCCACGGCCAGCTGGCCAAGATGGCCAACCAGATCTGCATCGCCGGCGTCGTCCAGGGCCTGGCCGAGGCGGTCCACTTCTGCGCCCAGGCAGGCGTCGACCCGCAGGCGGTGTTCGACGCCATCAGCAAGGGCGCGGCCCAGTCCTGGCAGATGGACAACCGCTGGGCGACGATGGTGCAGGGCCGGTTCGACTTCGGCTTCGCGGTCGACTGGATGCGCAAGGACCTGGGGCTGGTGCTCGACGAGGCGGCGGCCAAGGGGGCGACGCTGGAGATGACGAAGCTGGTCGATGGCTACTACGCCGAGGTGCAGGCGCTGGGCGGCAATCGGTGGGACACGTCCAGCTTGGTGGCGCGGCTGAAGTAACCTCCCTCCCCGAATGGGGAGGGTAGACGCGCGCCAGCGCGTCGGGTGGGGAAGTCGGCCACAGACTCCCAGGGCCAAGGGTCTTAAGCAAACAATGCCGGCGGTGGTGACCTACTTCCTCACCCGGCGCTTCGCGCCTGCCCTCCCCAATTCGGGGAGGGAGGGATTAGGGCGTCACCAGTCGTTCGCGAATCGCCGCTTCCATCTCGCCCCAGCTTTCCGCCCAGAGGTGCCGATCCTTCGACGTCGGCGCGTACGGCCGCAGCCGGTCGTCGGCCACCATCTGGAAGCGCAGCACGTCCGGCGCGTCCTGGGCGACCGATTCGAGATTGGGCAGCAGGTCGTCGATGAAGCCGACCTTGCCGGTTGTCCGGGCCGCCAGGTCCCGCACGATCGGGCCCTTCAGGCCGCTGTTGATGATCATCGGATAGTGCAGGCCGTGGGTCTCCAGCCAGCCCATGCGGGCCGCGCGGCCATGGTCGGGGGCGTTGGTCAGGATCAGCACGGTCATGTCGGCGCTGAGCCGCTCCAGCGCCGCCGCCGCGCCGTCGACGGGCAGCAGGTCATCGGCCCCGTCGCGGAAGAAGTCGTCGAACAGGGCCTTGCCCGTCGGCATGTCGACGCAGTCGCTCGCGCCGGCCTTGTAGATGTTCTGGAACAGCGCGAACCGGTCGATCCGCATCTCGTAGCCGTGGCGGCCGACGAAGGTCTCGAAACCCTGCATGAAGTGGGCGAGAACCTCGTCGACGTCGACGATCAGCAGCGGCCGCGCCGGATCGACGGGGACGGCCTTTGCGGCCTCTGCGGCTGAAAGGGTTTCGAGCGTGGTCACGATTAGCGCAGGCTTAAGGATATTCGTGCGATCTGGCCCTATGGAAACGGGCTGCCTGAGTCTTTTTCCCCAGCAATCCGGTCTTAAGGTCGAACGCTAGATGGCGAAGAAGGTCCTCATCGTCGAGGATAACGAGCTCAACATGAAGCTCTTCCACGACCTGCTCGACGCGCAAGGGTACGAAACCCTTCAGACGCGCGAGGGCCTGTCGGCCCTTTCGCTCGCCCGCGAACACCGGCCCGACCTGATCCTGATGGACATCCAGCTGCCCGAAATCAGCGGCCTGGAAGTGACCAAGTGGCTGAAGGAAGACGATGAGCTCAGCCACATTCCCGTGGTCGCGGTCACCGCCTTCGCCATGAAGGGCGATGAGGAGCGTATCCGCGAAGGCGGCTGCGAGGCCTACATCTCCAAACCGATTTCGGTGTCCCACTTCCTGGACACTATCCGCCGCTTCCTGGGGTAGGGCGATGAGTGCACGCATTCTCGTAGTCGACGACATCGAGGCGAACGTCCGCCTGCTCGAAGCCAAGCTGACGGCCGAGTACTACGAGGTGCTGACCGCCTGCGACGGGCCGACGGCCCTGGCTATCGCCGCCTCCGAGAAGCCCGACATCGTCCTGCTCGACGTCATGATGCCCGGCATGGACGGCTTCCAAGTCTGCCGCCGGCTGAAGGACGATCCCGAGACCCGCCACATCCCCGTGGTGCTGGTCACCGCCCTGGACGGCCGTTCCGACCGCATCGAGGGCCTCGAGGCCGGGGCCGACGAGTTCCTGACCAAGCCGATCGACGACGTCATGCTGTTCGCCCGCGTGCGCAGCCTCACCCGCCTGAAGCTGGTCATCGACGAGCTGCGCCAGCGCGAGGAATCGGGCCGCCGCATGGGCGTCATCGCCGGCGCCGCCTCGCGCCTGGGCGGCACGGGCGGCCGGATCCTGATCGTCGACGACAACGAGCGCCAGTCACAGCGGATCGCCACCGAACTGGCCGTCGAGCATCGCCCGGTGGTCGAGAGCGATCCGGACAAGGCGCTGCTGACCGCCCGCGGGCCGGTCGACATCGTCATCGTCAACGCCGCCGCCAAGGCCTTCGACGGCCTGCGCTTCTGCGCCGCCCTGCGCTCGGACGAGACCAGCCGCAACCTGCCGGTGCTGGTCATCGTCGATCCGGACGACCGGCCGCGCCTGGTCAAGGCGCTGGAGATCGGCGTCAACGACATCCTGACCCGGCCGATCGACCCGCAGGAACTGGCCGCCCGGGCCCGCACCCAGATCAAGCGCAAGCGCTACACCGACTTCCTGCGCCAGAACCTCGACCATTCGCTGGAGCTGGCCGTCACCGACCAGCTGACCGGCCTGCACAACCGCCGCTACATGGAAAGCCAGCTGGCCGCCCTGGTGAAGCGGGCTTGCATGGGGGGCGAGCCGGTGGCCGCCCTGATGATCGACATCGACCACTTCAAGAAGATCAACGACAGCTTCGGCCACGACGCCGGCGACGAGGTGCTGCGCGAGTTCGCGGTGCGGCTGGCGACCAATGTCCGGGCCGTCGATCTGCCCTGCCGCTACGGCGGCGAGGAGTTCACCGTCATCATGCCGGGCACCCGCCTGGCCGACGCCGAGCGGATCGCCGAGCGCATCCGGCTGCATGTGGCCGGCTCGCCGTTCCGGGTGGCCGGCGGCAAGGAGCTGCTGACGGTGACCATCTCGGTGGGCGTGGCCAGCACGGTGACCGACCTCGACACGCCCGAAACCCTGCTCAAGCGGGCCGACGGCGCGGTCTATGAGGCCAAGCACGCCGGCCGCAACCGCGTCATCGCCCGGGCGGCCTGATTCGCTCCGCCGGGGCCGATCCGACAGAACGCCGATATCAATCCACAGCAGTGTCCGGTTGCCGACAGTGGCGGCCCAATTCAGGGACACTAAACTCTGGATTTCTCCGGGGCCTGACCTAAGACGGAGTCGAGAAAGAGTCGCGGCTCGGCGACCGCTCAACGTAACGATGTGTGCTCAAGGGGCGGAGCAGGGATGGAAACGCGTACGAGGTCCGCCTGGATCGCCGTGTGTCTCGGTCCCGCGACCGCGATCCTGGCCACCGTGCGCCAGCTGATCAACGGCCTTTGGTGGCCCTACTGGATCGACGACATCCTGGTCGGCTGCCTGCTGGCCATCGCTGGAGGGCTGGTCCTGCGCGCAAGCAACAGCACCCGGGCCCGCATGCTCAGCGCCGGCTGGGGGGCCATGCTGCTGGTCCTCTGGGGCTCGACCTTCCGTCACTTCGAGAACGTGCCGGCCGAGGGCTACATGCCCCACCTGACCCTGATCGGCATCGCCATGCTGGGTCTGCTTGGCCTGGCGACTCTGGGCCTCTACTGGAGCCTGCCGACCACCCAGCGGCCGTTCATCGGCACCCGGCCTCCCAAGGATCAGTAGTCCAAAAAGCAAAACGCCCGGCGGTGAGGCCGGGCGTTCGTCGTCAAGCGTGGCTGGATGAGCCTACTTGATCTTGCCTTCCTTGAACTCGACGTGCTTGCGCACGACGGGGTCGTACTTCTTCAGGACCATCTTCTCGGTCTTGGTGCGGGCGTTCTTCTTGGTGACGTAGAAGAAGCCGGTATCCGCCGTGGAGTTCAGGCGGATCTTGATGGATGCCGGTTTGGCCATAGCAATATCCTCATGGCCGCAGGGCCGAATTCTCGCGAGGCGCGGAACATACGCATGGATCGCTGGAAGTCAACGCCTGTGGCGCATAGGGTCGGCGGATGAAGCGTTTCCTTATCGCCGCCATCCTCCTGCTGGCCTGCACGGCCCCCGTCCAGGCGGAAATCCTCCCCAAGCCCGGTGCGTTTTTCGACGGCCTGCAACGGCTGTGCGGCAAGGCGTACGAAGGGCGGGTGGTGACGACCGACCCCGCCGACAGCGCTTTCGCGGGCAAGCGCCTGGTGATGCGGGTCGCGCACTGCGGCGCGGAGACGGTGCGAATCCCCTTCAGTGTCGGCGAGGACCGGTCGCGGACCTGGGTGATCACGCGGGTCAGCGACGCCCAGTTGCGGCTCAAGCACGATCACCGGCATGAGGATGGGACGGAAGATGCGCTGTCCCAGTACGGCGGCGACACGGTCGGGCCGGAAGACTGGAAGCGGATGGCGTTTCCCGCCGACGAATTCTCCAAGACGCTGTTTCGGGAAAAGGGCAATCCCGCTTCGGTCGACAACGTCTGGGCGCTGGAACTGACCGACAAGGTCTTCGCCTACGAACTGCGCCGGCCGAATCGCCACTTCCGCGTCGAGTTCGATCTCACCAAGCCGCTGCCCTAGATCAGGGTCTTCAGCCGCGCCTTGCCGTGGCTGTAGGTGAACAGGAACGGCGGGTCGCCGGCCATCAGGGCGTCGAGGATGGCCTCGGTGATGTCGAACAGCGGCAGCTTCCGCGCCTCGGGCAGGGGGCGCCAGGCCAGCTCGGACAGCTCATCGGTGTCGGCCAGCTTGCCGGTCACGTCTGCGGCGTCGGCCTTGAAGAAGCGGGCGTGGAAGCGGACCGGGCTGTTGGTCGGGGTGATGGCGCGGGCCGCCAGGGTGAGCGGCGCGTCACTCGCCAAGGTCAGGCCCGTCTCTTCAAAGGTCTCGCGCACCGCCGCCGCCGCCAGCGCCCCGGCCAGCCGGCCCGGTGCGTGGGTCAGGCGGGCGCAGAGCGGCGACAGGTGGCGGGGCCGCTCGCGGTCGGCCGGATCGACGGCGCCGCCGGGAAACACGAAGACGTCGGGCGCGAACCGCGACTTGCGCGGTCGCCGGCCCATCAGCACCTCTGCCTTCGGGCCCGTGCCGCGCAACAGAATCAGGCTGGCCGCGTGGCGGGGCCGGACGATCAGGCTCACAGGTAGTCCAGCCGCCGCGCGCCCTGCAGGAAGCGCATGAAGGGGGCCGGCCGCTCCGCGCCCTTAAGCCGCTCGGCTACCTCGGCGACCACGAAGCGGGTGATGTTGGGCAGGTCCAGGGCCAGGGCCTCGTCCAGGTCGACCCAGGCGATCTCGTCCAGCTCGCCGCAGTCGGGCTGCCGCTCCAGGCTGACCAGGGCCTCGGCGTCGGCCATGAAGAAGCGGGCGTCGAAGCGGCGCGGCCGGTAGGGCGGGGTGATGGCCCGGGCCACGAAGGTCAGGGCCGCCAGGTCCGGGGCCGCGCCCTGGGCGAGGAATTCACGCCAGGGCCCGGCGCCGGGTCGCGTGGGGGCCGGCTTGGCCAGCAGCAGGCCGACCTCCTCGAAGGTCTCGCGCACGGCGGCCATGGCCAGGGCGCGGGGCAGGGCGGGGGATTTGTGGCGCAGGGTCAGCGCCAGTTTCGCCTCGATGTCCGGATTGAGCTCGCTGGCCGAGGAGGCGGTGAAGTCGCCGCGATCGACGCGGCCGCCCGGGAACACCCACTTGGACGGCATGAAGGCGTGACCCTTGGCCCGCCGGCCCATCAGCAGGCGCGGCTTCTTCGCATCCCGCCGCACGACGATCAGCGTCGCCGCATGCCGCGGCCGGATCGCCTTGCCGCTGTCGCGCATGGCCCCGTCGCTGCGCGGGTCGTAGGTGGGATCGAGGATCGGCTTGGTCATGGGGACAGTGTACGACCCTGTCGTGACGGGGAAAGTGTGCCGTTGGGGAAGCTGAAGGGGGCGGGGTGGTCGGTGGTGGACGGCGGCAGGCCGCGAAGCGGCGGAGTGGCGCGAAACGAAGCTGATTGTAGCACGGGGTGGGGAGAAATTCCCTAGTTATTTCAATAAATTACATCCAAGCAAAAGCCGCTCTGGCCTCGGCTGGAATGGTCAAATCGACCCACCAGGCGCCACTTTGCTGTCGGCCTGAAACCACCCTCTTGGCAAGTGAAGCGGCGGTGGATCGATCGTAATCTGCAACCGCGCCGGATCGGCCGCCCGGAGACATTTGAATCGTGGGTATGCCCCGAACTACTCCATCCGCAGCGGTTCGAGGATCAGGATGTCGAGGTCGCCGGTCGGACGGTAGTCCTTTTTCACGACCTCGAACCGCGTCGGCCCGATCTTCCTGACGCCGGTCGCGCAGAAGCTGACCAGGTTGTCGGCGGCGCCCTTGTCGATCACCAGGCGGAAGTCGCCGATCGGCTTGGCCCAGTTGGCGCCGGTCTTCAGCACATAGCCGATGCGCTTTTCGGTGTAGCCACTCATCGAGCCTTGCGGCGCCGTCGCCCGCTTCCTGTTCACGCCGGCGACGAAGCTCTGATCGATGCAGTACTTCTTGCGGTACTGCGTCGCCCAGCCCTCGGTGTCCTCGTCCCACATCGAGGAGCCGACGATGGTGTCGACGCTGCCGCCGACGGCGGGGATGTAGCGGTGCTCGACCTCGACGAGCTTTCCGGCCGGGAAGGTCTGGGTCCAGTAGAAGGTCGTCTTCAGCACCCAGGAAGGCGCCATGTGCGTCTCCCAGCCCTTGCCCTGGTCGAACTCGTTGACCCAGGCGAGGCCGAGATTCACCGCTTCCTGCTGGTCGGCCTTGCTGAGGGCGTCCAGCGCCGCGCCGGCCTCGGGCCGGTGGGCGGCCAGCGGCACCTTGTGGGCCTTCAGCCAGGCGGTGCGGTCGACGGCGCCGACAAAGGCCTTCTGCTCGACCTGCGCCTTGACCGGCTGGCCGTCGACCAGGGTGTGGAACTGCAGGAGATTGGTGGCGTCGTCGCTGGGCAGGCCGTTGTCGCTCTCGAAGAAGCCCTCGCCGCCGATGTCGGGCATCGGGAAGGCGACCACGGTGCTGACCGGGCCGGCCGAGGCGTTCTGGAAGCGATAGCGGACCACCACCTCCTTCTGGCTGATGAACAGGTCCTCGGACCGCATCTCGATGCTGTCGGTGGTCTTGAGGACGAGGCCGCCGGCGGCAAGTTCGGCGGTGGAGTCGTTGGCCAGGGCGGGGAGGGCGATGAGCGCCGACAGGGTGGTGGCGAGCAAGGTGCGTTTCATGTGAGGCCCCCGAGGTGTTGCCGGCATCGGAGCCTGAAGTCGCCTCGGAGGCAAGGGGACCACTTAAGCGCTGTCATCCTTCGGTCGGCGTAGCCAATCCGGAGGAGCCACGGGAAGGGCGGAACCGGCTGGATTCAGCAGCTCCGTCACTGACGCCGGCGCCACCCTTCAGCGCCAGCCGCCAGGCTTACGGGTGGGTCCTCCGGATCGGCTACGCCGACCGAAGGATGACAGCCGTGGGGAGGGGGCTGGAGGGGAGGCCTACCGCCGCTTGCCGCCAGCCTTGCCGGGCTTTCCAGGACCGCGAGAGAAGCCCGGCCCGCCCTTGCGCGGTGGACCGCCCCGCGTATTGCCGCCATCCCTGAACTGACGCCGCACGCCAAGCCGTGGCTTGGGGGCGTTGGGGTCGGCCTTGGCCGGTTCGCTGAGCATCTCGAACAGCAGGCCGCCGGTGACCGGCGTCGCCTCCCTCAGCTTGACCTCGACCGCCATGCCCAGCGGCCAGCGGGCGCCGCTGCGCTCGCCGACCAGGGCGTGCAGCCGCTCATCATGGACGAAGTATTCCTCGCCCAGGGTCGAGACGGGGACCAGGCCGTCGGCGCCGGTCTCTTCCAGCCGCACGAACAGGCCAAACCGCGTCACGCCGGTGATCCGTCCGGGGAAGGTCGCGCCCACCCGGTCGGCGAGGAAGCTGGCGACATAGCGGTCGGTGGCGTCGCGCTCGGCGGCCATGCTGCGGCGTTCGGCGAAGGTGATCTTCTCGGCCGTGTCCTTGATCTGAGCGATGTCGCCGTCGGTCAGGCCGTCGTCGCCCAGGCCCAGGGCCCGGATCAGCGCCCGGTGCACGATCAGGTCGGCATAGCGCCGGATCGGGCTGGTGAAGTGGGCGTACTTGGCCAGGTTCAGGCCGAAGTGGCCGATGTTGTCGCTGTTGTAGTGGGCCTGCATCTGGGTGCGCAGGACCACCTCGTTGACGATCGGCGCGTGCGGCCCCTCACGTGTCTCGGCCAGCAGCTTGTTGAAGCGGTCGGTGCGCGGCGCCTCGCCCTTGTTCCAGTTGATGCCCAGCGTCTCCAGGAACTCGCCCAGCGACTGCATCTTCTCCATCGAGGGGGTGTCGTGCACCCGGTAGATCAACGGCGTGCGCTTGGCCTCCAGCGTCTCGGCGGCGCAGACGTTGGCCTGCACCATCATTTCCTCGATCAGCTGGTGGGCCTCCAGGCTGCGGCGGCGCTCGATGGAGACGATCTCGCCCTCGGGATTGAAGCGGATGCGGCGCTCGTCGCTCTCGATGTTGAGGGGCGAGCGGGCCCGGCGACCCTTCAGCATGACGTGATAGGCCGCCCACAGGGGCTTGAGGATGCTGTCCATCAGCGGGCCGGTCTTGTCGTCCGGCTGGCCGTCGATAGCCGCCTGGGCCTGCTCGTAGGAAAGCTTGGCCGCCGACCGCATCAGGCCGCGCACGAAGCGGTGGCTGCGCTTCTTGCCGTCGGCGCCGAACACCATCCGCACGGCCATGGTGGCCCGGTTCTCGCCCTCGCGCAGGGAGCAGAGCCCGGCCGACAGCCGCTCGGGCAGCATCGGCTCGACCCGGTCGGGGAAGTAGGTGGAGTTGCCCTTCTCGCGGGCCTCGTTGTCCAGCGCCGTGCCGTGGCGGACGTAGGCGGCGACATCGGCGATGGCCACCCAGACCACCCAGCCGCCTTCGTTGCGCGCATCGTCGTCCGGGTGGGCGAAGACGGCGTCGTCGTGGTCGCGGGCGTCGGAGGGGTCGATGGTGATCAGCGGCAGGTCGCGCAGGTCCTCGCGGCCCTTCAGGGTGGCTTCCTGCGCCGCTTCCGCCTCGGCCTCGGCGGCGGGGCTGAAGCCGGTGGGGATGCCGTGGGCGTGGATGGCGATCAGGGAGGCGGCGCGCGGCTCGTCCTCGCGGCCAACCACCTCCAGGAGCTTGCCGTTCTTGGGGCCGTAGCGCTCGCGCGGACCGCCCAGCTGGATCTGCGCCACCACCAGGTCGCCGTCCTTGAGGTCGCGGCCGTCGTGTTCCGACAGCAGCAGCACATCGCGGCTCTTGCGGTCGACCGGCTCGACGCGGATCTCGCGCCGCACCTTGCGGATGACGCCGAGGATCTTGTGGGCGCTCTGGCCCAGCCGCTTGATGACCCGCGCCTCGACCTCGCCGTTTTCCAGCCGCTCGTAGCGGACCAGCAGCTTGTCGCCGAGCCCCGGGGCCCCGGCGGTCTTCTCGGCCTTGTCCGGCGCCAGCCGGGCCAGCGGCGCATCGTCGCCGCCCTTGCTGAGGCGCACGTAGAGGTCGCCGTCGGCGTCCCGCTCGACCACCTCGGCGACGCCGACCGGCGGCAGCGCCCCGGCCTGGGCGAAGCCGCGCCGGCCGCGTTTGCCCAGGTCGCCCTTGGCCTCCAGCTCACGCAGCATCTCGCGCAGGGCCCGGCGGTCGGCGCCCTTCAGCCCGAAGTGGCGGGCGATGTCGGCCTTACCGGCCTCGCCGGCGTCGCGCAGGAAGGCGATCAGGGTGTCCCTGTCGGGCAGGCCTTGCGGTTTCTTGACAGCGGGCTTGGGAGTCTTCGGTTTGGCCATGGTCCTGGCATAACGCGCCAAGGCCCCGCGCGCACCTACTGCGTGACGAGCAGGGTGTAGCCAAGCGTCCGCCGCTCGCCCGGCGCCAGCACCACCGGCATCACCCGGCCGCCGTCGCGGGCCACCAGCTTCGCGCTGGAGGCGGTCACCTTGTAGACCTTGCCGTAGTCGATCAGCCGCAGTTCGAAGGCGGCCGGAGCGGCCGTGTTATTCACAGCCTCCAAGGCATAGACCAGCTGGACCTTGCGCTTGCCCTTGCGGCTTTCGCTGACCAGCTTGGGCGTCACCTGGACCTGTCGCGAGTCCTGCAGCACCAGGTCGAACGGGGCGCCGACGGCGCTGTTCTCGAACTTGAACTCGCCGGCCAGCAGCCGGCCGTCCGCCGTCTCCTGACCGATCATGGCGTTGCCGCCGGGCAGCGGCAGGCCCAGGCCCGCCTCCTTGCGGTTCTTCATCCGCAGCATCAGCTGGACCGGCAGGTCCTTCTGATCGGGGTTCCAGGTCACGCCAGGCCAGGCGGTGAAGCGATAGACCCGGTCGAAGGCCACCCCGTCGGCGTCGAGCATCAGCAGCTGCTTGGTCTGCCGCGCCGCCACCGTGGTCGGGAAGGGCAGGGTGTAGAGCTTGTAGTCGCCCAGTTCGGATTGTTCGGCCTTGGCCTCCTCATTCGCCATCATGACGGGCGGTGGAGGTGGGGCCGGAGGCGGCGGGGGCGGCGGCGGGGCGAAGGCCTGGACGCGGTTGCCAGTGACGACGACGTCGCGGGCTTCATCGTAGGCGAAGTTCAGCCCCGTCGGCCAGCAGGCCGGGCTCTTGGACTTGCCGTAGACCACCGTCGCCCGGGTCCGCCAGCTGCGCGCCACGTCGCCGGCCACCACCTGGGTCGGGGCGTCGGTGAAGGTGGTGGCGCTGTCGTTGCTCAGGGTGATCCAGCCGGTCAGGTCCAAGGTCCTGCCATCGGTCCGCACCGTGGCGACGTAGTTCGCCTTCCAGGTCAGCCCCACGGCCAGATAGGTCAGCCGCACCCGGTAGGAACCGGCCGCCTTGGCCCGCACGGCCATCGACAGGGTTGGTTCGGGGCTGAGGCTGTCGGGAATCTTGTCGAACACCAGCCGCTCGGGCTCGCCGCTGCAGCCCAGGGCCTCGAAGCCGCCGTCGACCTCCAGGATCACGCCGTCGGGGCCGGAGCGCAGCACGGCCGGCCGCACGGTCTCGGCGCCGGTCGCCGGGTTGGTCCGCACCAGCCTGACCGGCTCGCCGATGGCGGCGGCGATGATCGAGCCGGGGCTCATCAGGTTGTAGTCCTGGTTGCGCTCGACCATCTGGGCCGGCAGGCCGTCCAGCGCCGCGGTCGCGGGCACGATGCCGGCCGCCACGCCGCGGAAGGTGACCTTGCTCTGGCCGGCCGGGACCTCGATCGTCCGCCACTCGGTGACCAGGGCCAGCCCCGAACGCCCGTCGAAGTAGCCGCGCGCGCCGTAGGGGTCCTGGTAGATGGTCAGGGCCACGGAGTCCGGCCGGGCCGACACCGCCATACTTGGAACTGTTTGGGCATGCGCCGCCACCGGCCCCGTCATCAGGGCCAGCGCGACGGTCAGCGCCTTGAGCCAGGGGTGGCGCATGGCCCTAGTAGCCGCTGTCGACCGTGAAGGTCAGGGTGGTCTCGCCGTTGGCCGGCACCGGGACGTCCCACTGCAGGGTCTGGGCGTTCAGCCGCTTGGAGACCAGGCTTTCCTCGATCAGCTTGCCGTCACGCCCCAGCCCCCCTTGGCGCACCTGCACCACCACCGGCTCGGGCCGGGCGTTGCGCAGGACGTAGCTCATCTCATAGCGGGTCTTGGTCGTGCTCCGCTTGTCGGTGGTCACGACGGTTGGGGTCAGGGTGACGTCGAAGGCCTGGCCGGTCTGGATGGAAAGGTCGCTGCCGGCTGGGGTGTGGCCGATCTCGTTCTCGCCGATGAACTTCGGGTTGCCCTGCTGGTCGCGGACGTAGAAGCGCACCGTGCCGGCCGGCATCGGCTCGCCCCCGCCGCCGGCCGCGAACTCCAGCTTCACCGCCGCCGAGATCGGCTGTTCGCGGCTGGCGAAACCGCCCAGGTCGACGCGATAAGCCTTACGGGCCGGGGCGCCGATGACATCCAGGAAGCTGACCTGCTTGGTCTGGTTCTGGGCGACGGTCGTCCGTTCCTTCAAGGGATACAGGTAGTAGTCGGCCAGCGGCACGGCCGTCCCGGTCATGGTTCCGGCCGAGGTCACCGCCGGCGGCGTATAGCGGATGCCCCCACCGGTGTTGCCGGCCACCAGCTGCACCTCGGCGTCGGCGAAATCGACGCCGGTGTTGTTGCTCAGCGTGATCCAGCCCTGCACGTCGATCTTGCCGTTCTTCTCGTCGAACAGCGCCACATAGTCGGCGTTCCAGCCCATGCCATTGGTCAGATAGGTCAGCTTGGCGGCCCGCGGTCCGGCCTGGGCCGCGTCCACCGTCACCGACAGGGTCGGCCGGGCCCGCAGGTTGGGCGGGACCTTGTCGAAGATCACCCGGGTCGGCACGCCGTCCTCGCGCAGGATCTCGATGCGGTCGCCGATCTGCAGCACCACGCCGTTGTTGACCGCCAGCACCTTGGCGCTCTCGGTCACCTGCTGGCCGTTGCCGGGGTTGGTGCGGACGATCCTCACCGTCTCGCCGACCGCTTTTTCCATCAGGGTCTGGGGGCTGAGCAGGTCGTAGTCGAAGTTCTGCTCGATGATCGAGATGCCCGGCGCCGACAGGGTGACGGTCTCCGACCGGATCTGCGGCGAGACATCCTTGAACTCGATGCGCTGGCGGCCGGCCCTCAGGTCCTCGGTGCGGGTGTCCTCCACCAGCGTCTGGCCCGAATTGTAGATGGTCACCGACAGCTGGCGCGGCTGGGCGGCTGCTGTGGTGGCGGCGAGCGCGAGCACGCTGGCGGCGAGGAGAAAACGACGCATGGAGCAACCCCGCATGAATTTACAAAGGCAAGTTTGCACGGGCCTCTCGGGCTGTCGATAGCCGATTGCGGGGTGTTTGCCGGTGCGAACGGTTTCTTGACCCCGACGGCGCGATGCTGCGGCGATCGAACCGAGGTCTGAATGCGCCGTCTTGCCGTCTTGGTCGTGTTGACCCTTCTGACCGCGTTCGGGCCGGCCGCGACCGCCGCCGGGCCCAGGCGCAGCTGGCCGCAGTATCAGTCGCCGTTCTCGCCCGGCCAGGCCCCGGACTACGAAATGACCATGGTCGCGATCCGTAAGACCTCGCCGGCCGGTCCCTACGAGCAACGCATCCTGCGCCATCGCCACTGGGTTCTCGTGGAGACCACGAGCGATGGCAACAGCCGCAAGGCTTTTCTCAACGAGCGGGCTAATACGACCACCGATGTCGCGACGGGGCCGCGAGGCCTGTTCCTGCACATCTGGCGCGGCGGCAATGCCTCGCCGATGGTCACCAGGCCCGGTACGGGTCCCGTGAAGCTCGCCGAGACCGACCGGCTGCTGGGCGAAACCTGCGAGGTCTGGGAGACTTGGCGGACCGTCGATGAACGCACTGGAAAAGTGACCACGCGCCATCTGGCCTGCGTCACCCCCGACGGCATCCAGCTGTGGTGGAAGGACCTGCACCCCGACTACGTGGGCGAGTCCGGTCGCGCCACCCGCCTGGTGCGGCGCAAGGTCTCCGCGGACGAGGTGCGGCCGCCCGCCAACCTGTTCGCCCGGGCGCGCCTGGTGGCCTGGGCGGCCAAGGCGCCGGGACGCCATCAGGCCGGGGTTCCCGATCATGAGGTCCGCTATGAGGGGAATGTCGGATCAGGGGTCTCGCGCCGTTCCGGGCCCTGGGTGTCGAACGGCGGGTGGGTCCGCCATGACGTCAGCGGTCTGGCGCTCAATGTGCAGCGTGACAAGGACGGCCGGCTGAGCACGCTGTCCCTGTCCCTTCCAGCCTCGCCGCCCGCGCCACCGCGCCGCTCCCCGACCTTCGCGAGGGGGCGTCCGGACGACGTCGTTCTCGGCGAGCCCTGCTGGAATGGATCGCCGTGGCAGGCAACGGAGGAGCTGATCATCGTCGGCGGTACGGCCTGCATGACGGCCGACGGCATCCTGATGTCGTGGACGCATCCCGGCCGGATGCTGACCTTCGGCCGCGCCATCTACCTGCGGCGCCGGCCCGTCGCGCTCACGGAAATCCTGCCGGTCGATGCGCCGCTGTCAGATCGCGCCTGGGGCATCCGCGACTAGGAAGCGGTGGGCTTCTTCTTGCCGACAACCTTGGTCACGCCCAGCGAAGCGGCCGTCGGCTTCTTCGCCGCCGCCTTCTTCTTGGCGACCACGGCCTTGCCGGCGATCCGCTTCTCGGCCGGGTTCTTGGCCGGCGGCTTGTCGCCCGTCTTCTTGGCGGCTGCCGGCTTCTTGGCCGCGGCCTTCCGGACCGGCTTCTTGCCGCCGCCCTTGGCGATCCGCTCGGCGATCAGGCCGACGGCTTCCTCGAGGGTGACCTCCAGCGGGTCCTTGCCGCGCGGCACATTGGCGTTGGTCGAGCCGTGCTTGATGTAGGGCCCAAACCGGCCCGACAGGATCTTGATCGGCGCCCCATCCTCGGGGTGGTTGCCCAATTCCTTCAGCGCCGAAGCAGCCCCCCGCGCGCCGCGTCCGCCGGCCCGCTTCTCGGCCAGAACGGCCACGGCCCGGTTCAGGCCGACGTCGAACACCTCGTCGGCGCTCTCCAGGTTGGCGTAGGTCCCTTCGTGCAGCACGTAGGGTCCGTAGCGGCCGATGCCGGCCTGGATCATCTTGCCGTCCTCGGGGTGGGCCCCGACGTCGCGCGGCAGGTCGAGCAGGCGCAGGGCCTTGTCGATGTCCATCGCCGCCGGCGGCCAGCCCTTGGGCAGGCTGGCGCGCTTGGGCTTCTCGCCGGCTTCCTCGACGTAGGGACCGAAGCGGCCGTTCTTCAGCCACACCGCCTGCATGGTCTTGGGGTTGACCCCCAGCTCGCGGTCGGCGGTCTCGGCTGCCTCGCCATCGCCTTCCGACTGGGCGATCGGGCGGGTGAAGCGGCATTCGGGATAGTTGGAACAGCCGATGAAGGCGCCGAACTTGCCGGTTTTCAGGGACAGCCGGCCGGTGCCGCAGGTCATGCACAGGCGGGGGTCGGAGCCGTCTTCCTTGGCCGGGAAGATGTGCGGGCCAAGGCTCTCGTTCAGGGCGTCCAGCACCTGGCTGACCCGCAGCTCGCCGATGTCGTCGGCGGCGGCGTGGAAGTCGGTCCAGAACTCGCGCAGCAGCGCCTTCCAGTTCAGCTTGCCGTCGCTGACCAGGTCGAGCTTCTCTTCCAGGCCGGCGGTGAAATCGTACTCGACGTAGCGGGCGAAGAACTGCTCGAGGAAGGCCGTCACCAGCCGTCCCTTGTCCTCGGGGATGAAGCGGTTCTTCTCCATCCGCACATAGGCCCGGTCGCGCAGCACGGTCAGGATCGAGGCGTAGGTCGAGGGCCGGCCGATGCCGAGCTCTTCCATCTTCTTGACCAGGCTGGCTTCCGAATAGCGCGGCGGCGGCTCGGTGAAGTGCTGGTCGGCCTTGGCGCTCAGCACCTTGGCGGCGGCCCCTTCGCTGACCGGAGGCAGCCGGGCGCCGTCCTCGTCCTCCGCGTCATCGCGGCCCTCTTCATAGACGGCGAGGTAGCCCGGGAACTGCACCACCTGGCCGGTGGCGCGCAGGGCCGTGGCCTCGTCGGCGCCTTCCAGGTCGATGGTGGTCCGCTCGATGCGGGCCGATTCCATCTGGCTGGCGATCATCCGCTTCCAGATCAGCTCGTACAGCCGGCCGAGGTCGCCCTCGAGGCGCAGCTTGCCGGGATTGCGGTTCAGCGAGGTCGGCCGGATGGCTTCGTGGGCCTCCTGGGCGTTCTTGGCCTTGGTCTTGTAGTGGCGGGCGCTCTCGGGGACGTAGTCCTTGCCGTAGAGGCCGGCGATGACGTCGCGCGCCTCGGCCAGGGCCTCGGGCGCGGCCTGGACGCCGTCGGTCCGCATGTAGGTGATCAGACCGGTGGTCTCGCCGCCGATGTCGATGCCCTCGTACAGCTTCTGGGCCGCCTGCATGGTCCGCTGGGCGTTGAAGCCGAGCTTGCGGCTGGCTTCCTGCTGCAGGGTCGAGGTGGTGAAGGGCGGGGGCGGGGAGCGCTTGGCCGGCTTCTTCTCGACCGATTTGACCGTGAAGGTCGTCGCCTGCACGGCCGCCTTGGCGCCCATGGCGTCGGCTTCGTTGCCAAGATCGAACTTGGTCAGCCGCTTGCCCTGGTGGGTCACCAGCCGGGCGGTGAAGGGTTCGGCCCCGGCCGAGACCTCGGCGTCGACGCTCCAGTATTCCTGGGTGCGGAACTTCTCGATCTCGACCTCGCGGTCGACGACGAGGCGCAGGGCGACCGACTGCACCCGGCCGGCCGAGCGCGAGCCCGGCAGCTTGCGCCACAGCACCGGCGACAGGGTGAAGCCGACCAGATAGTCCAGCGCCCGGCGCGCCAGGTAGGCGTCGACCAGCTCCATGTCGAGCTGGCGCGGGTTGGCCATGGCGTCCAGCACGGCGGTCTTGGTGATGGCGTTGAAGGTGACCCGGCTGACGGTCTTGTCCTTGATCGCCTTTTTCTTCTGCAGGATCTCCAGCACGTGCCAGCTGATGGCCTCGCCTTCGCGATCCGGGTCGGTGGCCAGGATCAGGCCGGTGGAGTTCTTCAGGGCGTCGGCGATATCGCTGATGCGCTTGGAGGACTTGGCGTCCACCTCCCAGAACATCGCGAAATCCTCGTCCGGCTTCACCGAGCCGTCCTTGGAGGGCAGGTCGCGGACGTGGCCATAGGACGCCAGAACGGTGAACCCGGGCCCCAGATACTTGTTGATGGTCTTGGCCTTGGCCGGGCTCTCGACGACGACGACGTTCATGAAATGTGGCTTGAATCTCAAATGTGGAAGGACCGACGGGGCCCCCTCAAGGGCGCGGAAGGTGCGTCGCCCGGTGGGGGAATGTCAACGCATGGTCGAATCAGGTGGGGCGGGAAGAGCGGTTTTGCTACGTGGCCGCCGCCGGAATCCTTCTCCCGCTTGTCGGGAGAAGGTGGCGGCCGAAGGCCGTCGGATGAGGGCAGCACCGGCGTTGGCCAACCCCGCACGTTCTGGCGCTGTCAGCGTTGTGGATCCCCTTTGATGGCTGGCGCTGCCCTCATCCGACCCCTTCGGGGCCACCTTCTCCCGACAAGCGGGAGAAGGAACTGCGCGTGCCCCCCAAACGGACGGCGCGTCTCCACCAACAATCGACAAGATTTCCATTTCTTCACGGGCGCGTGAAGTCCACCGCCCTATATAGTGCCAACCAAGCCCCATGACCGAGTCAGCCCACCCGCCCCGCGTCTCCGAAATCCTCGCCGGCATCGCGGCGCAGGAGCATGAGACCGTGTCGGTCAGCGACGTCACCCACGCCTTCGGCGACCGCGCCTTCGGGGCCCTGATGTTTGTGTTCGCGGCCCCGCTGGCCCTGCCGATGCCGCCCGGCGTCTCGGCGGTGCTTGGCGCGCCGTTGCTGTTCATCACCGTGCAGTGGATGATCGGCCGCAACCACCTGTGGCTGCCCGGCGTCATCGCCAACCGCACCATGAGCCGGTCGGACTACGTCGCCCTGATGGGCAAGCTGACGCCCTATCTGGCATGGCTGGAGCGTCGCCTGCGCCGGCGGATCACCATCCTCTACGGGCCGATCATCAACCGGCTGACCGGGCTGTTCTGCGTCATCCTGGCGACCATCGTCTTCCTGCCGATCCCGTTCGGCAACATGCTGCCCAGCTTCGCCATCGCCGCCTTCGCCCTGGGCCTGGCCGAGCGCGACGGTCTGGCCGCCCTGATCGGCTGGGTCAGCGGCCTGCTCAGCATCGGCATCCTGGCCTTGCTTTGGAACGGCATCGTCGCCGCGGCGATCGCCTTCTTCGGCGTGCTCGGCGGCAATCTCGGCTGGCTGGCGGGGCTGTTCAGCTAGGTTCCCTGCTGGATGAACGGGACCTTCGCGAACAGCTTCCGTTCCTCGCCGCGCGGATCATCGACCAGCTTCGGCTCGACATTCCAGACCATCGTCTGGCGCCGCGCCAGCGAATAGGGCTCCCAGGCCGGCAGCCCCGCGCCGTTCGGATCGCCGCTGCGGGCGAAGCGGATGAAGGCGTCCATCATCAGGCCGCTGACCCGTTTCGCATCCTCGCCCGTCCCGGTGATCACCCCCGGCGCGTCCAGCGTCCCGAACACCAGCGGGATGTCCAGCGTATGCGGCGCGCCCCATTTGCCGCCGTCCTTGGGCGAGGCCCAGTCGAGCTGGTAGGCAAAGGCCGGCGATCCCTGCGCCGCCCGCAGTTCGGCCTCGACGATGGCCGCCCGCCAGGAGCGCGCGGCGGTGGTGGCGGCGAAGAAGACGTCGGTCGGCGAATAGGCCGGGTAGAGCTCGCGATAGCGCCGGATCACCACGCCCGGATCGATGTCCACGCGCATCTGCGGGGCCAGCCGGCCGGGCAGCTCGTCCCAGGTCAGGGCGAAGATCTCAGGATCGCTGAAGAAGCCGCGCGTCTCGTCATGGGTGTTGCCGATGATCATCGGGACGCCGGCGCCCAGCGGCGAGGCGTCGGGATAGAAGGGGTG
The DNA here is from genome assembly GCF_058809015.1 of Caulobacter sp. GW821-FHT11A05. NCBI lineage: Bacteria > Pseudomonadati > Pseudomonadota > Alphaproteobacteria > Caulobacterales > Caulobacteraceae > Caulobacter > Caulobacter sp. GW821-FHT11A05. Next base: position 17,736 of record NZ_JBXASF010000003.1, on the reverse strand, counting down.
GCGGGTCAGGCTGCGCTCATCCAGCACCGGCCCGAAATAGACGCCGCCGCTGCCGATCACCGGATCGGTCGCGCTCATCGCCTCGATGATCCGCGCCGCCGGCATCGTCGCCAGCTCTTCCGGCCGCGCCTTCAACGCCTCGAGCAGGGTCTGCGTCCGCCGCGTCGCATTGCCCGGCCCCGAGGCGGTCAGCTGCTGGCCGCTCATCGTCGCCGCCCGGTGGAACAGGCCCTTGGCCGCCGGCATGGCCATCAGGGTGGCGATCTTCGCCCCGCCCCCCGACTGCCCAAACAGCATCACCCGCTCAGGATCGCCCCCGAAGGCGGCGATGTTGTCCCGCACCCATTGCAGGGCCAGCACCAGGTCCAGCATGCCGGCGTTGCCGCCATCCTCGAAGCCGGCGACCAATCGGTTGAGGTACAGGTAGCCGAACGGTCCCAGCCGGTGGTTGACCGTGACCACCACCACATCGCCCCGGGTCGCCAGCCGCGTCCCGTCGGTCCAGGGGCTGGATCCGCTCCCCGTCGCATAGGCCCCGCCGTGGATGTAGAGCATCACCGGCCGCTTGCCGGCGTCGGCGCCCGGCGTCCAGACGTTGAGGAACAGGCAGTCCTCAGACTGGTCGTCCTCCCTGCCTCGCTGAACGCAGGCGTGGCCGTAGGCGACGCAGGGCAGGGGGGCCTTCCAGGGCGTCGGCGCCACCGGCGGCTGGAACCGGCGCGGGCCGGTGTCGGCCCCGTAGCGGACGCCCTTGAACACCAGCAGCCCGCCCTGGCGCAGGCCCTGCACCGGCCCGTGTTTCGTCCGCACGACCGGATCGCCGCGTCTGGCCCAGGCCGGGGACACCAGCCCCGCCGTGGCCAGGCCACCGGCGCCGATGATCAACTGGCGGCGGTCGAGAAGGGGGATTTCGCTGCTCATGGCGCGATGATACCGGTTACCATCCCTTCGGAGCAACGCGTAAGCGCCGTCGAGTAGGTCCATACCCAAGATTCAAAATGGCTCGATCGGAACCCTAAGGCCGATCAGTCGGTCGTCGCGATCGTTGACCTCGCCTGTTACCCCGGCTGTCAACATTCCCCGCGCCGGCGCCGACGTCACATCAACGCCGCCGCCCACATTCCGCCACGTCCCATCCACCTAAAAGTCACATGTTTTTAAAGGCTTGCCAGCCGAACCACCGTTTCCGCCCCGGGCGCCGTGCTATAATGGCGGCCGCTTCGACAAGCCCCGGCTCCCCAGACCGCCGCTCCTGGTGTAATCCCGCCCCATGACCACGCCCGATACCTGGACCGTCGCCGGCCGCACCTTCAGCTCCCGCCTGATCGTCGGCACCGGCAAGTACAAGGACTACCAGACCAACGCCGACGCCGCCCGCGCGGCGGGGGCGGAGATCGTCACCGTGGCCGTGCGGCGGGTGAACCTGACCGACCGCTCCCAGCCGCTGCTGATGGATTTCGTCAAGCCGGATGAGTTCACCTACCTGCCCAACACCGCCGGCTGTTTCACCGGCGAGGAGGCGGTGCGCACCCTGCGCCTGGCTCGCGAGGCCGGCGGCTGGTCGCTGGTCAAGCTTGAGGTCCTCTCCGACCCCAAGACCCTCTATCCCGACATGGAAGAGACCCTGCGGGCCCTCAAGCTGCTGGTCGCCGAGGGCTTCGACGTCATGGTCTACTGCACCGACGACCTGGTCTACTGCCGCAAGCTGGAGGAGGCCGGGGCGGCCGCCATCATGCCGCTGGGCGCGCCGATCGGTTCGGGGCTGGGCATCCAGAACAGGGTCAACCTGCGCCTGATCGTCGAGCAGACGACCGTGCCGGTGCTGGTCGACGCGGGGGTCGGCACGGCCAGCGACGCCACCATCGGCATGGAGCTGGGCTGTGACGGCATCCTGATGAACACCGCCATCGCCGAGGCCAAGGATCCCATCCTGATGGCCAGCGCCATGAAACATGCCGTCATCGCCGGCCGCGAGGCCTACCTGGCCGGCCGCATGCCGCGCCGGATGTACGCCGATCCGTCGTCGCCCCTCGCCGGGCTCATCTGACCTCGGAAAATCGGCGTACTGGGTTAGCCTGCAGCGTCTTGGGAGGGACAAGCATGAAAACCGCGTGGCTATTGGGCGTCGGTCTGGCCGTCCTGGTTCCGGCCAGCCAGGTGGCGCAGTCGGCGCCGGCCTTCAGCCCGCTGGCCCTCTCGCCGATGTGCCTGACCGCCGACAGCGAGGGCGGCGCGGCGGTGACCAAGGTCGCCAAGCCGCCGCCGATGAGCGACGCCTTCGGCAACGGACGCTTCAAGGTGGCCGCCAACGCCGAGGGCCAGCGCTGGTTCGACTACGGCCTGCAACTGGCCTGGGCCTTCAATCACGAGGAAGCCACCGCCGCCTTCGCCGAGGCCGTTCGGCTCGATCCCGACTGCGGCATGTGCGCCTGGGGCTACGCCTGGTCGCTGGGCCCGACGATCAACTTCGGCGTCGAGCCGGCCGACCTGGTCAAGGCCCGCGAGGCGGCGGCGAAGGCGGACGCGCTGATCGCCAAGGCTGGTTCGGAGCGAGACCGCGCCCTCTCCGCCGCCCTCGTCGCCCGCTACGCCGGCAAGGGCGACGACAAGGCCTTCGCCAAGGCCATGGACGCCCTGGCCACCCGATACCCCGCCGACGACACGATCATGGTCTGGGCGGCCGACGCCTGGATGATCGCCAGCCAGCCGGCGCGCTCGATGCCGCTTCTGGAAACCGTTCTGGCGCGCAGCCCGAACGACGCCGGGGCCATCCATTTCTACATCCACGCCAGCGAGTGGATCGGCTCGCCGGGCAAGGCGGAGACCTACGCTGACAGGCTGCAGGGCATCGCGCCGGGGGCCAGCCACCTGATCCACATGCCGTCGCACACCTACTACCAGATCGGCCGCTACAAGGACGCCGCTCGCGCCAACCTCGACGCCATCGACGTCGATGCCGCCTGGGCCAAGCGCACCGACGGACCCAGCGACCTGTTCAAGCTCGGCTACTACGGCCACAACGTCAGCTTCGCGCTCGGCGGGGCGATGATGGCCGGCGACGCCAACGCGGCGCTGAAGATCGGCGGCGTGTTCCGCGCCATCGACATGAGCAAGGCTCATCCCTGGCTGCAGGCCGGCGCCTCGCGGGGCTGGTTCGCCTATGGCCGCCATGGCGACATCGACCAGCTGCTGGCGACGGCCAAGCCGGCCCATCCGCTGCAAAGGGCCATGTGGCGCTATGCCCGGGGCGAAGCGCTCAGCCGGCGGGGCGACGCCGCCGGCGTTCGGGCGGAAGCGGCGGCCATCGGGATGACGCGGCCGGGCATCGCCGAGGGCGACGCCAGCCACTACCTCGCCTTTGTCGACATCGCCACCGAGGTGCTGCTCGGCCGAGCGGCGATGCTGGAGAACAACCCGCGCCAGGCGGCCCGCCACTACTACAAGGCCGCGCTGATGCAGGAGCGGGAGTTCGGCGAGTCGCGCGATCCGCCGCCCTGGTGGTATCCGGTCCGCCGCTCCTACGCCGCCGCCCTACTGGCCTCGGGCCAGGCCGACAAGGCGCTCAAGGAAACCGACAAGGTGCTGGCCCGCTGGCCACACGACCCGCTGACCCTGGTCGTCGCCAGCCGCGCCGAGGCGAAGAAGGGCAGGGCGGACGCCGCCGGCCAGCGGATGAAGGAAGCGGGCCGCGAGTGGGCGGGCGGCAGTCTTTCTGATTTCTCACCGGGGCAAATCTAGAACGACGGCCTAACCTACCCACCGATCATGCTCGCGAAGGCGAGCATCCATGCGTGGATTGCTTGGCCCTGTGCCGCAACAGCGTGCGCGCTGCTTAGCCGTCTGCCGCGCACCGCTGCATGTTGGATGCTCGCCTTCGCGAGCATGATCGGTGGGGATGGAGGTCGCCCCTATTTCCCCGTCTTCGCCTTGGCGATGGCCGCTTTCAGCAGCTCAGGCTGCGCCCCGCTGATGAAGTCGCCCTCGACGAAGAAGGCTGGGGTGCCGTTGATGCCCATGTCCTTGGCCAGCTGGCGCACGTCGGTCAGGTACTGGCGCTGCTCCGGCGTCTGCTCCAGGGCCCGCACCGAGGCCGGGGCGATGCCGTTGCGGGTCAAGAGGTCGTCAACCTGCTCGTCGGTCAGCGGCCGGTGGGCCATCATCTCGAAGTGGCTGTCGGCGAACAGCCCCTTCTGGCTGAGCGCCCGCGCCGCCGCCGCCGCGTACTCCGAGGTCGGGCCGAAGTTGCCCAGCGTGTAGTCCTTGAAGACGAACCGCACATCGGGGTTGTCGCGCGCCAGCTGGGCGATCTCGGGAGCGATGATTTTGCAGTAGCTGCAATTGTAGTCGAACATCTGCACCACGGTGATCTTGCCCTTCGGGTTGATCACGAAGTCCCGTTTGTCACGCTGCAGCTGCACCTTGTGGCCGCCGAACTGTTTCTCGATGGCCTGGTCTTCCTCGGCCATGGCCTTCAGCTGCAACGCCTGCTGCGCCTCGATCAGGATCTCGGGGTGCTGCAGGATGTAAGCCCGCACCTTGTCGCCGAAGTCCTTGTCGACCTTGACGTTCTGGGCCGCGGCGATGGCGTTCGGATCGACCTTGGTGGAATCGGTCTTCTTCTCGCAAGCGTTTAGCCCGACCGTGGCGGCCAGGGTGATGACAAGCGGGATCGTCGAGCGGCGCATGTGTGTCTCTTGGGTCTTTTCAGCGGAGGCCCGCCCTTACGGGTGGGCCATGACGCCTTCCTTGGCGAGGTCCTTGAGGTCCTCGCGGCTGGGGTTGGCGGTCAGGACGATGTCGGTGGCGCGGCGCCAGCCGACGCTGTCCTTGTCGAGCAGGTCGCGGGCCCGCATGGCGAAACCGCGCGCCTCGTTCAGCCCGCCCAGGGCGTAGTAGTATTCCGCCGTCGACAGCCGGGCCAAGCCCTCTTCGCCCTTGGCGTCATAGGCCTGGGCCAGCAGACGCCAGGCATCCGGGATGTCCTCGTGCAGCAAGGATCGCTTGAGCATGTCGATGCCCTCGTCGCGCTTCACCGGGTCGTCCAGGTTGATCAGCGTCTGGCCCAGGTTGATGCGCAGCAGCGGCGCGTCCGGCTTGAACTTCACCGACTGGCGCTGCGGATATTCGGCCTCCTTGGCGCGGGCGAACTCGAACAGCATCTGGCCCTTGAGCTCCCACAGATAGGCGTTCTCGGGCTGCTCGGTCAGCAGGGCGTCGACCATGCCGACGGCGCGGTTGACGTCCTTGAGGCGGTAATAGGCGATGGCCCGGGCATAGCGGGCCGGATAGCTCTTGTCGGTCTCGGCGTACTTGATCAGGGCGGCCTGCGGCTGGGTGAAGCCGATGATCTTGGCCTTCATGATGTCATGCCGCTCGATCTCGGCCGGCGTGTCGACGACGGCGAAGTGCGGCTGGGCCTCGACCTTGGTGCGCAGCAGTTCGATGCGGTCCGAGGACAGCGGGTGGCTGCGGAAGTAGGGGAAGCGGCGGGCTTCCTGGAAGACTTCCTGGTAGCGGAACTTGTCGAAGAACTCGACCAGGCCCTTGCCGGACTGGCCGCTCTTCTCGAGGAAGCCCAGGCCCGCCTGGTCGGCGCGGCCTTCCTGCTCGCGGCTGTAGCCGAGCATGCCCAGGGTGCCGAAGTAGCCGGAGTTGCCGATCAGCATGGCGCCGGCGTCCGGCGCCCCGGCTAGCATGGCCAGCACGCCAAGGCCCATGGTCAGCAGCATCGGCCGCAGGCCGGCGTTCTGCATGTCGCCCGAGCGCAGCGGGTGAGCGCCGGCCAGGTGGCCGACCTCGTGGGCCATGACGCCCTTCAGCTGGTTGGGGTTCTCGGTCTCCAGGATCAGGCCGGTGTTGAAGCCGAGCATCTGGCCCTGGGTGGCGAAGGCGTTCAGCGTCTTGTCGCCGACCAGCAGGATGGTGACATCCTTGGGCGTCAGCCCGGCCGCGGCGATCAGCGGATCGGCCTCGGCGTGGAGGATTTCCTCGATCTCGGTGTCGCGCAGCAGCGACACCCGATCGTCCTGGGCGAAGGCCGGCAAGCCGGCGGTCAGCACCAGGCTGGCCGCCGTCAGGCCGGCGATGGCCGCCCGAAGCGGCCGCCAGGATGAGAAAGCGCGGGAGCTCATCAGGTCAGGTTACTCCGTTTGCGCCCCCGCGCATCAGCAAGACTAGTGCGGGTTGATCACCGGCGCCACCAACCCTTTTTGGGTTTTTCCGGCGGAGCGGTGATTTCGTTCGGATCGGGCTCAGCCGGGACGACCGGTTCCGGGGCCGAAGCGGGCTCCGGAGCAGCGACCACGACCGGAGCCGGCTCAGGCTCAGGCGCAGGTTCCGGCGCAGGGGCAGGGGCCTCGGCGACCGGCTCGGGCGCGGCTTCGACGGCTTCCGGGGCGGCCGGGGCCTCCTCGTCGACCTTCTTGGCCTTGGCGCGGCTCTTGCGCGGCTTCTTGGCCGGTTCCTCGGCGGGCAGCTCGACCCAGACCTCGTCGGTGAACGGCGCGCCGGCTTCCAGGGTGGAGATCGGCGGATCGATCATAGCGAGGGTCGGCGCAGCCTCTTCCGCCGGCAAGGCGGCTTCGACAGCCTCGGCCGCGACCTCGTCGCGAGGCTCACGGGGGCCACGATCACGGTCGCGGCCACGACGACGGCCACGGCCGCCGCGTTCGCCACGATCGCGCTCGCCGCGTTCAGGTCGCTCGCCACGCTCGGCGGTCGGACCTTCGTCGCCCTCGACCAGCACCGGACGGGCCGGCGCATGGTCGGGATCGCGGACGGCCAGCATGCCGCCGCCCTCGAGGGTGGCCGGATCGTGCCATTGGAAGGGATCGTCGCCGAACGGCACGCGCGGGCGGGCCCAGGCGAAGCCGTCCTTGGGACGATCTTCCTCGCGGCTGCGGCGACCGCCGCGACGGCCGCGGCGCCGGCGGCGCCCGTCCTTGTCGAACTCGTCGTCGCCACCGGCTTCGGGGTCGACCTCGCCGTCCTCCGCGTCGCCCACGGCGGCGTCAGCGGCAGCGGCCGGGCGCTCATCGCCCTCTTCGTCGCGGCGACCGCCACGGCGGCGGCGGCGGCGGCGGCCATCGCGGCTGTCGTCGTCACGGCGCGGCTCACGCTCGGCGCCCTCACGGCGGGCCGGGCGGTCCTCGGAGACCTCGTCATCGTCATCGGCGATGATCTCTTCGTCGTCTTCCTCGTCGTCCGGCGGCACGAAGTCGTCGTCGTCATCGACCAGGGCCTGGCTCGGCAGGGCCAGCACCGAGGTGTCCAGGGCGTGCAGGCTGTGCTCGCCCAGGGCCGTGCGCTCCAGCTCATGCTCGGCATGGGCCAAGGCGTCATCGACCTGGATGGTGACGTACAGGTGGTGGACGTGGTGGATGCGGGCCAGGTGGGCGCGCTTCTCGTTGAGGATATACAGGGCCACGGCGGCCGGGACCTTGAGGGTCAGCTCGCCGCCGCCGCGCAGGGCTTCCATCTCCACGGCGCGCAGGGCCGACAGGGCGCTCGACTCGACCGAGCGAACCCGGCCGACGCCTTCACAGTGCGGGCAGACGTGGGTGGTGCCTTCCAGCACGCCGGTGCGGCGACGCTGGCGGCTGATTTCCATCAGGCCGAAGGAGCTGATGCGGCCCATCTGCACGCGGGCGCGGTCGTCTTTCAGATTGTCCTTCAGGACCTTCTCGACGGCGCGGTTGTTCTTCGACTCCTCCATATCGATGAAATCGATGACGATCAGCCCGGCCAGATCGCGCAGACGCAGCTGGCGGCAGGCCTCCTCGGCCGCCTCCATGTTGGTCTTCAGCGCGGTCGCCTCGATGTTGCGCTCGCGCGTCGCCTTGCCGGAGTTGACGTCGATGGCGACCAGCGCCTCGGTCTGGTTGATCACCAGATAGCCGCCCGAACGCAGCGGCACGACCGGGGTGTAGATCTGCGAAAGCTGGTTTTCGATGCGGTGGGCCACGAACAGCGGCGTCGGCTCACGGTAGGCCACGACCTTCTTGGCCTGGGCCGGCATGATCATCCGCATGAAGTCGCGGGCTTCCTTGTAGCCGGCTTCGCCCTCGACCTGGACGCTGTCGATGTCCTTGTCGAACAGGTCGCGGATCGCCCGCTTCACCAGGTCCTCTTCCTCATAGATGAGGGCGGGGGCCACGGAGTTCAGGGTGGTGTCGCGGATGTTTTCCCACAGCCGCATCAGGTATTCGTAGTCGCGCTTGATCTCGGCCTTGGTGCGCTTGGCGCCGGCCGTGCGGACGATGAGGCCCAGGCCCTTGGGAACGCCCAGGCCCTGGACGACGGTCTTCAGGCGCTTGCGGTCGGTCGCCGAGACGATCTTGCGCGAAATGCCGCCGCCCCGGTCGGTGTTGGGCATCAGCACGCCGTAACGGCCGGCCAGCGACAGGTAGGTGGTCAGGGCCGCGCCCTTGTTGCCGCGCTCTTCCTTGACGACCTGGACCAGCATGATCTGCCGGCGACGGATAACGTCCTGGATCTTGTACTTGCGCATGAGGCGGCGACGGCGGCGCTCGACCTCTTCTTCCATGTCGTCGTCATCGTCGTCCGAGGCGGACGAGGAGCTGACGGTCTCGGGGTGATCGTGATCGTCGCTGTTGTGGTCGTCGTGGCCGTGCGACTCGTCGTGGCCGTTGTCGTCCGAGGCCTGCGCCTCTTCGCCGTCTTCGGAGGCTTCGATCTGCGGATCGGCTTCACGGGCCGCCGGCTTGCTGCGCGAACGGCCACGGCCGCGGTCACGCTTGGGCGGCGCCGGCTCGTCGTCGTCCTCGGCCAGCTCGCGGGTCAGCGCCTCGCGGTCGGCCAGCGGGATCTGGTAGTAGTCGGGGTGGATTTCGTTGAAAGCCAGGAACCCGTGCCGGTTGCCGCCATACTCGATGAAGGCGGCCTGCAGGCTGGGTTCGACCCGGGTCACTTTCGCGAGGTAGATGTTCCCGCGGAGCTGTTTACGGCTTTGGCTTTCGAAGTCGAATTCTTCAATCCGGCTTCCATCCATGACGACGACACGCGTTTCTTCGGCGTGTGCGGCGTCGATGAGCATCTTTTTTGTCATCGAATGTCTCTTTTCGGCCGGGGGCGCGCTCAAGGCGCAGCCGCCGGTCTGTGGTTGTGGCGCGCAGCACGTCGCCCAGTCCGGCCCCGGTGGGGGCGGCTGTAAGCGGACAATGTTGGGGGGCGTGCGCGCGGCCCATGAAAGGTCTCTGTTGTTCCTGGGTGCGCCAGTGCGGCGCTCAGGATGCGGATGTAGTCGGCGTCCTTGTGCCGGAGCTTCCTCCGACCAGGCCGGACGCCTGCCTGTGCGTTGCACGGAGCGACCCCGTCGGTTGCGGGGTGCGGCGCGCGAGCGGGACATTAGCCTGATGTGGCGGGCAAAGGGAAGGGCGGTGGTGCGGAGCCTTAGCCGCCCGGTCGGCAGAGGCTCTCGCAGGGCACGCCGTCCTTGTTCCCGTCGAGGCGGGTCAGGCCGCATTGGCGCAGGTGGAAGGTCGCCTCCTCACAGCTGCTCATCTGACCGCAGGTCCGGGCGGAGCCGCACTGGAAGGCGGCGGTCGGGGGGCTCGAATCGACGAAGCCCACGCCGGCCGGCGCCGCGGCCTCGCCGCCCTGGCGCCAGTCCCAGGGCGCGACGATCTCGCTGGCGTTTTGGGCCCAAAGCCCGGTCCTGTTGTTTCGCGCCGCCTTCTCCAGGGCCAGCATGGCGGGATCGGTCAGGTAGCGGCGATAGGCCCAGGCGCAGCCCTCCTCGACCATGGCGGCGCTGACATCCACCTCGCCGACATACAGCCGGCCGATCAGCCGGCCGTAGCGGTCGCGGCCCCGGCGTTCGATGCGGACCGGCTTGTTGAGGGTCAGTCTGGCCAGGACCGCCTCGGACCGCTGCCCCCAGGCCTGGTTGGACTCCGGCGCGTCGATCTCGGCCAGCCGCACGCGAACGATCTCGCCGTCCATGCGGACATCGACGGTGTCGCCATCGACGATATGGGTCACGGTGGAGAGTGTCGCTGCGGGCGGGGTATCCGGCGCCGGGCGGGGCTGCATGCCCACGAACGCCGCAACCGCCAGCACCGCCAGGGCCGCAAGCAGGACCGGCGCGACAGGGGCGCGGCGAGCCCGCCTGAAGCGATGGATGGCCAAGACCAACGTCCCCTGTCCGGCGCGCAGAACGCGCCAGGGTCAGTCCACCGGTTCTTGGTTAGCAAAGCGTCAATGGCGACGTTGTCAGGCCTTCAGAATCCCGGACCCTCTGGTCCCCGGTCCGGCGGGTCGTCCGCCGGCCGGAGGTCGCCGTCTCGCGGTTCGTCCCGCGGATCGGCGTAGCGGGGGTCCGGCCCCTGGCCGTAGTCCGGCTCGCGATTGGCGTCAGGCGCCGGGCCGCGCGGATCGTCCTCCGGGGAGAGCGGCTGCGGATCTTCGAACGGTATGCCGGCTTCGTCGAGCAGTGCCCCGTCCGGCCCCTGGATGATGAGTTCGGCCGGTGTATCCAACTGCGCCACATCGAAGTCCATCAGCGGCTGCTCGATCACCTCGGTCGCCCGCGGGAAGTCCGGGCGGCGCATGGCGTAGCCCATGAAGTCGCGCCAGATCTGGGCCGGGATGTTGCCGCCGGTGACGCCCTTCATCGGGGTGTTGTCGTCGTTGCCGACCCAGACCCCGACCACCAGGTCGCCGGCGAAGCCGATGAACCAGGCGTCGCGGTAGTCCTGGCTGGTGCCGGTCTTGCCGTAGACGCCGGGGTTGATGTTGGCCGCCGTGCCGGTGCCGTACTCGACGACGCCGCGCATCAGCTGCAGCATGGCCTGGCGCTCACTGCGACCCAGCTGCCGCGCCGGCCCGGTCGGCGCCTGGGCCAGCAGGCCGTGCGGCTTCACCGGCGCCTGGCCCGCTGCGATGCCGGCGTAGGCGCTGGTCAGCTCCAGCAGGGTCATCTCGCCGGTGCCCAGCGCGATGCTGGCGTCGTTGGGCAGGTCGGAGGTGACGCCCAGGTCGCGGGCGACGCGGATCACCCGCGAAGGACCGATCTGCTGCACCAGCCGGGCGGAGGCGACATTCGACGACCGGGCGAAGGCCTGGGCCAGGGTGATCTCGCCGCCGGCGTAGCTGCCCTCGTAGTTCTGCGGGCTCCAGTTTCCGATCTTCACCGGCGCGTCGAGCACCAGGCTATCCGGGCCAAAGCCCTGGCGGATCGCCGCCAGGTAGACGAACGGCTTGAAGGCTGAGCCGGGCTGGCGCATGGCCTGGGTGGCGCGGTCGAACTGGCTCTTCTTGTAGTCCGCGCCGCCGACCAGGGCGACGATGCGGCCGTCGGTGCGCATGGCCACCAGCGCCGCCTGGCCGACCCGCCGGCCCTTGCCGCTCTTCAGGCCATTGCGCACCGCTCGCTGGGCCTGGATCTGCATCTGGGAATCGAGGGTGGTCCAGACGGTGACCTCGCCATAGCCGCGGCCGAAGGTCTGGCGCACCTGCGGCGCGATCCAGTCTGCGAAATAGGAGCCGTCCGGCAGTTTCGACCGCGCCCCCTTCAGTTTCACGGATTTCAGGGCCTTGGCCGCCTCGTCGGCGGCGACCAGCTTCATATCGACCATCTCGGCCAGCACCAGGCCGGCCCGCGCCTTGGCGGCCTTGAAGTCGGTGGTCGGCGCCAGCCGGGTCGGGGCCTTGACGACCCCGGCCAGCATCGCCGCCTCGCCAACCGTCAGGTCCTCGGGCGCCTTGTCGAAATAGTTCCGCGCCGCCGCCCGCAGGCCATAGACGCCGTCGCCGAAATAGACGCTCGACATGTAGCGCGAGAGGATCTCCGCCTTCGACAGCCGCGCCTCCAGATAGAGGGCGATGATCGCCTCCTGCGCCTTGCGCTTCAGGCTGCGCTCATTCGACAGGAAGGCGTTCTTGGCCAGCTGCTGGGTGATGGTCGAGCCGCCCTGGCGCACCCGGCCGTTCTTGGCGTTGGCGGCTGCGGCCCGTCCGATGGCCCAGGGATCGATGCCCCAGTGGCTGGTGAACCGCCGGTCCTCGATGGCGATGAAGGCCCCCGGTACATACTTCGGCAGCTTGTCGACCTCGACCGGCGCCTCCTTGTAGAACCCCCGCCGCGCGAACGGCTTGCCATCCGCCGTGACCAGCACCAGGGTCGGGGTCTGGAACGGCTCCAGCGCCCGGCCCAGCGGCAGCGACCAAGTCAGGTAGGTGAAGAACAGGACCAGCAGGCTGAGGGCTATGACGGCGTAGGGGCTCCAGCGGCTGTGCGCCAGCTGGCCAAGACCGGCCCGGCCCTCGGCGGCGATGGCGCTCCAGCGATCGGTCGGGTGAGGAGGGGGCGGGACAGGCGTCCCGGCGTTGCGCTCGTTCATGCGTCAGCAGGTCTTTCGGAATGTCCCGGGCTGCTAACGCGGGCCGAGTCCGGTTGGTTCGGATCGATGGCCTCAAATCGAGGAGCTCGGCCAATTTCCTAACCATCCTTAACCCCTTCTCCATCTCCGCCAGCCCATAGTGGGTCTGATCGTCGGATTGGCGAGTGTGCGGGGCGTAAGAATGCGCGGGGTCGCGGGTAAGGTCGGCAAGCGTTGGACGGCGGCGTTGATCGCCGGCGGTCTGATCGTCGTCGGCCTTGGCGCGGGCGCGTTTGCGCAAGCTTCCGGCATGGCCGCCGGCATCCTCAAGGTGCGGCTGGGCGGCGACACGGCCGAGACCCGGCTGGTCATCGACCTCGACCGTTCGGTGTCCGGCAAGCTGATCTCCGACGGCGCCATCGACAACACCGTCGTCGTCGCCTTCCCGAAGGTGGGCGTCGGGGCCGACCTCAAGGGGGCGGGGCAGGGCGTCGTGCGCCGCTGGACCGTCAATTCCCAGGGCGGCGGGGCCCGCATCAACATCGAGCTGGCCCAGCAGGCCAAGGTCGCGCGGCGCTTCCTGCTGCCGCCCGGCGACGGCGTCGACCACTACCGCTATGTCATCGATCTGCGAGCCACCGGCGGCGCGAACTCGCTGCGCGACGCCCGCGACGCTAGGGGGCTGGGTCCCGCCCAGTCGCTGCCTGTCGAGCAGGCCGCCCGGCGCATTCCGACGGTGATCCGGGCGGACCGTCCCTCGGGCCGCAAGGTCATCGTCATCGACGCCGGCCACGGCGGTCATGACCCGGGCGCCATCGGCGCCAATGTCCACGAAAAGCAGGTCACCCTGGCCGCCGCCAAGGCCCTTAAGGCCCGGTTGGAGAAGACTGGCCGCTATACGGTCATCATGACCCGGGACTCGGATTTCTACGTCACGCCGGAAGGGCGGGTTCAGATCGCCCGTCGCGCCGACGCCGACCTGTTCATTTCGTTGCACGCCGACTCCGGTCCCGAATCGACCAGTGGCGCCTCGGTCTACACCCTGTCGGAAAAGGGCGAGCGGCGGGTCGGCAAGGTGCTGTCCAAGGACGACTGGCTGATGAACAGCACCCTGACCGGCGGCGACCGCGGCGTCGGCCAGATTTTGATCGATCTGTCGCAGCGCGCTACCAAGAACCGCTCAGCCGCCTTCGCCGAGATGCTGGTCAGCGACATCTCCGACGTCACTCCGATGCTGCGCCGCAGCCATCGTGAGGGCAACCTGATGGTCCTGCTTGCCCCCGATGTGCCGGCCGTCTTGCTGGAAATGGGCTTCATCACCAGCCCCTCCGACGAGGCCCGCCTGACCTCGGCCGCCAGCCGTACGCGCCTGGTCAACAGCATCGGCGACGCCATCGACCGGTGGTTCTCGCGCGACATGAAGATCGCTTCTCGCTAGGGGACTGGTTGTCCGCGCCCGCGTTTAGCCAGATGCACGCCGGCGTTTGACGGACAACCTGTCCCCGACAGGCCGCCGCCAGCGACTGCCCCGCCGCCATCTACGGAAAGCCCGCCGTCCCGGGCCTGTCGGGGACAGGTTGTTCGTCTGACCGCGGCTACAAACCGGCCGCACCGGCGCGGCGAACAACCAGTCCCCTAAGCCGCATTGGCGCCGTCCCTCTGGCGCGCTAGAGGGAATCCCATGTCGGACAAGAAATCCCGGGGCGTGTGGCCGGTGTTCAACCCACCGGAGCGGTGGGTCGCCGTTTTGGGCATTGGCGTGCTCAGCGTCATCGCCGTGGCCGGCTTCGCCATCGCCATCTACGCGGCCGTCCTGTTCCACGACATGCCTGACGCCGGCGACCTGGTCGACTATCGTCCGCCGACCGCGACGCGGGTCTACGGCTGGGACGGCACCCTGATCGGCGAGTTCTCGAAAGAGCGGCGCATCTTCGTGCCTTACGACCAGATGCCGCCGCGCCTGGTCCAGGCCTTCATGGCCGCCGAGGACCGCAACTTCTTCCACCACAGCGGCGTCGACGTGCAGGGTCTGGGACGGGCCATGCTGCGCAATGTCGTCAATGTCGTGCGGGGCCGGCGGCTCGAAGGCGGCTCGACCATCACCCAGCAGGTGGCCAAGAACGTCCTCCTGACCAGCGACGCCACCCTCGGCCGCAAGCTGAAGGAAGCCATCCTGGCCCGGCGCCTGGAACAGACGCTGACCAAGGACCACATCCTCGAGCTCTATCTGAACGAAATCTGGCTGGGTTACCGCAGCTACGGCGTCGCCGCCGCCGCCTACAACTATTTCGGCAAGTCGCTGGACAATCTGACCCTGGCCGAGATGGCCTATCTGGCCGCCGTGCCCAAGGGACCGGACAACTACCATCCGATCCGCCAGAAGGCCAACGCCATGGCGCGCCGCAACTGGATCCTCGGCCAGATGGCCGAGCTCGGCTGGGTCAGCCGGGCCGAGGCCGAGGCGGCGATGAAGGAGGACCTGGTCGTCCAGTCGGCCCCCAGCCGCGCCAAGTACAAGGACGCCGACTATTTCGTTGAAGAGGTCCGCCGCCGGGGCCTGGGGACCATGGGAGAGCGCCTGACCGAGGGCGGCTACTACATGCGCACGACGCTGGACTCGAACCTCCAGACGGCGGCGCGGGTGGCCCTGATGAACGGGCTGGAAGCCTACGACCGCCGCCACGGCTGGCGGGGGGCCTGGGGCACGACCAACCCGGCCGCCGGCTGGGAAGCCGCCGCCCTGAAGAAGACCCCGCCGTCCGAGCGCCGTAACTGGCGGGCCGCCGTCGTCGAGAGTGTCGAGGGCGCCGTTCGCGTGCGCCCGGCCAAGGACTATGGCCCCGGCCCGCTGGCGGCCGAGGACATCGCCTGGGCCCGGGCCGGCAAGGGCCTGGCCGTCGGCGACCTGGTGTTCGTCGAGCCGGACGAGAAGGCGGCCGGCGTCTACCGCCTCAAGCAGGTGCCGCTGGTCAACGGCGCCCTGGTCGCCATCGAGCCCAACAGCGGCCGGGTGCTGGCCATGGTCGGCGGCTACAGTTTCTCGCTGTCCAACTTCAACCGCGCCACCCAGGCGATGCGCCAGCCGGGTTCGGCCATCAAGCCGTTCGTCTACGCCGCCGCCCTGGAAGGCGACTTCACTCCGGCCAGCATGGTCACCGACGCCCAGATCACCCTGAAAGGGGCGGTCAACGGCGAGGACTGGACGCCGGAGAACTACAACAAGAAGTACTATGGCTCGATGCCGCTGCGCCGGGGCCTGGAGTTGTCGCGCAACGCCATGACCGTGCGCCTGGCCCAGGGCGTGGGCATGCGCAAGGTCAGCGACCTGGCCGTCCGCATGGGCGTCACCGACGACATGGCGCCGGTGCTGGCCATGGCGCTGGGGGCGGGGGAGACCACCCCGCTGAAGATCACCGGCGCCTACGCCTCCTTCGCCAATGGCGGCCGCCGCATCGACCCGCACCTCATCGAGGTCATCGAGGACCGCGAGGGCAAGATCCTGTTCCGCGCCGACAAGCGCGACTGCCCGCGCTGCAACGCCGGCTTCAACGGCGACGAGAGCCCGCGCATCGCCCCCGGCGGCCGCCAGGTCATCGACCCGGTCACCGCCTACCAGATCACCTCCATGCTGGAAGGCGTGGTCCAGCGCGGCACCGCCACCCAGGCGCGGGTGCTGGGCCGGCCGGTGGCCGGCAAGACGGGCACCACCAACGAGTACCGCTCGGCCTGGTTCGTCGGCTACACGCCGCAGATCGTGGTCGGGGTGTTCGTCGGCTTCGACGACAACCGCAGCCTCGGCGACGGCGAGGTCGGCGGCGTCGCCTCCCTGCCGATCTTCATCGACTTCATGAAGACGGCCCTCAAGGACGTGCCGCCCACCGAGTTCAAGCCGCCCAAGGAGGCCAAGTTCGCCATGGTCGGCGGCATCCGCGAGGCCTTCCGGCCGGGCACCGAGCCGCGCGGCAACGTCGGCGGCCCGGGGCTGGGCGGTTCCAAGCCGCTGGGCCCCATCCCCTACGACGACGCCTTCCGCCCGCCGACCGCCGCCCCGCCGCCGGAACAGAAGCCGCCGCCCAAGCCGAAGGTGCCGGACGACCTCAGCGGATTGTATTGAACCGCGAGCCCCTGTAAGCCCGCCCTCCGCGCCCCATATGGGCTGCGACGTGACGACTGGAGTTTTTCATGAGACCGGATGTCGAGGCCGCCAAGGCCGACATCGAGCAGGCGATCAGCCTGCTCAGGAGGCGACTTTGACTGGGATCCAGCCCTAAGACGCCTGGATGAACTGGACGCCCGTTCGGAGGATCCCACCCTGTGGGACCGGCCGGCAGAGGCCCAGGCCCTGATGCGCGAACGCCAGGCGCTGGCCGGCAAGATCGCCACCGTCCGCGCCCTCGAGACAGAGCTGGCCGACGCCGTCGACTACGCCGAACTGGCCGACATGGAAGCGGACGAGGGCGCTCTCGAGGAGGCCCGCGCCCAGCTGAAGGCCCTGCGCGAACGCTCCGACCGCGCTCAGCTGGAAGCCCTGCTGTCGGGCGAAGCCGACGGCAACGACGCCTATGTCGAGATCAACTCCGGGGCCGGCGGCACCGAATCCTGCGACTGGGCCAACATGCTGCTGCGCATGTACAGCCGCTGGGCCACGCAGCACGGCTACAAGGTCGATCTGATCGAAGAGACCTCCGGCGAGAGCGTCGGCATCAAGTCGGCCACCCTGCAGGTCAGCGGCCCCAACGCCTATGGCTGGCTGAAGACCGAGGGCGGCGTCCACCGCCTGGTCCGCATCAGCCCCTATGACGCCGCCGCCAAGCGCCACACATCCTTCGCCTCGGCCTGGGTCTATCCGGTCGTCGACGACACCATCGAGATCGAGATCAACCCGGCCGACGTGCGCACCGACACCTACCGGGCCAGCGGGGCCGGCGGTCAGCACATCAACAAGACCGACTCGGCCGTGCGCCTGACGCACATCCCGACCGGCATCGCCGTGGCCTGCCAGGCCGGCCGCAGCCAGCACCAGAACCGCGAGGAAGCCTGGAAGATGCTGCGCGCCCGGCTCTACGAGCAGGAACTGCAGAAGCGCGAAGCCGCCGCCCAGGCCCTGGAAGACCAGAAGACCGACATCGGCTGGGGCCACCAGATCCGCAGTTACGTCCTGCAGCCCTACCAGATGGTCAAGGACCTGCGCACCAACGTCGAAACCAGCGACACCGACGGCGTGCTGGACGGCGACCTTGACCAGTTCATGGCGGCGTCGCTGGCGCAAAGGGTCGGGGCGACGCGGGACGCCTGATAGGGCCCCTCTCAGCTTCCCCCTCACCGTCATCCTAGGCCTTGTGCCTAGGACCCACGCGTCCGCCGCACTCACGGTGGGGTGGTGGCGCGGCCGCGC
>NZ_JBXASF010000002.1:619218-657338 GCF_058809015.1 Caulobacter sp. GW821-FHT11A05 | reverse complement strand
CGCCGGCGCCGCCTGCACCGCTCGCCCGCCTCGCGCCGTTGGCTCCCCTGGCGCCGGTCGCACCGGCGGCCCACGTCCCGCCGGCGCCGCCCGCCCCGCCCACTCCGCCGGAACCGCCCGTGGTCTCCGGCGTCGACTGGAAGGCCCGGCCCAGCGCCGCCGATGTGGCGGCCGCCTATCCGGCCAGGGCCCGCGCCGAGGGCATTTCCGGACGGGTCGTCCTGACCTGCGACACGGGCGTCGACGGCTGGCTGTCGAACTGCCGGACCCGGAGCGAGACGCCGGCCGGCAACGGCTTCGCCGAAGCGGCCCTGAAGCTGGCCCCCAAGTTCCGGGTCAACGCCATCTTCCCCGAGGGGAGCAAACCTCGCACCGGCAAGGTCAGCATCCCGATCGTCTTCGGCACGCCGGTCCAGCCGGCGGCCGCTCCGACCCCGCCGAGGCCGATGATCGCCAAGCCGGTCTGGGTTTCCCGCCCGAGCGGCGCCGACGTCGCGGCTGTCTATCCGCGCGAGGCCTACAAGGCGGGCCTGTCCGGCCGGGTGGTGCTGCGGTGCCGGACGACGCCGGCCGGCGACCTGACGGACTGCCAGGTTCGCGGCGACGACGGCTTCGCGGAGGCGGCCCTGAAGCTGGCCGCGAAGTTCAAGGTCAGCCCGTTGCTGGCGGACGGCAGACCGGCTGGTGGCGGCTACGTCAATGTGCCGATCATCTTCAGCGCGCCGACGGCGGCTCAGACGCCGCGTCCCGCGCGGTAACTAGAACCGCCGCTCTTCCAGGTGGCCGTCCTTGAGGGCGAACACCCGGTCCATGTAGCGGGCCAGATCCAGGTTGTGGGTGGCGATCAGGGCGGCGACGCCCTGGTCGCGAACCACGTCGTGCAGGGCCTGGAAGACGTGGGCGGCGGTCTCCGGATCGAGGTTGCCGGTCGGCTCGTCGGCCAGCAGCAGCACCGGCTCGTTGGTCAGGGCGCGGGCGATGGCCACCCGCTGCTGCTCGCCGCCGGACAGCTGGCCCGGCTGGTGGTCGGTGCGTTCGGCCAGGCCCATCTGGCCGAGCAGCCCCTCAGCCCGCGCCTGCGCCCAGGCCCGGTCGCGGCCCTGGATCAGGGCCGGCATGGCCACGTTCTCCAGCGCCGTGAACTCCGGCAGCAGATGGTGGAACTGGTAGACGAAGCCGATGCTGGCCAGGCGCGTCAGGGTGCGCGGCCGGTCGCCCAGCTTGCTGCAGTCCTGGCCGGCGATGATCACCTGGCCTTCGGTCGGATGTTCCAGCAGCCCGGCCGCGTGCAGCAGTGACGACTTGCCCGACCCAGACGGCCCGATCAGCCCGACGATCTCGCCCGGCATGACGTCGAGGTCGGCGCCCCTGAGCACCGTCAGCTCGCCGGCCCCGGTGCGATAGGTGCGCTTGACGCCGCGCAGGGACAGGGTCGGACTACTCATAGCGAAGCGCCTCAACCGGATCGAGGCTGGCCGCCCTGAGCGCCGGTGGCAGGGTGGCGATGAAGCTGACCAGCAGCGACACCCCGACGATCAACGCCACCTCCGGCCATTCGATGCGGGCCGGGATGTGGGTCAGGAAATAGACATCGGCGTTGAAGACGCTGGTCCCGGTGACGCTCTCGACCAGGCCCTGGATGTGCTGGATGTTCATGCAGAACAGCACCCCCAGGAACAGGCCGGCCAAGGTCCCCGCCACGCCGACGCTGGCCCCGGCCATGAAGAAGACGCGCAGGATGGAGTTCTTGGTCGCCCCCATGGTGCGCAGGATGGCGATGTCGCGGCTCTTGTTCTTCACCAGCATGATGAGCCCCGAGACGATGTTGATCGCCGCGATGATGACGATGCAGAACAGGATGAACCGCATCACCGTGCGCTCGACCTGCAGGGCATTGAAAAAGCTCTGGTTCTTCTCGGTCCAGTCGCTGACGCTGGCGCCCGGGCCCGCCGCCTGGCGGATCAGCGGCTTGAGCGTGGCGGCGGCGTCCGGGTCGTCCAGCTTGATCTCCAGCACATCGACCCCGCCCTCCTTGCCGAAGAACAGCTGGGACTGCTCCAGCGGCATATAGGCGAAGGCCTGGTCGTACTCGCTCATGCCGACGCTGAAGAGGCCGCCGACCGTGTAGTCCTTCTGGCTGGCCGACATGCCGAAGGCCGAGGGCGAACTGGACGGCGCGATGATGGTGACCGCGTCACCCGGCCCGACCCCCAGCTGCAGGGCCAGCCGCTGACCCAGCAGGACCATGTCGCCGCCGTATTCGCCCTGGCCGTAGCCCTCCAGGGACCCGACCTTGATGTTGCCGGCGACCAGCTTTGTCGCCTTGAGGTCCGCCAGGCTGACCCCGCGCACGATGGCGCCGCCGGCCTGGCCGCGGCCGACGATCATGACCTGGCCTTCGGTCATCGGCGTCACCTGGGCGACGCCGGGGACGGCGCGGATGCGCTTCACCACCGTATCGCGCTCACCGTCCGACAACGGCAGGGCGCCGACCACGTACATGTGGCCGTTGAAGCCGAGGATCTTGTCCAGCAACTCGGTGCGGAAGCCGTTCATGACGCTCATCACCACGATGAGCACCAGCACCGCCGCCCCGATGCCGAGGAAGGCGAGGATGGAGATCAGGGCCACGCCGGCGTCCTGTCGCCGGGCGCGCAGGTAGCGGAAGGCGACCGCCCGCTCCCACATCCCGAACGGCGCGGCCTTGGCCCCCGGCTTGCTCACCTCAGGCGAGCCCGGCCAGCACGGCGTCGAGCGAGGCGACGGAGCGTTCGCCGGTGGCGCGCACCTTCACTTCCACATTGCCCTCCGCGATGGACTTGGGCCCCACGACGATCTGACGGGGGATGCCGATCAGGTCCATGGTTGCAAATTTCGCGCCGGCCCGCTCGTCGCGGTCGTCGTACAGGGCCGCCTTGCCGGCCGCTTTCGCCGCCGCATAGACCTTCTCGCAGGCCGCATCGCAGGCAGCATCGCCGGACTTCAGGTTGATGATGCCCAGATCGTAGGGGGCCACCGCGTCCGGCCAGATGATGCCGTTGTCGTCATGGCTGGCCTCGATGATGGCGCCCAGCAGGCGCGAGACGCCGACGCCGTAGCTGCCCATGTGCACGGGGGCGTTCTGGCCGTCAGGGCCGGCGACATTGGCCTTCATCGGCTTGGAGTACTTCTCGCCGAAATAGAAGATGTGGCCGACCTCGATGCCGCGGGCCGACAGCTGCTTGTCGGCCGGCACGGCGTTGAAGGCCGCCTCGTCGTGCATCTCTTCGGTCGCCGCATAGAGGGCGGTGCGCTGGTCGACCAGCGGCTGCAGGTCGCCGTCGAAGTCGACGTCGGGGCCCGGGGCGCCCATCTCGACCAGGTCCTTGTGACAGAAGACCTGGGATTCGCCGGTGTCGGCCAGGACGATGAACTCGTGGCTGAGGTCGCCGCCGATCGGGCCGGTGTCGGCCTTCATCGGCACGGCCTTGAGGCCCATGCGGGCGAAGGTGTTGAGGTAGGCAACGAACATCCGGTTGTAGGACTTGCGGGCGTCGGCCTCGTTGAGGTCGAAGCTGTAGGCGTCCTTCATCAGGAACTCGCGGCCGCGCATGACGCCGAAGCGCGGGCGGCGCTCGTCGCGGAACTTCCACTGGATGTTGTAGAGGTTGAGCGGCAGGTCCTTGTAGCTCTTCACCGAGGCCCGGAAGATGTCGGTGACCACCTCCTCGGCCGTGGGCCCATACAGCAGGTCGCGCTTGTGGCGGTCGGTGATGCGCAGCATCTCGTCGCCATAGGCCTCGTAGCGACCGCTTTCCTTCCACAGGTCGGCCAGCTGCAGGGTCGGCATGAGGAGTTCGATGGCCCCGGCCCGGTCCATCTCCTCGCGGACGATCTGCTCGACCTTCTTGAGCACCCGCAGGCCCAGCGGCAGCCAGGCGTAGATGCCGGCCGCCTCCTGGCGGATCATGCCGGCGCGCAGCATCAGCTGATGGGAGACGATCTGAACGTCGGCGGGCACTTCCTTGAGCACCGGCAGGAAAAAGCGCGACAGGCGCATGGCAACCCCAATGAATAATCGGCGCTGACTTAGCCGGTGGGGATGTTGATTGGCAACGTGGCCCGGCGAAAAGAAGGCCGCCTGAGCAACTCAGGCGGCCTTCAAGTTCAATCGTCGGGGAACATACGCCACGGAACGCAGCGGGCGGACCCGCTTTCCGAGGCTTCAGGATGCGCCCACCCGGCCCGCCGTGGCAGCGGTGTCATCGCGATCGGCCGACCAATCGGCGATATGCCCAGAGTTTGTGCAACCACGGCGCGACCGGGCGCCGCAATCCTGTGCAGTCAGTTCCAGTGGGCCAGCGACGGCATGGGAATCAGGTGGAATTTCAGGGCCAGCATCAGCAGCGCCCAGCAGATGAACGACACCCAGGTGGTGGTGATGAACTTCCGCTTGAGGTTGGGATTGACCGGCGCGCCGGGGTCGCCGCCGTCGGTCACCTTGATGCCGGACTCGTGGTAGCTGCGGCTGCCCAGCGGCAGCACCACGAACAGCACCGTCCACCAGATGGTCAGGTAGACGGCGAACATGGTCATCGGGCCCATCAGTGGTGCTCGCCCTTGGGGGTTTCCATCAGTTCGACCAGCATGCCGCCCATGTCCTTGGGGTGGATGAAGATCACCGGCGTACCATGCGCCCCGATGCGCGGTTCGCCCAGCACCGTGGCGCCCTTGGCCTTCATGTCGTCGCGGGCGGCGAGGATGTCCTCGACCTCGAAACAGATGTGGTGCTGGCCACCCTTGGGGTTCTTGGCCAGGAAGCCGTGGATCGGCGAGGATTCCCCGTAAGGCTCGATCAGCTCGATCTGGCTGTTGGGCAGGTTGACGAAACAGACCCAGACACCCTGCTCCGGCATCGCCCATTTGTCGGTGATCGAGGTGGCGCCGAGCACCTCGCGGTACATCTTCACCGACTCGTCGATGGAGGGGGTGGCGACGCCGACGTGGTTGAGCTTGCCGATCATGGGGGTCCTGCCTGGATGATGCGCAGGCGTCCTACACCGATTGGCGCGCCGCCTCCACCGTGACGAAAGGTCAGCCGGAGGTGGTCCGGCGGATGATTTATCGAAGCGGAGCCATTTTACCACGAACAAGACCAGGGCGAGCAGGTATTTCCTGTATTTTACAACACCTTACGTCCACTCGGAGGTCGGCCGAGGAGGGCGATACAGCCAGCTTGGCGCGCCGATTGGACCAACCAACAACCCACCGATTTCCACCGGCGTCCCGCAGGCCCGCCTGGCCGGCAGTCCGGAGGCCCGAAAATTTTACCCGGAGGAAATTCAGGGCCAGATCGGCCGGGCCCGGAACACCGGCAGGCCGATCAGCAGCAGCCCGGCCAGATAGCCGCCCAGATGCGCCTCCCAGGCGATGCCGCCCATGGTCATCCGACCATCCAGCAGCGCCGGCAGCAGGACAATGGCCATGATCACCAGGTTGCTGACGATAGCGGCCTGCGTCTGCTTCCAGACCTGGCGGGAGAAGATCGGCGCGAGGCTGCCGTTCGGACCGAGCCTGGCCATGGCGCCCCAGAGGCCGAAGATGGCCCCTGAGGCGCCGATCATCGGCACGGCGCTGGTCGGGTGGATGGCCAGGTAGACGGCGTCGCCGATCAGGCCGCAGAGCAGGTAGAAGACGACATAGGTGGCCAGCGCCCGGCCGTCGCGGCCGAAGCGCAGGGCCACGATCGGGCCGAGCTGCGCCAGGGCGATCATGTTGAAGACCAGGTGGGCGATTCCGGCGTGCAGGAACATGCTGCTGAACGGCGTCCACCAGCGGCCCTCGGCCAGCGCCGCGGCCGACAGCCCGCCCTGGTCGATGCCGATGTTCCCGTCACCCTCCAGCAGGCGCCAGACCTGCCAGGCCGCGACCAGCAGGATGGCGCCGGTGACCACAGCGTTCGGCCAGGCCAGCTTCCACAGTTCGCCCGGCGTCAGCCGCCGCTCCATGGGCGGCGGCTGTGAAGGCGGCGGCTGGTCCGACCAGGGTCCGGGGGATTGATCCATCAGATGCGCAGCACCACCGCCTCGACGACCGGCTTGCGTTCCCAGATGCGGTAGGCGGCTTTCTTGACCACCTTGCAGATGGCCGCCTCGACGATCTCGTCAAAGGCCCGTTCCTCGCCGGGGATCTTGCGGATCGCCTGCTCGGCCTCGTCGGCCAGGTCGTCCAGCGCGTCGTCGAGCGGGTATTCCTCATCGCCCGGCAGGCCCAGCGAACGAACCTGCGGGCCGGAGACCAGCTTGCCCTTCTCGTCGAGCACGACCGAGACGGTCAGGGCGCCGTTGAAGGCCGCGTGCCGCCGCTGCTTCAGGGCGTCGCCGTTCTCGGGGGTCAGGACGCCGGCGTCGACATAGAGGCGCCCGGCCGGCACCTCGTCGATGATGCTCGGATGCCCCGGCGCCAGCCGGACCATGTCGCCGTTGCGCGGCGTCACCGTCATCGGCACCTGCAGGTCCTTGGCCAGGGCGGCGTGTTCCAGCAGGTGGCGGCGCTCGCCATGGGTCGGTACGGCGATCTGCGGCCGGGCCCACTGGTACATCTGCTTGAGTTCGTCGCGGCAGGGGTGGCCGGAAACGTGGATGCCCGGGTGGTCGCGTTCGGTGTAGAGGCGCACGCCCCGGTCCGCCAAACCATTCTGCAGGGCGCGGATCGGCACCTCATTGCCGGGGATCACCCGGCTGGAGAAGATGGCGTGGTCGCCGTTGCCGAGCGTGATGTGCGGGTGCGTGCCCGAGGCGATGCGCGACAGGGCTGCGCGGGGCTCACCCTGGCTGCCGGTGCAGAGGTAGAGAATGCTGCTCTCGGGGAAGTAGCCGGCCTCCTTCTCGCTGACGAACTCGGCCGTGCCCTTCATGAGGCCGACCGACTTGGCGGCGGCGGCCATGCGGTGCATCGAGCGGCCGACCAGGCAGACCCGCCGGCCGGCGTCCTCGGCGGCGCGGATGACCGTGTCCATGCGGGCGACGTTGGAGGCGAAGCAGCCGACCGCGATCTTGCCCTTCAGGCTGCCGATCAGCTTGGTCATCGCCACCCGCACCTCGCCCTCGGAGCCGGCGAAGCCGTCGACGAAGACGTTGGTGCTGTCGCAGACCATGGCCAGCACGCCCTCGTCGCCGAGCCGGCGGATGGCGGCCGCGTCGGTGACGGCGCCGAGCAGCGGGTCCGGGTCGATCTTCCAATCGCCGGTATGGAGGATGGTGCCCAGCGGCGTGCGGATGGCCAGGCCGTTGGGCTCGGGGATCGAGTGGGTCAGGGTGATCAGTTCAAGCTCGAAGGGGCCCAACTCGATATTGCCGCCCAGCGCCACCTCGGTGATGTGAACATCGTCGAGGATGCCCTTCTCGCGCAGCTTCTCGCGCAGCAGGAAGGCGGTGAACGGCGTCGCGTAGACCGGCGCCCTGAGGCGCGGCCACAGCCAGGCGACGGCGCCGATGTGGTCCTCATGGGCGTGGGTCAGGACGATGCCGAGGATGTCGTCGGCATAGGCCTCGATGTACGTAGGATCGGGCAGGATGACCTCGACGCCGGGCGTCGTCTGGTCGCCGAAGGTGATGCCGAGGTCGACGACGATCCACTTGCGGTCCTCTTCCGGCCCGTAGCCGTAGAGGTTGAAGTTCATGCCGATCTCGTTGGAGCCCCCCAGCGGCAGGAAGATGAGTTCGTCACTGGGGTGGGGTGTGGGCATGAGGCTCAAGTGGTGTTCCTGCGGTGGATTTCCAGCAGACCCCGGATGGTGAGGTCGCCGTCGAAGATGTCGATGGTGTCGGTGGCGCCCTCGAAGAGGGAGAAGACCCCGCCGGTGGCGACAACCGTCAGGTGGCCGCCGCGTTCCTCCTTGATGCGTTTGATCAGGCCCTCGATGAGGCCGATGTAGCCCCAGAAGACGCCCGACTGCATGGCGGTGACGGTGTCGGTGCCGACCACGCGGTTGCGCTCCGGCCGCTGGATGGCGATGCGCGGCAGCTTGGCGGCGGCCTCGTGCAGGGCCTGCATGGAGAGGTTGATGCCAGGAGCGATGACGCCGCCCTCGAAGCCGCCGTCGGCCCCGATGACGTCGAAGGTGGTGGCGGTGCCGCTGTCGATGATGATCAGCGGGCCGGGGTATTTGATGTGGGCCCCGATGGCGTTGACCAGCCGGTCGGCGCCGGCCTCGGACGGCTTGTCGATGCGGATGGGGATGCCGAGCTCGGCGTTCTCGCCGATGACCAGCGGCTCGACGTGCAGGTAGCGCCGCGACAGGTTGCGCAGGTTGAACAGCGATTGGGGCACGACGCTGGAAATGATGCAGGCGGTCAGAGCCCCCAGGCTCATGCCCGACATGGCCAGCAGCTGTGACAGCCAGACGGCGTATTCGTCGGCCGTGCGGGTGCTCTCGGTGGCGGTGCGCCACTGGGCGATCCAGTCCTCGCCATTGTGCACGGCGAAGAGGGTGTTGGTGTTGCCCTGTTCGATGGCCAGCAGCATTCAGCGCTCCCCGAAAAACACGTCGCCCGCCGTGATGCGGCGCAGCATGCCGTCTGGCAAGCGCAGTCTGAGCGATCCGTCGCTATCGAGACCTTCCGCTATGCCTTCGACCGTTTCATTGCCCAGCCGCGCCACGCACGCCTCGCCCAGGCCGTGCGCCCGGCGGGTCCAGGCGTCGGCGATGGCGGGGAAGCCCAGGCGGTCCCAGACGGCCTGCCAGCGGGCGAAGGCCTCGGCGAGAACGGCGAGGGCGTCGAGCGGCTTGGGCGGCGGTCCGGTCATGTGGGCGGCGAAGGTGGTGGCGGGGCGCTCGGCGTTCTCCGGCGCCTCGGCCAGGTTGACGCCGATGCCGACCGCCAGCCACAGGCCGCCGAGCGGCGAAGGGCCGGACTCGATCAGCACGCCGCTGGTCTTCTTCCCGCCGATCAGCGGATCGTTCGGCCATTTCAGGGTGACGAGACTGGCGGGCACATAGGCGTCGGCCAGTTCGGCGACGGCCAGGGCGGCGACGAAGGATATCTGCGCCGCTTCCGCCGGCGGCCGCTGGGTGGTCAGCAGCAGGGTGGCGGCCAGGTTGCTCCCCTGCCCCGTCTCCCAAGACCGGCCCCGACGCCCGCGCCCGGCGGTCTGGCGCCCGGCGGTGAGCCAAAGGGGGCCCATTTCGCCGGCCTCGGCCCGGCGGCGGGCCTCGGCGTTGGTGGAGTCGATCTCGTCGTAGGCGATGATGGGGGGGATCATGGCGCCGATCTCTCCCCCTCTCCGGCCGTCATCCTCGGGCTTGTCCCGAGGACCCATTGTAGGGCCAGGCGCGAGCGCGGCCGCACCGACCACGCGATCTGGGCAGGCGTTCGCGCGAGCGGACGAATGGGTCCTCGGGACAAACCCGAGGATGACGGCCGGGGGGTGGTGGCGGGGAGGGTAATCCCCTACCCCAGCGCGGCCGCGGCGGCCTTGGCCAGCGGGTCGAGCCAGATCAGGGCCAGGACGCAGAGCGGGAAGCTGAACAGGGCGGCGGCAATGGCGATGCCATTGGCCTCCAGCGGCGGCTTGTCGGTCGCGCCCGGAGCCGCGTCCATCCACATCACCTTGATCAGGCGCAGGTAGTAGAAGGCCGCCACCACGCTGCCGACCAGGCCGAGCACGGCGGCCCAGACCATGTATTCCTGCCCCGAGCCGATGGCCGCCTTGAAGACGTAGAACTTGGCCCAGAAGCCGGCGAACGGCGGCAGGCCGATGGCCGACAGGGAGAAGGCGGTGATGGCCAGGGCCAGGCCCGGGCGTTCCTTCACCAGGCCGGCCATGTCGTCGATGGTCTCCATCGGCTTGTCGCCGCGCTGCAGGGCGCAGAGGGCCGCGAAGAAGCCGGTCACGTCGACCATGTAGAGGACCATGAACAGCAGCATGGCCTGGATGCCCAGCGTGCCGCCGGCGGCCAGGCCCAGCAGGGCGTAGCCGATGTTGGCGATCGAGCTGTAGGCCCACAGGCGCTTCAGGTTGCGCTGCGCCAGGCCGGCGAAGGCGCCGACGAAGATGGAGATCAGCGCCAGGGCGACGATCACCTGCCGCCACTGCTCGATGGCGCTGCCGAAGCCCTCGGTCAGCACCCGGGCCAGCAGCACCATGGCGGCCAACTTGGGGGCGGCCGAGAAGAAGCCGACGATCGGCGTCGGGGCGCCCTCGTAGACGTCCGGCGTCCACATGTGGAAGGGCGCGGCCGAGACCTTGAAGGCGATGCCGCAGATCAGGAAGACCAGGCCGAACAGCACGCCGCCGCCCGCCCCCGCCTTCACCGCCTCGGCGATGACCGGGAACTGGGTGGAGCCGGCGAAGCCGTAGATCAGCGAGGCGCCGTAGAGCAGCAGGCCGGAGCTGAGGGCGCCGAGCACGAAATACTTCAGGCCCGCTTCCGAGCCCTTGGCGTCGTCACGGCGGAAGGCGGCCAGGACGTAGAGGGCCAGGGAATGCAGCTCGATGCCCATGTAGAGGCTGATCAGGTCGCCGGCCGAGGCCATGACGCCCATGCCGAGCGCGGCCAGCAGGATCAGCACCGTCAGCTCGAACTTGGCCTCGCCCCGGCGGGCCAGCCAGCGGTCCGACAGCAGGATGGCGACGGCGGAGAAGCCGTAGATGAAGACCTTGGCGAAGGCCGAGATGGGGTCGGCGATCAGGCCGCCGGCGAAGGCGACGCCGTGCGGGCCGACCACGGCCGCGGCGGCCGCGGCCACCAGCGACAGGACGGCGACGCCATTGAACAGGGCGGTGACCCTGCCCTGGAAGGCGCCCCAGACCAGCAGCACGCAGGCCGCGATCCCGAGGATCACTTCCGGCCAGGCCAGGGAGAGGTTGCTCATGAACATGGCCAGGCCCCTACCCGCCCGTCGCGGCGCGATAGGCGCCGACCAGCGCGTCGACCGAGGCGCCGGTGTATTGGAAGATGCTGTGCGGATAGACCCCGAGGAACAGGGTCGAGACGATCAGCGGAACGAAGATGGCGACCTCGCGCCAGTCCAGGTCGGTGATGTTGGCAAGTTGCGGATTGGTGATCTCGCCGAACATCACGCGCCGGTACAGAGTGAGCGCATAGACCGCCGAGAGGATGACCCCGGTGGCGGCCAAGAGCGCCGTCCAGGTCGAGGCCTCATAGGTGCCCGTCATGGTCATGATCTCGCCGACGAAGCCGCTGGTGCCCGGCAGGCCGACGTTGCCCATGGTGAACAGCATGAAGACCGCCGCATACCAGGGCATGCGCTGGGTCAGGCCGCCGTAGAAGGCGATCTCGCGGGTGTGCATGCGGTCGTAGACGACGCCGACGCAGAGGAAGAGCGCGCCGGAGATCACCCCGTGGCTGATCATCTGGTAGAGGGCGCCCTGCTCCCCGACCGCGTTGCCGCTGAAGATGCCCATGGTCACAAAACCCATGTGGGCGACCGAGCTGTAGGCGATCAGCTTCTTGATGTCGGTCTGCCGGAAGGCGACCAGGGAGGTGTAGATGATGGCGACCACCGACAGCCCGAAGACCAGCGGCGCCCAGACCTCCGAGGCCTGCGGGAACATCGGCAGGCTGAAACGCATGAAGCCGTAGCCGCCGAGCTTCAACAGGATGCCGGCCAGGATCACCGAGCCGGCTGTCGGCGCCTCGACGTGGGCGTCGGGCAGCCAGGTGTGCACCGGCCACATCGGCATCTTCACCGCGAAGGAGGCGAAGAAGGCCAGCCACAGCCAGGTCTGCAGCATCGGGTCGAACTTGTAGTGCATCAGCTCGGGGATCGAGGTCGTGCCCGAGATGCCGATCATGGCCAGGATGGCGGCCAGCATCAGCACGCTGCCCAGCAGGGTGTAGAGGAAGAATTTGAAGGCCGCGTAGACCCGCCGCTTGCCGCCCCAGATACCGATGATCAGGAACATCGGCACCAGGCCGAACTCGAAGAACATGTAGAACAGGATCAGGTCCAGCGCGGTGAACACGCCGATGACCAGCACTTCCAGCACCAGGAAGGCGATCATGTACTCGGCGACCCGGTTCTCCACCGACTTCCACGAGGCGGCGATGCAGAGCGGCATCAGGAAGGCGGTCAGCACCACGAACAGGATGGAGATGCCGTCGACGCCCATCCGATAGTGGAGCCCGGCGAACAGCGGGAACTCCTCGAGGAACTGGAAGCCCGGATCGCCGGCCTTGAACTGGGCCAGCATCAGCAGGCTGAGGCCGAAGGTCACCGCCGTGTTGACCAGGGTGATCCAGCGCGCGGCGTTGTCGGCCGCCTGGCCGGTGCGGCCCGACAGCTTGATGGCCAGAATGGCGAGGACGCCGATCAGCGGCGAGAAGGTGATGAGGGAGAGAATGCCGGTCATGGTCCTGGCCTACCCTCGGAACTGGAACAGGGCGTAGGTCAGGAGACCCGCGATGCCCAGCAACATGACGAAGGCGTAGTGATAGACGTAGCCGGTCTGCAGCCGGCCCGTGCCCTTGCCGACCAGCATCGAGGCGGCGGAGACGCCGTCCGGACCCAGGCCGTCGATGATCTTCTGGTCGCCGCCCTTCCAGAACAGGTCGCCGAGGAGTTTGGCGCCGCGCACGAAGGTGGCGTCGTACAGCTCGTCGAAGAACCACTTGTTGTAGAGGAAGCGCCACAGCGGTCCCTCCTGGGCGGCCAGCCGCGCCCCCATGCCCTCGTTGAGCAGGTAGACGTAGACGGCGATCAGGAAGCCCGTGGCGGTGACCACCAGCGGCGCCCAGATGACCCAGGCCGGGGCCTCGTGCATCTCGTGCAGCACATGGTTGGTGGCGGCGTTGAACACCGAGCCGGCCCAGAAGTGGGCCTGGTCGTGGCCGACGAAGTGCTCGACGAAGAAGTAGCCGGCGGCGATGGCGCCGATGGCCAGCAGCCCCAGCGGGACCAGCATGCTCAGCGGGCTCTCGTGCGGCTTGTGGTCGTGGCCATGGCCGTGATCATCGTGCCCGTGGGCGTCCGGCAGCGGCTCGCTGTGGGTCTCGATCTGGGCGTGGCTGGCGTGGTCGTCATGCGCATGGGCGTCGGCGTGCCCGTGATCGTCATGCGCCCACTTGGCCTTGCCGTGGAAGGTCATGAAGGCCAGGCGCCAGCTGTAGAAGCTGGTCAGGCCGGCGGCCAGCAGGCTGACCACGAAGGCGAACTGGGCGGCGGGATTGTGCTGCCCGGCGGCCCAGCTGGCCTCGATGATGGTGTCCTTGGAGTAGAAGCCGGCGAAGCCCAGGTCGAGGCCGGGGATGCCGACGCCGGTGATGGCCAGGGTGCCGATGGTCATCACCGCATAGGTGAAGGGCAGGTACTTCCACAGGGCGCCCATCTTCCGCATGTCCTGCTCGTGGTGCATGCCGTGGATGACCGAACCGGCGCCGAGGAACAGCAGGGCCTTGAAGAAGGCGTGGGTGAACAGGTGGAACATCGCCGCCTGATAGGCGCCGACCCCGGCCGCGAAGAACATGTAGCCGAGCTGCGAACAGGTCGAATAGGCGATGACCCGCTTGATGTCGTTCTGGGCCAGACCCACCGTGGCCGCGAACAGGGCCGTCACGGCGCCGACCACCGTCACCACCGTGCGGGCCCCGTCGGCGTACTCGAACATCGGCGACAGCAGGCAGACCATGTAGACGCCGGCGGTGACCATGGTCGCCGCGTGGATCAGCGCCGAAACCGGGGTCGGGCCCTCCATGGCGTCGGGCAGCCAGGTGTGCAGGAAGAACTGGGCCGACTTGCCCATGGCCCCGATGAACAGCAGGAAGCAGGCTAGGTCCATGGCGCTGAACTGCGTGTTCAGGAACACCCAGGTCTTGCCCGACCAGGTCGCCACTTCCGGGAAGATCTCGTTGAACTCGATCGAGCCGAACATCCAGAAGCAGGTCATGATGCCGAGCGCGAAGCCGAAGTCGCCGACCCGGTTCACCACGAAGGCCTTGATGGCGGCGGCCGACGCCGTGGGCTTCTTGTACCAGAAGCCGATCAGCAGGTAGCTGGCTAGGCCCACCCCTTCCCAGCCGAAGAACAGCTGCATGAAGTCGGCGGCGGTGACCAGCGCCAGCATGGCGAAGGTGAAGAGCGACAGATAGGCGAAGAACCGGGGACGGCTGTCGTCCTCGGCCATGTAGCCCCAGCTGTAGAGGTGGACGAGGCTGGAGACGCTGGTCACCACGATCAGCATCACCGCGCTGAGCGTATCGATGCGGATCGACCAGGCCGACTGGAAGTCGCCGACGTTGACGAACGGCAGCAGCTTGACGGTGAAGTCGGCCCAGTCGCCCAACGCCACGCCGAAGAAGGTGATCCAGGCGATGGCGCAGGACAGGAACAGCAGGCCGGTGGTGATGGCCTGGCTGGGGATATTGCCCAGCCGGCGGCCGCTCAGGCCGACGATTGCCGCGCCGATCAGCGGGCCGAACAGCAGGATGGTGACGAGAAGCTCGTGAGACATGGGTGCGATCAGCCCTTCATCACCGAGACGTCGTCGACCGCGATGTCGCCGCGGTTACGGAAGAAGGTCACCAGGATGGCCAGGCCGACGGCGGCCTCGGCCGCGGCGACGGTCAGCACGAACATGGCGTAGATCTGCCCGGTGACGTCGTGCAGGTAGACCGAGAAGGCCACCAGGTTGATGTTCACCGCCAACAGGATCAGCTCGATCGACATCAGGATGACGATGATATTCTTGCGATTCACGAAGATGCCGAACACCCCGATGGTGAACAGGATCGCCGCCAGCGTCAGGTAGTGGGTCAGGCCGATCATTCGCCTTCTCCGGCGCCGGGTTTGATGTCGACGATGGTCATGCCGCTCTTGGGGCCGCGACGGTTCTGGGCGGCGATGTTCTGGCGCTTGACGCCCGGCTTGTGGCGCAGGGTCAGGACGATGGCCCCGATCATGGCGACCAGCAGCACCAGACCCGCCGCCTGGAAGAAGTAGACGTAGTCGGTGTAGAGCACCCGGCCGATGGTCTCGGCGTTGGAGACGTCCGGCAGGCTGGCCATCGGGCCGCTGACCTTGCTGGCCGCGCCCTTCATGGCGATGCTGGTCGAGACCACGATCATCTCGACCGTCAGAATGCCGGCGACGATCAGCCCGATCGGCAGATACTGGGCAAAACCCTGGCGCAGCGACTTGAAGTCGACGTCGAGCATCATGACGACGAACAGGAACAGCACCGCCACCGCGCCGACGTAGACGACGACCAGCAGCATGGCCAGGAACTCGGCCCCGATCAGCACGAACAGACCGGCCGCGCTGAAGAAGGCGGTGATCAGGAACAGCACCGAGTGCACGGGGTTACGCGCCGACACCACGGCCAAAGCCGCCAGCACCGTCACCGTCGCCATCAGATAGAAGGCTATCGCCTGCAGGCCCATCTCGGCCCCGTCCCTTCTTCAATACCGCTTAATCGTCACCTGGAATCGCAGCTCCGCTTGTTAGCGATAGGCCGCGTCCAACTCCAGATTCTTGGCGATCTCGCGTTCCCAACGGTCGCCGTTATCCAGCAGCCGTTCCTTGTCGTAGTAGAGTTCTTCCCGGGTCTCGGTGGCGAACTCGGTGTTCGGTCCCTCGACGATGGCGTCCACCGGGCAGGCCTCCTGGCACAGGCCGCAGTAGATGCATTTGACCATGTCGATGTCGTAGCGGGTCGTGCGGCGGCTGCCGTCCTCGCGAGGCTCGGCCTCGATGTAGATGGCCTGGGCCGGGCAGATGGCCTCGCACAGCTTGCAGGCGATGCAGCGTTCCTCGCCCGACGGATAGCGGCGCAGGGCGTGCTCGCCCCGGAAGCGCGGCGACTGCGGCCCGCGCTCGTTGGGGTAGATCACCGTCTTCTTCGGGGCGAGCATGTACTTCATGGCCAGCCCGAAGGCGCCGATGAAGTCCATGAGGGCGAAACCCTTGATGGCCTGGGCGATGCGGCTCATTGAGCCTTCTCCTTGGGACCGATGACGCACTGGTAGTTCGACAGCTGGTAGGCGTCGCCGCCGTCGGTAAACGGCCGGACCACGCCGCCGGCCTCGACGCACTTGTCCTTGGCCCGCTTCAGCTCGTCATAGGTCACCAGACCGCGACCCAGCGTGTAGCTGCCCGGATTGGCGTCCGGCTGCGTGGCGCAGGCGGCCAACAAAACGAGGGGAAGCAGGAAGGCGGCGCGCATCAGGCATGCCCCGTGAAGACGCGGTAGGCCGCGACCAGCACCACCGCCACCAGCGAGGTCGGCAGGAAGATCTTCCAGCCCAGCCGCATCAGCTGGTCGTAGCGATAGCGAGGCACGATGGCCTTCACCATGGCGAACAGGAAGAACATGAAGATGGTCTTGGCAAAGAACACCAGGAACAGCAGGAAGCTGACCAGGGTGGCGTTCCAGCCGTCCATGAAGTCGGTCGGGAAGCCCGGCTGCCACCCGCCGAAGAACAGGATGGTGAACAGCGAGCACATCAGGACGATGTTGGCGTACTCGCCGATCATGAACAGCAGGTAGGGGGTGGAGCTGTATTCCACCTGATAGCCGGCCACGAGCTCCGACTCTGCCTCGGGCAGGTCGAAGGGCGGGCGGTTGGTCTCGGCCAGGGCCGAAATGAAGAAGATCACGGCCATGGGGATCATCACCAGGGCCAGCGGCAGGTTCTTGAAGCCGCCGCCGAAGACGTTCCAGTTCCAGATCCAGCCGGCCTGCTGCTCGGTGATCGAGGTCAGGCTCATGGTGTTGGCCAGCAGGATCACGGTGATGATCACGAAGCCGATGGAGACCTCGTAGGAAACCATCTGCGCCGCCGAGCGCAGGGACCCGAGGAAGGGATACTTCGAGTTGGACGCCCAGCCGCCCATGATGATGCCGTACACCCCCATCGAGCTGATGGCGAAGATGTAGAGGATGGCCGGGTTGATCGGCGCGATCACCCAGCCCGGCGCCAGCGGCACCACCGCCCAGGCCCCGAAGGCCAGGACGAAGGTCAGGATCGGGGCGATCAGGAACACCGTCTTGTCGGCCCCGGCCGGGATGACGATTTCCTTGAGCAGGAATTTCAGGAAGTCGGCGAACGACTGGAACAGGCCGAAGGGGCCAACGACGTTGGGCCCCTTGCGCATCTGCACGCCGGCCCAGACCTTGCGGTCGCCCCACAGCAGGAAGGCGAGGCTGAGCAGGATCCAGACCAGCACGGCCAGGATCTGGCCGGTGTGGACGAGGAACCAGCCAAGCGGAGTGGTCCAGAAGTCGGGGGTCGTCGGCACGGGCTACTCCGCCGCCATCTTGGCCGCGCCGCTGGCCAGGGCCGCGCATTCGGCCATGGTCACGCTGGCGCGCGCGATCGGGTTGGTCAGGTGGAAGGCCTCGACGGCGCTGGTGAACGGCGCGTCCGAAACATCCCCGGCGGCGCCGAGGCCGCTGATGTCGAAGCTGGTCGCCACCGAGCCCGGCGCATAGTCGATCTGGCCGAAGGTCGGGTGATCGGCGAACAGCTTGGCGCGCAGTTGATCGAGGCTGTCGTACGGCAGGGTCTTGCCGACCCGCTCGCTCAGCGCCCGCAGGATGGCCCAGTCCTCGCGGGCCTCGCCCTTCGGGAACACGGCGCGTTCGCCCATCTGAACCCGGCCCTCGGTGTTGACGTAGAGGCCGTTCTTCTCGGTGTAGGCGGCGCCCGGCAGGATGACGTCGGCCTTGTGAGCGCCTTTGTCGCCGTGGCTGCCCAGATAGACGGTGAAAGCGCCGCTGGCCGAGGCCTCGCACTCGTCCGCGCCCAACAGGAACAGGACGTCCAGCGCGCCAGGCTTCAGCATATCACGGGCCGAGAGACCGCCCTCGCCCGGCACAAAGCCCATGTCGAGGCCGCCGACGCGGGCGGCCGCGCTGTGCAGCACGTTCCAGCCGTTCCAGCCGTCGCGCACGATGTTGAAGCTCTTGGCCACCCCGGCCAGCGCCTTGAGCACGGCGGCGCCGTCCTCGCGGGCGAAGGCGCCTGCGCCGACGATGATCGCCGGCCGCTCGGCGGCCTTGAAGGCCTTGACGAAATCGGACTTGGACTTGGCCAGGCCCGACAGGGTCGAGGCACCGGCGCCGAGGTAGTCGTAGGTATAGGTCAGGTCGACCTGCTGGCCGATCAGACCAATGCGGGTCTTGCCGGCCACCCACTGTTTGCGCAGGCGGGTGTTGAACACGGCCGCCTCGGTCCGCGGGTTGGCCCCGACGATCAGCACCACATCGGCGTTCTCGACGCCCGCGAGCGTCGAATTGAACAGCCAGCTCTCGCGCGGCCCGGTCCCCAGCGCCGAACCATCCTGGCGGCAGTCGAGGTTCTTCACGCCCAGCGAGGTGAACAGGTCCAGCGCCGCCTTCATCGATTCGGCGTCCTGCAGGTCGCCGGCGATGACCCCGACCTTCTCAGGCGCGGTCGTGCTGAGCTTGCTCGCGATCGCCGCGAAGGCTTCCGGCCAGGTGGCGGGCGCCAGCTTGCCGCCGGTGCGCACATAGGGCCGGTCGAGGCGCTGACGGCCCAGGCCGTCGACGGCGTAGCGGCTCTTGTCGCTCAGCCACTCCTCGTTGATGTCCTCGTTGACCCGCGGCAGCACGCGCAGCACGGCCGAACCCCGGCTGTCGACGCGGATGGCGCTGCCCAGCGCGTCCATGACATCGACACTCTGGGTCTTCTTCAGTTCCCAGGGGCGATAGTTGAAGGCCCAGGGCCGGTGCGTCAGGGCCCCGACCGGGCAGAGGTCGTTGACGTTGCCCGACAGCTCGCTGGTCACCGCGGCGCCCAGATAGGTGGTGATTTCAACGTCTTCGCCGCGCGAGATCAGGCCGATCTCCGGCACGCCGGCCACCTCGGTGATGAACCGCACGCAGCGGGTGCACTGGATGCAGCGCGTCATCACCGTCTTGATGAGCGGGCCCATCTCTTTTTCTTCGACGGCGCGCTTGTTTTCTTCGTAGCGGGTCTCATCCCGCCCGTAGCCCATCGCCTGGTCCTGCAGGTCGCACTCGCCGCCCTGGTCGCAGATCGGGCAGTCCAGCGGGTGGTTGATGAGCAGGAACTCCATCACCCCTTCCCGGGCCTTCTTGACCATCGGGGTGCGGGTGAAGATTTCCTGGCCCTCGGCGGCCGGCAGGGCGCAGCTGGCCTGCGGCTTGGGCGGGCCGGGCTTCACCTCGACCAGGCACATGCGGCAGTTGCCGGCGATGCTGAGGCGCTCGTGGTAGCAGAACCGGGGGATTTCCTCCCCCGCGATCTCGGCCACCTGGAGCACCGTCATGCCGGGCTCGAATTCGACCTCGACGCCGTTGACCTTGGCTTTGGGCATAGTTCGTCCGGGACTAACAATTGGGCGGCTGAGTGCACCGGTTTCCCGTGCGGTTCAAGGGGTCCGGCCGCATTGAGAATGGCTCGCAGTTAGGCTCGCCACACCCCTAACACTGTCATCCTTCGGGCGCGCGCAGCGCGAACCGGAGGACCCATGGTCGGTGAGGAACCGCATGGCGCGAGGCGCCCTGCCCCACACCTCGAGAACCCCTTGAATCTACAGGCGTTCGGGCCCCTGCCATGGGTCCTCCGGTCGCCCTGCGGGCGCCGAAGGATGACAGCGTGGGGTGGCGGTTAGCGCTTCTCCGCCTGGCACTTGGGCGCCGGCTGTTTCAGCTCCTCGGCGACGATGTGCTGCAGGCGGCAGCTGTAGCGCTTGCCGAAGGTGCCGTCGGCCTGCAACGAGCGCAGCGCCGGGGCGTGGCAGCGCATGCGTTCGCGGATCAGGAACTCCCACCGCTCGTCGTCCGGCGCCATGGCCAGGATCTGCTCGGAGGTGGTGATCACCATGTAGCCGTAGGCGGTGTAGCGGGCCCGCCAGGTGGCCCCCAGTTTCGAGTCGGGGTCGGTCTCGGTCATCAGCCGGCCGAACTTCTCGTCGGTGTCCGGACAGGCCAGGTCCGGGTATTCCAGGGTTACCGTGTTGAGCAGGTTCCAGCTGGTGTAGGCGGCGTCCTTGCTCTGCAGCTCGCGGGCGGTGTCCAGCTGGTCGATGGCGACCAGAACCGCCGCCACCGCCGTCACGGCCGTGATCACCGTGCCGATGCCGCCGACCACCGACCAGACGGCGGTCGAGCGGAGCCAGGACCGCTCTTCGGGCGCGGCCGAAACCTCAATGTCGATGTCGTCGGTCACGGTCAGCCCCAGCCGCTTTCGTCGATCGGCGATACTCAACGGGAAGGGCGTCGGCCGCAAGCTGCCCGGTCAGCGGGTGGCGGGTCTGATCCGGGCGCAATCAGGCGCCCGAATTTCTCCCGGCAAGGCCTGGCGACGCCTGCATAAGCGCGAACAGCGCCTCGTCATCGGCTCCGGCCTCCCGAAGCACCGAGTAGATGCCGGGCGGCGGAACATCGAACTCCGGATAAAAGGCTAGCAGGCGATTCATCAAGGTGAACTGCTCGTAGTTCAAGGCGCGAACCAGGGCGTGACTGAGCTCCGATCCAGGCGCCGCCAGGGCGTCGACTCCGCGGACGATGGCGACCCCCGCGGCGGACAGCGCCAGAATCATGTTGGCGGCCTGCCGCCGCGCGGGCTTCGGCAGGTCTTCGAAGGGGCGTTCAGAACCAGCTCTTGTCACCGACGACATAGTCCTCGTGGAACTGCTGGTCCGACTTCATCAGGTAGATGATGAACTCGATGAAGGCGATCAGGCAGACGGCGAAGCCGGGGAGCACCAGGATCCAGCCGATCGTGCCGCACAGCAGCATGATGATCCCGGCCCCGGTCTTGCCGAGGTAGAACTTGTGGATGCCCAGCGCCCCCAGGAAGAAGGCCAGCAAGGCGGCGACGATCTTGTTCTTGTCGCCCGACAGCCCGCCGTAGGCCGGGGTGGTGACATAGATGTTGCGGGCTGCGCCGTCCTCGATCTCGAAGTCGACGTCCGTCCCGGGAATGACGCTGCGCACGCCGCCGCCCAGGTCGCCGCGCGTGAACGCGTAACGCTGGCCGTCGTCGCCGCCGATCAGCCCCGTGCCGTCCAGGTCGGCGTAGGAAAGAACCTTGCCCCGCATCAAGTCACCCTCTTGCGCGCGCCAAAGCGGCGTCGCCCCAGGGGGATATTCGAGGCTGCTGTCCCCGCGTCAACCCTTCGGCGGCGGCCCGAGGCCAATGACGGCGAACA
The DNA here is from genome assembly GCF_058809015.1 of Caulobacter sp. GW821-FHT11A05. Taxonomy (NCBI): domain Bacteria; kingdom Pseudomonadati; phylum Pseudomonadota; class Alphaproteobacteria; order Caulobacterales; family Caulobacteraceae; genus Caulobacter; species Caulobacter sp. GW821-FHT11A05. The sequence continues at coordinate 636,195 of NZ_JBXASF010000002.1, read as the reverse complement.
GCACGACCGAGATGCCGATCGAAATCCCGGCCCCGCTCGCCCAGCCGGCGATCCAGCCCAGCAGATAGCCGAGCTGGTAGTAGCCTTCGCCCTGGAAGAGCCAGACGATCATGCCGTAGACAGGCCCGCAGAGCATCGCCAGAGCCCAGGGAAAGCTCGGCCAGATGCCGCGCCGCCCGGCGCGATGGAGGATGACCGACATGCCGGCCAGCGGCAGGGAGGCGACCAGCGCCATGCCGATCCAGTACAGCCAGACCGCAAGCTCGCCGTGGCGCGCCAGCAGGTCGCTCAAAACACGGCCGCAGTGTCGGACGGACGGGTTGGCAGGCGACGGACGGCCAGGACGATCAGGTAGATCAGGGTGGTGAAATAGCCCGACAGCAACAGGGCCGCGGCCCAGCTTGACGCCGCCGCCGACACGGGGGTGGGCCCGCCGTCCGCGCCGACCTGTTCGACCTGGGCGCTCAGCTGCCCGAGACCGAAGCCGATCAGCAGGCCGAAGACCACGGCGGCGATCCAGGGCGCGATGAGCGCGATCCCTCGGTAACCCATGCGGCGGCCGACGAAGGTCGCCGCCGTCAGCGGCGCGGTCCCGATAACGGCGAGGACAATGAGCGAGATCAGGCTGCCGTCCGACCCCACCTCCCCCTCCTACTCCGCCGCCACCAGGGTCGCGCCCTGCACGTGCGGCTTAGCAACCCGGTAGCTGGTGATCCGGTCCTCGACCTCATGGCGGAAGTGGCGGAACAGGCCCTGGATCGGCCAGGCGGCGGCGTCGCCCAGGGCGCAGATGGTGTGGCCTTCGACCTGGGTGGTGACGTCCAGCAGGGTGTCGATTTCCTTCATGTCGGCCTCGCCGGTCGCCATGCGCTCCATCACCCGCCACATCCAGCCGGTGCCCTCGCGGCACGGCGTGCACTGGCCGCAGCTCTCATGCTTGTAGAAGTAGCTCAGGCGGGCGATGGCGCGAACGAGATCGGTGTCCTTGTCCATGACCATGACCGCCGCCGTGCCCAGGCCCGACTTCAGCTCGCGCAGAGCGTCGAAGTCCATGAACAGGTCTTCGCACTGCTCGGCCGGGATCATCGGCACCGAGGCGCCGCCCGGAATGACGGCCTTCAGGTTGCCCCAGCCGCCCCGGATGCCGCCGCAATGGTCCTCGATCAGGGTGCGGAACTTAATGCTCATCGTCTCTTCGACGTTGCACGGCAGGTTCACATGGCCCGAGACGCAGAACAGCTTGGTGCCAGTGTTGTTCGGCCGTCCGAAGCCGGCGAACCACTCGGCTCCCCGACGCAGGATGGTGCCGACCACGGCGATGGACTCGACGTTGTTGACCGTCGTCGGGCAGCCATACAGGCCGGCGCCGGCCGGGAACGGCGGCTTCAGACGCGGCTGGCCCTTCTTGCCTTCCAGGCTTTCGAGCAGCGCGGTCTCTTCCCCACAGATGTAGGCCCCGCCGCCGTGGTGCATGTAGAGGTCGAAATCCCAGCCGTGGACATTGTCCTTGCCGATCAGCCTGGCCTCGTAGGCCTGCTTGATGGCGGCTTCCATGACCTCGCGCTCACGCACGTATTCGCCGCGGATGTAGATGTAGCAGGCGTGGGCCTGCATCGCGAAGGAGGCGATCAGGCAGCCTTCGATCAGCAGATGGGGATCATGCCGCATGATCTCCCGGTCCTTGCAGGTGCCCGGCTCGGACTCGTCGGCGTTGACGACCAGGTAGTGGGGACGGCCGTCCTTCACCTCCTTGGGCATGAAGGACCATTTCAGCCCGGTGCCGAACCCGGCCCCGCCCCGGCCGCGCAGGCCGCTGTTCTTGATGTTCTCGATGATCCACAGACCGCCAGCGTCCAGCATGTCCTTGGTGGCGTTCCAGCAGCCACGCTTCTTCGCGCCTTCCAGGCCCCAGTCGTGGAGCCCGTACAGGTTGGTGAAGATGCGGTCCTTGTCTTCGAGGATGCCGACCATCGGTAGTCTCGTCTCTTTCTCGCGGGAACGCCCCGCCCTATCAGCAAATGCCCGGGTGGGGAAACGTCCCCGCCTCAAGGATTCCAGGTTTCGAAGGGGTTGGCCTTGCGCCAGGCCGTCCGCTTCCAGATCACATAGAAGAACACCACCCAGCCGGCCGCCAGCATCGCGTAGCCGCCCAGCACGACCAGCTTGGGCAGCGGCGTGTAGGTTGAGGCCACCACGATGCCGACGCCGACCAGGATGACGATCAGCCCGACCAGCCGCTCGAAGCGGTGCAGGCCGCGCAGGGTGTCGATGTAGGCGATGCGCCGCTTGAGGACTTCGGCTTCCTTGGCGTGATCGTCGCTCATTCGACAATGCTCTTCGGCTTGGGTCCCAGCTCGCCGCGTTTTCGGGCCCGCAGGAACATCACCAGCACCACGGCGAACGGCACGGCCCCCGCCAGGACCAGCCCCAGCATGGCGCTGAAATTGTCATGCACCGCCCCGAAATAGACGGCCGCGGCCACGCACAGCGTCTCCCAGACCCAGGCGAACACCAGAGGCCGGTAGGCGATCAGCTCGCTCAAGGTGACCCTGTCCGCCACGCTATGCCTTACGCCGGCGCCTTGTCGGCCTTGGCCTTCTTGGCCTTCTCCGGGGCGTTGGGCAGCTTCAGCTTCTTGGCGTAGCTGCCGTCATAGAGCTTGGGATCGGTCAGGGTGTGGATGGCGCCCTTGGGCTCCGAGGCCCCCCGGCCGTCATACGACCCGGGCTTGGGCGCCTTGCCGGCCGCGAAATCGTCGAGGATGCCGGCCAGGCTCTCCGGCGTCAGGTCCTCGTAATAGTAGTCGTTGATCGCCGCCATCGGGGCGTTGCAGCAGGCGCCGAGGCACTCGACCTCTTCCCAGCTGAACTTGCCGTCGGCCGAGACGTGGTTCTTCGGCCCGATCTTCTTTTTCAGCACGTCGGCCAGCGAGCCCGCGCCGCGGATCATGCAGGGGGTGGTGCCGCACAGCTGCACGAAGGCGACCTTCCCGACCGGCTCCAGCTGGAACATGGTGTAGAAGGTCGCCACCTCCAGCACCCGGATGACCGGCATCTCCAGCATCGCCGCGACCAGTTCGATTGCCGGCTTGGAGACCCAGCCCTCCTGCTTCTGCGCCAGCCACAGCAGCGGGATCGACGCCGACTGCTTGCGGGCGGCCGGGTACTTGGCGAGCCAGAAATTGACGTCCTTCATCGACCCTTTCGAGAAGGCGAAGCTGTCGGGCTGGTCTTTGGCGAGGCGGCGGACGGACATGAATAGCGCTTCCAGCGATATGGCGACGGCGCGAAGACTCTCCGGCCGGTCCAGGCAATTGGGCGCCGATGTAGCCTGACCGCCTTGCGGCGACAATGGCCGTCAGGCGACCGGCGGCTTTTCCGGATCGGGCGCCGGCTCAACGGGCGGCGGTGGCGGCTTTCAGCCACCGTATCGTCGGCCCGGTCAACGATCTGGGGGGTTGGGCCTCTTGCCGAACTGAAACCTGCCGATGCGCGACATCAGCGTTTCGGCGCGTTGGATCCGTTCCAAGAGCGCGGCGTTTGCCTCGCTGACGACCGGAATCTGGCGCACGAGCAAGATCGCCGCCCAGCCGATCGCGACGAAAACCGGCAGGCTCACGAATCCGGCCAGCTGAGCGTTCAGGCCAAGGGCGCGCAGCACGCCCGCGAGGGCGCCGTCAAGAAAGAGCGGAATGGCCAGGGCAAACCACGGTCCATGCATGGAGAAGGCGACCAGAAACCCCTGCCACCGTTCCTTCTGGGTCTCCAGCTTCCAAGGGTTGCCGAGGTAGACAAACACCAAGTCGAACAGCGCCGCGATAGCGGCCCCGAACAGCGAGGCCAGAAGTCCCTGAGCCAGCGGGCTCATTGCCCCCCGAGCCTCGCGGAAGACCCGGAACAAGCTCCAGGACGGTGGACGCTCACTGTGTGTAGCTCATACTGACGATGCAGCCGCGATCGACGCGGTAGACGCTCAAGGTCGTCAGCGTTTCGGCGCTGTCCTTCACGGACACCGCTTCGGTCTGGGCCACCGTGTCGCCGTGGAAAATCTGCTCCACCACCCGGATGTGGATGGTCGGGAATTGCTTGAAGACCGTCTGGTCATAGCGGCCCAGGACAACCTCGCCGGTCTCGTCGACACCGGTGCTGGTGATCCGCGCGTCGGCGCTCATCAGTTCGGCCAGCGCCGCAACCTCGTGGCGGTTGTAGGCCTCGGTGTAGGCGTCCACCACGGCCTTGGCGTCCGGGATCGGCCCGACGGTCAGGGGAATACAGAAGGCCAGGGCTGTGGTGAGCGGTTCCACCTAGAGGCCTCGCTGGCCGATGGCGCCGCCACGGCTCATCGGATGAAATCGACCCGGGCGATCTGGCCGCCTTCGAAGCTGTAGATGGCGACCACCTCGAAAGGCGTGGCGTCCGGCGCGCGGAACACCCGCTCATGGTCCAGCACCTTGTCGCCGACCACGATGCGCGACACCAGCTCCGCCCGGTTCTGGGGGAACTGCGCGAACAGCCCGACATGCCGTTCGCGATACCCCTCGATCCCCGTCAGGTTCGGCGCCTCGTTCAGGTTGGCGACCTCGATGCCGGCGGTGAAATACCGGCACATCCCCTCGACGTCCTGGGCGTTGTAGGCGTCCAGCTGCGCCTGGACGACGTCGGCCGGGCTCACCGGTCGATTTCGCCGAACACGATGTCCAGGCTGCCGAGGATGGCGCTGACGTCGGCCAGCATGTGGCCGCGGTTCATCCAGTCCATGGCCGCCAGGTGCGGGAAGCCCGGCGCGCGGATCTTGCAGCGGTAAGGCTTGTTGCTACCATCGCTGACCAGATAGACGCCGAACTCGCCCTTCGGCGCTTCCACCATGGCGTAGACCTCGCCCTCCGGGGTGCGGAAGCCTTCGGTGTAGAGCTTGAAGTGGTGGATCAGGGCTTCCATCGACCGCTTCATCTCGGCGCGGCGCGGCGGGGTGATCTTGTTGTCCTGGGTCATCACCGGGCCGCGCACGGTGCGCAGCTTTTCACAGGCCTGGCGGATGATCTTGGTCGACTCCCGCATCTCCTGCATCCGGCAGAGGTAGCGATCGTAGCAGTCGCCGTTCTTGCCCAACGGGATCTGGAAATCGAAGTCGTTGTAGCACTCGTAGGGCTGGTTGCGGCGCAGGTCCCAGGCGATGCCTGAACCGCGCACCATGACGCCGGAGAAGCCCCAGGCCAGCGCCTCTTCCTTGGTCACCACGCCGATGTCGACGTTGCGCTGCTTGAAGATGCGGTTCTCGGTGATCAGGCCCTCAATGTCGTCGCAGACCTTCGGGAAGGCGATCGCCCATTTGTCGATGTCTTCGACCAGCTGGTCGGGCAGGTCCTGGTGGACGCCGCCCGGCCGGAAGTAGTTGCTGTGCAGACGAGCGCCGCAGGCGCGCTCGTAGAAGACCATCAGCTTCTCGCGCTCCTCGAAGCCCCACAGCGGCGGGGTCAGGGCGCCGACGTCCATGGCCTGGGTCGTCACGTTCAGGAGGTGGTTCAGGATGCGGCCGATTTCCGAATACAGCACCCGGATCAGGCTGCCGCGGATCGGCACCTCGACGCCCAGCAGCTTCTCGATGGCCAGGCAGAAGGCATGCTCCTGGTTCATCGGCGCCACGTAATCGAGGCGGTCGAAATAGGGGATGTTCTGGAGGTAGGTGCGGGCCTCCATCAGCTTCTCGGTGCCGCGGTGCAGGAGGCCGATGTGCGGATCGACCCGCTCGACGACCTCGCCGTCCAGCTCCAGAACCAGGCGCAGCACGCCGTGCGCGGCCGGGTGTTGCGGGCCGAAGTTGAGGTTGAACTTGCGGACCGGGGTTTCCGGCACGGCCGGCGAGCTCGGCGCGTCGCGGAAGAAGTCGGTCGCCTCGGCGGGCGCGTTGGAGCCGGTCATTGGCCTTTCTCCTTCGCCTTCTCGTCACCCGGCAGCGCGTATTGCGCGCCTTCCCAGGGGCTGAGGAAATCGAAGTTGCGGAACTCGGCGATCTTCACCGGCTCGTAGACCACCCGTTTGAGCTCGTCGTCATAGCGGACCTCGACATAGCCGGTCATCGGGAAGTCCTTGCGCAGCGGATGCCCGTGGAACCCGTAGTCGGTCAGAATGCGGCGCAGGTCGGGGTGGTTCTCAAAGAAGATGCCGTACATGTCGAACGCCTCGCGCTCGAACCAGTCGGCGACCGGATAGACCGGAACCACCGACGGCACCGGGGTGTCCTCGTCGGTCGACACCTTCACCCGGATGCGGTGGTTCTTCACCATCGACAGCAGGTGGTAGACGACCTCGAACCGCTGGGCGCGCTCGGGGTAGTCGACGCCGGCCAGGTCGATCAGCTGGTGGAACCGGCAATCGGGATGATCGCGCAGGAAGGTCAGGGCCTCCACTATGCGCGTAAGCTGGGCGCTGACGGTCAGCTCCCCGAAGGCGACGTCATAGGCGACGATCGAACCGGCGCTGTTGGCGACGATGGCCTGGCCCAGCGTTTCGAGGCTGGCGTCCAGTTCGGCGTGGGAAAGGCTCATCGCTCGATGGTCCCCGTCCGGCGGATTTTCTTCTGCAGCTGCAGCACGCCGTAGACCAGCGCCTCGGCGGTCGGCGGGCAGCCCGGGACATAGATGTCCACCGGCACAACCCGGTCGCAGCCGCGCACGACGCTGTAGCTGTAATAATAGTAGCCGCCGCCGTTGGCGCAGCTGCCCATGGAGATGACGTAGCGGGGCTCCGGCATCTGGTCGTAGACCTTGCGCAGGGCGGGGGCCATCTTGTTGGTCAGGGTGCCGGCGACGATCATCACGTCCGACTGCCGCGGGCTGGCGCGGGGCGCGAAGCCGTAGCGCTCCAGGTCGTAGCGCGGCATGGCCGAGTGCATCATCTCGACGGCGCAGCAGGCCAGGCCGAAGGTCATCCACATCAGGCTGCCCGTGCGGGCCCAGGTGATCAGGTCGTCGGCCGCCGCCACCACGAAGCCCTTGTCGGCCAGGCGGTCGGAGATCAGGTCGAAATAGGGATCGTGGACCTTGGGGTCGTAGGCCGGAACGGTGGAGCGGGCTGCCGAGCCTGCAGGAACGATTACTCCCATTCCAGGGCTCCCTTCTTCCATTCGTAGATGAAGCCGACGGTCAGTACCCCCAGGAAGGTCATCATGGACCAGAAGGCGAAGACCGAGGCGTCTTTGGGCAGGTTCATCAGGCTGACCGCCCAGGGGAACAGGAAGGCCACTTCCAGGTCGAAGATGATGAACAGGATCGAGACGAGGTAGAAACGCACGTCGAACTTCATCCGCGCGTCGTCGAAGGCGTTGAACCCGCACTCATAGGCCGAGACCTTTTCCGGGTCCGGCGCGGATGGCGCGAGGATGGCCGCGCCGAAGATGAAGACAAGGCCGATGACCAGCGCGATCCCGAGGAAGATCAGGATGGGCAGGTAGTTGAGCAGGAAGGCGTCCATGGTTTCCCCGGGGAGGAGTCGCGCGCGTTGTAGACCAAGGCTGGCGGGGGTTCAAAGGGGATTGATGCTTGAGCGATTCCTTCTCCCGCTTGTCGGGAGAAGGTGGCCCCCGAAGGGGGTCGGATGAGGGCGGCGCCGAGGGTCGGTGATTAGCGTCTACGCAGGCGCCAACCTTCCGGCGCCGGCGCTGCCCTCATCCGGCCGCTACGCGGCCACCTTCTCCCGACAAGCGGGAGAAGGGTTACGGTGTGCTTGCCCTCCCCGCTGCTCCATGCCGATATCGCCGCCATGAACAAGCGCCCGCTGGCCCTGCGATTCCTCGACGGCGTCGAACGCCTCGGCGACAAGCTCCCCGATCCGGTCTTCATCTTCGTCTGGCTGATCCTGGCCCTGGTCATCGCCAGTGTCATCTGCGCCCAGCTGGGCCTGTCGGTGGTCAATCCCGGCACCGGCGAGACCATGGTCGCCGAGAGTCTGCTGAGCCAGGAGAACCTGCGCCAGCTGTTCGTCGACATGCCCAAGACCCTGACCAGCTTCCCGCCGCTGGGCATGGTGCTGCTGGTCATGCTGGGGGCCGGCATCGCCGAGCGGGTCGGCCTGCTGTCGGCCGCCATCCGGGGCCTGGTGCGCCACACGCCCAAGCGCCTGCTGGCCCCGGTCATCATCCTGCTGGGCCTCCTGAGCAACCACGCCGTCGACAGTGGCTTCGTCGTGCTGGTCCCCCTGGCCGGCATCGCCTTCGCCGCGGCAGGACGCCATCCGGTGGCCGGCATGGCCTGCGCCTTCTCCGCCTGTGTCGGCGCCTTCTCCGGCAATCCGACGCCCAGCCAGTTCGACGCCCTGATCCTCGGCTTCACCGAGTCGGCCGTGCACATCCTCGAACCCGGCTGGAAGGTCAACATGGTCGGCAACTGGTGGTTCACGGCCGCCGCCGCCGCCCTGTTCGTGCCGATCGGCTGGTGGGTCACCGAGGCCATCGTCGAGCCGCGCCTGGGCCCCTGGACGCCGCCGGAGGACCACCGCCCCGCCGATCTGCCGCTCAGCAACGAGGAGCGCCGGGGCCTGATCTTCGCCGGCCTGGCCATCCTCGGCGTCGCCGTCCTCTGGACCTTCCTCGCCGTCTCCCCGACCGGCCCCCTGCTCGACCGCGCGGCGGAGGGCATGGGCCAGTGGACGCCCTTCTTCCGCTCGCTGGTCGCCGGCTTCTTCATCCTCTTCCTGATGGCCGGCATCGCCTTCGGCGCCAGCGTCGGGATCATCAAGAGCCACCGCGACGTGGTGCGGCTGGCCGGCGAATCGATGATCTCCATGGCCCCCTACATCGTCCTGGCCTTCGCCGCCGCCCACTTCATCGCCATGTTCAACTGGTCGAACCTCGGCGCCATCGTCGCCATCAACGGGGCCGAGGCGCTGCGGGCCACAGGCGTGCCTCTGGTCTTCCTGCTGCTCGGCGTCGTCATCCTGACCGCCGTCCTCGACCTGTTCATCGGCTCGGCCTCGGCCAAGTGGGCCGCCCTGGCGCCGGTGCTGGTGCCGATGTTCATGGCGCTGGGCGTCAGCCCGGAGATGACCACCGCCGCCTACCGCATGGGCGATTCGACGGTGAACATGGTCAGCCCCCTGATGCCCTATTTCCCGCTGGTCCTGGCCTTCGCCCAGCGCTGGCAGCCCAGCCTGGGAGTCGGCGGCCTGATGAGTTCGGTCCTGCCGTTCAGCATCGCCTTCATGGTGGTGGCCCTGGCCGTCACCGGCCTGTGGGGTGTGATGAAATGGCCCACCGGACCAGCCGCGCCCTTCGCCTACACCACCCCCATCGGCCCCCTGCCCGCGCCTGGGACGCCGGCCCCGGTCATGCCGGGCCACTGACTTTCAAAAAAGCCGCCGAAAGCTTTCGGGGTTTGCTTGACAGGGCAGGAGCATCCCCCTATTCCGCCCTCCTCGCGCTGCTGCGAAGCGATGCGGATGTAGCTCAGTTGGTTAGAGCGCCGGCCTGTCACGCCGGAGGTCGCGGGTTCGAGTCCCGTCATTCGCGCCACTTTCCCCCATAATTTAGGCATTCGCGCCCATCCGGGCCCGGCTAGTCTGCGCGCTCAATCGGGAGCCCGTCCATGTCCGCCCTGCTCGCCCTGGCCCTCGCCGCCGTGCTGTACGAACCCGCCAATCCCAATGCCGGCGAGTTCGACCAGACCGGCTATGTCCGCGCGCCGATCACCGCCGCCGACAAGAAGGTCGAGAACATGCCCGCCGCCATCGCCGAGTGGAACGGCGCCGCCTGGTGGCAGGCCTTGACCTGGTGCTCGGTCATGCATGGCGTCCAGAAGCTGCGGCTGGAGAAGGCGGGCGCGCCGCAGGCCGCTCTGGACGAGCAGCAGAAGCTCAATCAGACCTACATCAAACTGGCCATGGCGCGGCTCGTCGCCGACCGCAAGATCACGGCCGATCAGGCCTGGGACAACTTCGGCGAGGCCGAAGACGTCTACTGGTCCTACGGCTATATGTATCAGCCGCTGAATTACGAGCGCGAGGCCATGACCTGCCGCCTGTTCCAGACGCGCGTGGCCCGCCTCTAGTCTCAATGTTTTCCGCTCATCCCGGCGAATGCCGGGACCCATCCGCCAGAGCGCGGACCCGTCGGATTGATCGCCATCCAAGCCCTAATGGAGCCAGGATATTTGGCATCGAGATCACGCGGATGGGTCCCGGCATTCGCCGGGATGAGCGGGGGGATAGAGCTAGCTTTTCGGCTCGCTTTTCCTCATCCGCCCCCGCTTCGCCAACCCCTCGCGGATCAGCACCTCCAGCTGCGCGTTCACACTGCGCAGCTCATCGGCCGCGAGGCGCTCGACCGCGTCGAGCACCTCGGGCTTCACCCGCAGCAGAAAAGCCTTCTTGCCGGGGCTGGCCATGGCCCTAGTAGAGCGAGCCGGTGTTGAGCACGGGCTGGGCCTCGCGGTCGGCGCAGAGCACCACCAGCAGGTTCGAGACCATGGCCGCCTTGCGCTCCTCGTCCAGGTCGACGACGCCGCGTTCGCTCAGCTGCTGCAGGGCGCTCTCGACCATCGACACCGCGCCGGCGACGATCATCGCCCGCGCCGCCAGCACCGCCTGCGCCTGCTGGCGCTTGAGCATGGCCCCGGCGATCTCCGGCGCATAGGCCAGGTGCATCAGGTGGCATTCGTCGACGGCGATGCCGGCCACCGCCACCCGCTCCTGCAGGTCAACCTTCAACCGCTCGCTGACCACCTCGGCGTCGGCCCGCAGGGTCGGCTCGTCGTTCTCGGCGTGGTCGTAGGCGTAGTGACGGGTCACCTCGCGCAGGGCCGTCTCGATCTGGATGTTGATGAAGGCCTGGTAGTCGTCGACGTCGAACAGGGCCTGGGCCGAGTCGGCCACCCGCCAGACGACGTTGGCGGCGATCTCGATCGGGTTGCCGCCCTTGTCGTTGACCTTCAGCATCTCGCTGGTGACGTTTCGCACCCGCATGCTGATCTTCTTGCGGCCGTACCAGGGCAGCACCCAGCGCAGGCCGGTGTTGCGGTCGGTGCCCTTGTAGTTGCCGAACAGGGTGATGGCCGAGGCCTCGTTCGGCTGCAGGGCGTAGAAGCCGGTCAGGGCCAGGGCGGCCAGCACGATGCCGCCGATGCCCAGCAGGCCCCGGACCGGATGGTCCTCGATATCGACGATCTGCCAGGCGCCGGCGCCCAGCATGATGAGCGCGACCAGCAGCACCAGGATCCCGTTGATTCCGCCGCCCGGCCGTTCGTTGGTCTTGTTGATCGCCTTGTGCTCGGTCATGAGCCGCCCTCCAATTGATATGAAAGTGATATCACTTTTGGAGGCGGCGCCAACTTAAATCGCTGTAACGGGGACACATTGAATTTCCCCGCGCCGGCGGACCGTCAGCGCCGTCCTGGCGGAAATTCAATGTGCCCCCTCTTGCCGGCGCTAAAGTCCCAGCACCAGCTTCGCCATGATGTTCCGCTGGATCTCGTTCGACCCCGCGTAGATCGAGGCCTTACGATAGTTGAAGTAGGACGGCGCCGCCGGCGCGGCGTAATCCGGACCCGGCCGCGGTTCGTTGGTCTTCGCCCAGGTGTCGGCCACGAACGGCGTCGCATAGTGCCCCACCGCCTCGACCGCCAGCTCGGTGATCGCCTGCTGCACCTCGCTGCCAGCGCACTTCAGCATCGAGGATGCCGGCCCCACCGGCTCACCGCCGCTGATCGCCGAGAAAATCCGCAGTTCGGTGGCGTTCAGGGTCGCCACATCGATCTCCAGCTGCGCCAGTTTGCGCTGGAAGTCGCGGTCGCGGATCAGCGCCTCGCCGTCATCGCCCAGCTCCGCCGAGGCGATCTTGCGCACCTTGTTCAGGGCGTTGGTCAGGCTCGGCGCGAAGGCGTTGCCCCGCTCGAACTCCAGCAAATACTTGGCGTAGGTCCAGCCCTTGCCCTCCTCGCCGATGCGGTTGGCGACCGGCACCCGGACATCGGTGAAGAAGACCTGGTTGATCTCCTGCTGGCCGTCGACCGGCCCGTCCAGGGTCGGCAGCGACTTGACCACCACGCCGGGCGTATCCATCCGCAGCAGCAGGAAGGAGATGCCGTTCTGCGGCTTGGCTTCCTGCGACGTCCGCACCAGGCAGAACATCCAGTCGGCCCATTGCGCCTGGGTCGTCCAGATCTTCGAGCCGTTCAGCACATAATGGTCGCCGTCCCGGTCGGCCCGCATCTGCAGACTGGCCAAATCCGACCCCGACCCCGGCTCCGAATAGCCCTGGCACCACCAGATGTCGCTGGTCAGGATCGGCGGCAGGTGCTGCTGCTTCTGCTCCTCGGTGCCGAACGCCAGGATCACCGGCGCCACCATGTTCAGCCCCATGGGCGAGGAACGCGGCACCCCGGCCTGGCCCATCTCCATGTTGAAGATGTAGCGCTGCGAGGCGGTGAACCCCGACCCGCCCCGCTCGACCGGCCAGTCGGTGGCCGCCCAGCCGCGGGCGGCCAGCTTCTTCTGCCACTTCACCTGGCCGGCCTTGTCGAGGTAGCCGTTCTTCGACTGCGCCATCTGCTTGCGCATGTCGTCGTCGTAGTTGGCCGCGATCCAGTCGCGGACCTCCTGCTGGAAGGCCCGGTCGGCGTCGGAGAAGGCGAGATCCATGGCCCTACTCCACGGCGTCGAGGTATTCGATCTCCGGCGCGCCGGCCATCGTCGGACCCATCGCCCGGCCGCCGGCCTTGAAGTAGTCGGTGCCGCCATGAGCCTTGAGGGAGTCCGCGTCGGCGTACAGCTCCAGAACCTTGTAGACGCCTGGCTCCGTCCGGCTCTTGGTCAGCTGGTAGACGAGACAGCCGGATTCATTGGCCTTCACCTGCGCGGCCATATCGAGAAAGATCTTCTCGAACTCCGCCGCCTTGGCTTCCTGCACGAACAGCTTGGCCACCACACCGATCATCGTCTTCGCTCCCAAACAGTTGTTTGACTGACCATGGCGCGGGTGACGGCGTGGGGCAAGTGCGATGTGGGGGGAGGAACTTGCCCTAGCTCTTCGCCCCCTTGGCCGCCATCGCCTCGGCGTAGCGGCGCAGGACGGTGCTGTACTGGTCCCCCGTCTCGACCATGACGATGTCCTCGAACGGATAGTCGAGCGGCTCTTCCATCCAGGCCCCGGCCCCGTCGATCAGCTGCAGCCGCACCTGGTCGTCGAACACGGCCAGCACCTTGCCGACCTCCATCTCGTCCTCGTCGTGCAGGCAGACGGTGGCGTCCACCGCCAGGGCCGAGGCGAACAGGGCCCGGAAGCCCGACAGGTTCAGCCAGTCGAAGGCCTCGGTGGGCACAGCCCCGTTCCAGGCCAGGATCGCCTGGCGGTCCTTGTGGATCGGGTCGCGGACCACCGTCTCGATGCGTTGCAGCGGAATGATCCGCACGCCGTCGCTGGTCCAGGCCTCGAACACCTCCAGCAGCACGAACGCGCCGGTCAGGCCGACGACGAAGCCCTCATGCTCCTCGCCCCCCGCCGAATCCTTGAGCGTGATCTCGATGTAGTCGCCGGCCACCAGATGGGGGCGCAGCCGTGACGCGATGGTCAGGGTCAGCGCCGCTCGTTCCAGCCGTAGGCCACCCAGTGGTGACCGCCGACCTTATGGGCCTCGATGACGCCGTCGTCGGCGGCGCGGGCCCGGGCCTTGCGGCCGGCGCGGCTGGCCAGGGCGACGAAGGCCAGGGTGGCGCTGGTCATGACGGCGAGGACCACCACGGTGGTGACGGCGAAGACGGTGAGGACCGAGCCGATGATCACGGCGGCCACGGTGGCCAGCAGGCCGCCGATCCAGGCCAGGGCCTTCATTCCGGTCGTCGCGCCCCCGCGGGTCATCTGGTCCATGGCCACTCCTTCGGACGCCAGCGAGGCGTCCATGGCTATATAGTTTGGCCGTCCGGCCTGAACGTCAACCGAATGCGCTGTTCAAGAGTCGAAATTTAGGCGTTCTGCCTCTCAAGGTGACTGTCTCGCGCAGCGTGACTGTCACCGTGCGGCGTCGACGGTGACAGTCATCCGGCTGCGCCGGAGGACAGTCGCCTAGGCGGCGCCGGCCATCCGCAGTTCCCGGCGCTCGCTCATCGCCGTGTCGAAGGCGGCGTTGATCGCCGCCGCCTTGGATTCGGCCACCGCGATGAACTCCTCGGGCAGGCCCCGGGCCCGCGCCCGGTCCGGGTGGGCCGACGACAGCTGGCGCTTCCACTCGGCCCGCAGCTCCTCGTCCGAGGCGTCGGGCAGCACGCCAAGGATGACATAGGGGTCGTCCTTGCCGGCTCCCAGGTGGGTGGCTTTCAGCCGCCGCAGGGTCAGCCGCGACAGGCCGAACAGGTCCGACACCCGCTCCAGGTAGTCGAGCTCGTCCATCGTCACCACGCCGTCCGAGCCGGCGATGTGGAACAGGCCGTCGAGCACGTCCTCCAGCAGCTGCGGGCAGCCGCGATAGCGCTTGGCCAGCCGCCGGGCATAGCTTTCGAAGCCCAGCGAGGTCTGCCGCGCCAGCTCATAGAGGCGGCGCACGTTGCGCTCGGAGCCTTCGTCCGGCTGGAAGACGGTGGCGAAGGCGGCGTATTCGGCATGGTCGGCCCGGCCGTCGGCCTTGGCCAGCTTGGCGCCCAACGCCGTCACCGCCGTCGAGAACGCGGGGTCCTCGCCGGGTAGCCCCGCTGGGCAGTCGGGACAGTCGGCTTCGTCCACGCGGTTCGCGGCGAGCCTTGCAATGTTGCGCCAAAAGGTCATGGGAAGGAGATCACAGGATACGATGATGGCGGCGGCATGACAACGACGAGCGTAACGCGGTTGGGTGAAGCTTTCGTCAGGATTCCGAGCACTCTCTGTTTGCCCCCAAACACAGGCCCGGACCGAGTTCGCCTCGGGGCTCCCTTCTCCCCTTGTGGGAGAAGGTGGCGCGAAGCGCCGGATGAGGGGTCGATAGGTCTCAAATCTGCGCAGAGGTGGCGCCCACAGGCTGTGTCGGAAGCCGGTGAGCCCCCTCATCCGACCCCTTCGGGGCCACCTTCTCCCGCGAGGGGAGAAGGGAGACCAGAGGCGAACTCGCGGGAAGGGAGCCGCACATGACCCGCTGGTCGTTCTGGATCGACCGCGGCGGCACCTTCACCGACGTCGTGGCCCGGGGCCCCGACGGCGCCGAGCACACCCTCAAGCTCCTGTCCCAGTCGCCCGCCTATCCCGACGCCGCCGTCGAGGCCATGCGCCGCCTGCTGGGCGCCAAGCCCGGCGAGCCCTTCCCGGCCGACCGCGTCGAAGCCATCAAGATGGGCACCACCGTCGCCACCAACGCCCTGCTGGAGCGCAAGGGCGCCCGCACCCTGCTGGTCACCACCCGGGGCTTCGCCGACGCCCTGGTCATCGGCGACCAGTCGCGGCCCGAGCTGTTCGCCCTCGACCTCGTTCGACCCGACCCGCTCTACGCCGCCGTCCTCGAGGCCGACGAACGACTGGCCAGCGACGGCGCGGTTGTCCGCCCGCTTGACGAGGCCGCCCTCGCCGCCGCCCTCAACCAGGCCCGCGCCGACGGCGCCACCGCCGTCGCCATCGCCTTCCTGCACAGCGACCTCAACCCCGCCCATGAGATCGCCGCCGGCCGCCTGGCCCAGGCGGCGGGCTTCACCTACGTGGCCCTTTCCAGCGAGGTCTCGCCCCTGCCCCGCTTCGTGCCCCGGGCCGAGACGGCGGTGGCCGACGCTTACCTGACCCCCGTCCTGCGGGCCTACGTCGACCAGGTCGCCTCGGCCGTGAACGGCGCCCCCCTGTGGTTCATGACCAGCGCCGGGGCCCTGGTCCGCGCCGACGCCTTCCGGGGCAAGGACGCCGTCGTCTCCGGCCCGGCCGGCGGCGTTGTCGGCGTCGCCGAGACGGCCCGCCAGGCGAATGCCCCCGCCGTGCTCGGCTTCGACATGGGCGGCACCTCGACCGACGTCTGCCGCTTCGCCGGCGTCCTCGAACGCCGCGACAAGGCCAATGTCGCCGGCGCCAAACTCCGTTCCCCCATGCTCGACGTCGAGACCGTCGCCGCCGGCGGCGGCTCGATCCTGGCCTTCGACGGCATGCGGGCCCGCGTCGGCCCGGGCAGCGCCGGCGCGAACCCCGGCCCGGCCGCCTACGGTCGCGGCGGCCCGGCCACCGTCACCGACGCCAACCTGGTGCTGGGCCGCCTCGACCCCGCCTGGTTCCCCAGCATCTTCGGCCCCACCGCCGACGCGCCGCTGAACGTCGCCGCCGCCCGCGCGGCCTTAAGCGACCTCGCCGCCGCCATGTCCCTGCCGAGCCCTGAGGCCGCCGCCGAAGGCTTCATCGCCGTCGCCGTCGAGCACACCGCCCAGGCCATCCGCCGCATCTCCACCGAACGCGGCTTCGACCCCCGGGACCATGCCCTGGTGGCGTTCGGCGGCGCGGCCGGCCAGATCGCCTGCGATGTGGCGGATGCGCTGGGGATGACCACGGTGCTGAGCCCGAGGCCGGCGTCGCTGCTGTCGGCCTGGGGCATCGGCCAGGCGAGGGTCCGGGCTTTGCGGCAGGCGGGGCTGGAAGCGGTGCTCTCTCCCGAAGGCCTGTCATCGGCCGCCGCCCTCGCCGACCGCCTCACCACCGAAGCCACCGAATCCCTCGCCGCCCAGGGCTCGGCGCCAGGCGACCGCACCGTCCGGCTGATGCTCCGCTACGACGGCGCGGACGCGGTGCTGCCGGTCGCGCCAGCCGACGAAGCCACGGTGAAGGCCGCCTTCGAACAAGCCCACCAACGCCTCTTCGGCTTCATCGAACCCGCCCGCACCATCCTCGTCGCCAGCGTGGAGGTCGAGGCGGAGGAGTTCGCGCATCCCCAGTTCCTCCCCCTCTCGGGGGAGGGGGACCATGCGAAGCATGGTGGAGGGGGTCCCCACGAACGCCAGCAACAGCCTGTAGAAACGACATCCCGATCGCCGGTGGGGGGGGGGGGGGGGGGGGGGGGGGGGG
>NZ_JBXASF010000002.1:537396-619209 GCF_058809015.1 Caulobacter sp. GW821-FHT11A05 | reverse complement strand
TGGTCCCCCTCCCCCGATGGGGGAGGAACTGAACGCCGCCATCTCCGCCGACGCCGTCACCACCCTCCCCGGCCCCGCCCTCATCGTTCGCGGCGACACCCAGATCGCCGTCGCCGCCGGCTGGACCGCCGCCCGCGAGGACGATGGCCTGATCCGCCTGACCCGCACCACCGCCAAAGCCCTCGCCGAATCCGACACCACCCGCCCCGACCCGGTCACCCTCGAGCTGTTCAACCGCCGCTTCATGGGCGTCGCCGAGGCCATGGGCGCCGCCCTCGAACGCACCGCCCATTCGGTCAACATCAAGGAGCGGCTCGACTTCTCCTGCGCCCTGTTCGACACCGATGGCGGCCTGGTCGCCAACGCCCCCCACATGCCGGTGCACCTGGGCAGCATGGGCGCCAGCGTCCGCGCCGTGCAGGCCCGCCACGCATCCTTCGCCCCCGGCGACGCCTTCGTCCTCAACAACCCCTACTTCGGCGGCACCCACCTGCCCGACATCACCGTGGTGATGCCGGTGTTCATGGACCCGTCCGACGCCCAGCCATCCTTCTACGTCGCCGCCCGCGGCCACCACGCCGACGTCGGCGGCGTCCAGCCCGGCTCCATGCCGCCCTTCTCCAAGTCCATCGACGAGGAAGGCGTCATGCTCGACGCCCTCCCCATGATGCGCAAAGGCGTCTTCCTCGAAGCCGAGACCCGCGCCGCGCTCGCCACCGGCCAGTGGCCGGCCCGCGCCCCCGACCGCAACATCGCCGACCTCAAGGCCCAGCTCGCCGCCTGCCAGGCCGGCGCCTCCGCCGTCGCCCAGATGATCGAAAGCCACGGGGCCCGCACCGTCGCCCGCTACATGGCCTTCGTCCAACAGAACGCCGAAGCCTCCGTCCGCCGCGCCATCGAGAAACTCACCGACGGCGAGGCCCGCGTCCCCCTCGACGGGGCCGGCGAGATCGTCGTCAAGGTCACCGTCGACGCCGCCGCCCGTGAGGCCACCCTCGACTTCACGGACTCCGCCGACCAGCTGGCCACCAACTTCAACGCCCCCAGCGCCATCGTCAGCGCCGCCGCCCTCTACGTCTTCCGCACCCTGGTCGACGACGAGATTCCGCTCAACGCCGGCTGCCTGGCCCCGCTGCACATCCTGACCAGAGAAGGCTCGATGCTCGACCCGCA
Organism: Caulobacter sp. GW821-FHT11A05; assembly: GCF_058809015.1. Taxonomy (NCBI): domain Bacteria; kingdom Pseudomonadati; phylum Pseudomonadota; class Alphaproteobacteria; order Caulobacterales; family Caulobacteraceae; genus Caulobacter; species Caulobacter sp. GW821-FHT11A05. Next base: position 618,036 of record NZ_JBXASF010000002.1, on the reverse strand, counting down.
TCCGCCGGCCGCCGTCGTCGCCGGCAATGTCGAGACCAGCCAGCACGTCGTCGACGCCCTCTATGCGGCGCTCGGCGTCATGGCCAACGGCCAGGGGACGATGAACAACTTCACCTTCGGCGACGAAGACAAGCAGTACTACGAGACCATCTGCGGCGGCTCCGGCGCCACCGCCCGCGGCCCCGGCACGTCGGCCATCCACACCCACATGACCAACAGCCGTCTCACCGACCCCGAAATCCTCGAGCGCCGCTTCCCGGTCCGCGTCGAGCATTTCGGCATCCGCCACGGCTCCGGCGGGGCCGGCAGACACCCCGGCGGCGACGGCGCCCTGCGCCGCATGCGCTTCCTCAGCCCCATGGACGCAGCGTTGCTTTCAAGCCGCAGGCTGAATGTTCCGCGCGGAATCGCCGGTGGCGGGGATGGTTTGCCGGGCGAGCAACGTTTGATTGCCACAAACGGCGAGGTAAGAAGCCTCACCGGCTGTTTCTCCGTATCCGTGGAGGCTGGTGACGTCATCGAGATCGAAACCCCGGGGGGCGGTGGTTTCGGCAGCGCCGACGTCTGAGTTGCCCGTGTTTGCCCCTGACCAGGACCTTTGAATGGCCCCGATCCTTCCCCTGCTCCTCTCCCTGCTGCTGACCCAGGAGGTCGCGCCCGCCGAGACGCCGGCCCCGGCCGCCGCGCCGGCCGAAGCGGAATACCCGATCCCGCCCGGCGCGCCGGACGACGACTACGGCCTGGTCGCCTGGTGCTACGGCGCCCTCGACGGCCACATGAAGCTCTACGACAAGGTCCTGCCCGAGGTGGAGCGGATCGAGACCGAGATCGCCAAGATCCCCGGCGCCCCGCCCGCCGACATGCAGGGCTACAAGGACCAGCGCGCGGCCGGCAAGGACACGCTGAAACTGTTCCGCGGCGCCATGGAAGCGGCCGAAAAGGCCTCTCCCAAGCCGATCGCCCCCTACGGCGCCGAGTCGCTGAAGCGCGGCAACGGCGTCTGGTTCACCATCCGTGACACCAAGGACAAGAAGTACCTGGCCCGCGAGTGGATGAGCTGGGGCCTGCCCGGACGCTGCCTGCCCACCGCCCAGAAGCTGCAGACCAAGTCCAACCTGTTTGGCCAGGCCCTGACCTACAACGCCAAGGCCCCCGCGGCCGCGCCGGCTGATCCCATCGGCGCCGCCGTCACCGACGCCCAGGCCGCCGAGCCGATTGTTGGGACGCCGGTCGAGCCGCAGGTCTCCGACCCGGCCGAACAGACGCTCACGCCCTCGGACACCGCTCCGGCTGATGCCAAGCCAGAGGACGCCCCGGCCCCCGACCTGCGCGGCCCGCAATAGGCGTGATCGTCTATCTGCTGTACGCCGTGGCGATCGCCTGCGGCGTGCTCTCGTTCGTGGCGTTCGGACGGTCGGTCTATCACTCCTGGTCCAGGCGGGGAGACACCCGGCGCATGCTGGCGAACGGCGTGGGCGCGGTCGGGTTATGGTTCGTCGTCGTGTTGACGATCATCCTCGGCAACCATCTGCAAAACCTCTAGATCAATATGTCTAGACATATTCATCTTCCGGCCGGCGGACGCTGAAACGGGGACACATTGAATTGCCGCTGACACCAACCTCGGGGTTCTCTCGAGCGTCCGCGGCAATTCAATGTGTCCCCTTTTGCCGTCGGCGGGGCAAGAACACCCTGACAAACTGCAACTTCACCCCAACGAAACCACAACGCGATCGATATCTTTTTGTCGCCCGACCACGACCTTTCATAGACGCGACCACAAGCAAATATTTTCTATATTTCAAAGACTTAACGGCAACAAACCGCTCGACAGCCGCCAAGCCGTGGTACAATGGCGGACCGCTTCGATAAGCTCCGCCGCTATGCCGCCGCGTCCCGCGCCTTCGCCATCGGGTCATAGGCCAGGATCGGCGCCAGCCAGCGCTCGGCTGTCGCCAGTTCCCAGCCCTTGCGGTCCGCATAGTCCGCCACCTGGTCGCGATCGATCTTGCCGACCCCGAAGTAGTGGGCCTGCGGATGGGCGAAGTAGAGGCCCGAGACCGAGGCCGGCGGGCTCATGGCGAAGCTCTCGGTCAGGGCCATGCCGGTGTGGTTTTCGGCGTCGAGCAGTTTGAACAGCGTCGCCTTCTCGGTGTGGTCCGGCTGAGCCGGGTAACCCGGCGCCGGGCGGATGCCCTGGTACTTCTCGGCGATCAGGGCGTCGATGTCGAAGGGCTCGTCGGGGGCGTAACCCCACAGCTGCGTCCGCACCTGCCGGTGCAGGGATTCGGCGAAGGCCTCGGCCAGCCGGTCGGCCAGGGCCGCCGACAGGATGGCGTTGTAGTCGTCGCCGGCCGCCTTGAACTTCGCGGCGATCTCGGTCTCGCCATGGCCGGCGGTGACGGCGAAGGCGCCGATCCAGTCCTGGGCCTTGTCGCCCGGGGCGACGAAGTCCGACAGGGCCAGGTTGGCCTTGCCGCCCGACTTGTCCATCTGCTGGCGCAGGGTGTGGAAGCGGGCCAGTTCGGCGGTGCGGCTCTCGTCCGAGAACACCGCGATGTCGTCACCCACCGCCTGGGCCGGCCAGAAGCCGACAACCCCTTTGGCGGTGAACCACTTCTCCTCGACGATGCGCTTCAGCATCGCCTGCGCGTCGCGGAACAGGTCGCTGGCCGCCTCGCCGACGATGTCGTCCTCTAGGATGGCCGGATAGCGCCCGACCAGCTCCCAGCTGGCGAAGAAGGGCGTCCAGTCGATGTGGCGGGCCAGGTCGGCCAGGTCGCCCTCGACGGCGCGGACGCCGATGAAGCTGGGCTTCACCGTCGGTTGCGCGCTCCAGTCGACGGGATGGGCGTTGGCCCGCGCCTTGGCGATCGGAGTGCGGTTCTTGGCTTCCTGGCCGCGAGCGAACTGCTCGCGGACACGGATGTATTCGGTGCGGGTCTCGGCTTCGAGCCGGGGCCTCTCTTCGGAAAGGAGGCCGGAGACCACACCGACCGCCCGGCTGGCGTCGAGCACATAGGTGGTCGAACTGCGCCGGTAGGCCGGCTCGATCTTCACCGCCGTGTGGGTTTTGCTGGTCGTCGCCCCGCCGATCAGCAGGGGGATGTCGAAGCCGCGCCGCTCCATCTCGGCGGCGACGAAGACCATCTCGTCCAGCGACGGGGTGATCAGGCCCGACAGCCCGATGATGTCGACGTTGTGGGCCTTGGCCTCGTCGAGGATGCGGTCGGCCGGGACCATGACGCCCAGGTCGATGACCTCGTAGTTGTTACACTGCAGGACCACCCCGACGATGTTCTTGCCGATGTCGTGGACGTCGCCCTTGACCGTGGCCATCAGGATCCTGCCCGCCGCCTTGCGCGGCTGGCCTTCCTTCTCGGCCTCCATGAAGGGCGTCAGCCAGGCCACCGCCTGCTTCATCACCCGGGCCGACTTGACCACCTGCGGCAGGAACATCTTGCCCGCGCCGAACAGGTCGCCGACGACGTTGATACCGTCCATCAACGGCCCCTCGATGACGTGCAGCGGCCGCTCGGCCTGCAGCCGGGCCTCCTCGGTGTCGGCGTCGATGAACTCGGTGATGCCGTTGACCAGGGCGTGGGTCAGCCGCTCCTGCACCGTGCCGGCCCGCCAGGCCTGGTCGGCCACCTTGGCCACCGTCCCATCGCCCTTGTACTTGGGCGCCAGGTCGACCAGCCGCTCGGTCTGGCTGCCGCCGTCCTTGGGCTTCCTGTTGAGGATCACATCCTCGACGGCTTCCCGCAGCTCGGCCGGGATGTCGTCGTAGACTGGCAGGTCGCCGGCGTTGACGATGCCCATGTCCATGCCGGCGTTGATGGCGTGGTAGAGGAACACCGAGTGGATGGCCCGCCGCACCGGCTCGTTGCCGCGGAAGCTGAACGAGACGTTTGACACCCCACCCGACACCCGCGCCCAGGGCAGCTGCTGCTTGATGGCCCGTGTCGCCTCGATGAAGTCGACGGCGTAGTTGTCGTGCTCCTCGATCCCCGTCGCCACCGCGAAGATGTTGGGGTCGAAGATGATGTCCTCGGGGGGAAAGCCGACCTCGTCCACCAGGATGTTGTAGGCCCGTGTGCAGATCTCGATCTTGCGGGCGGCGGTGTCGGCCTGGCCCTGCTCGTCGAAGGCCATGACCACCACGGCCGCGCCATAGCGCAGGCACAGGCGCGCATGATGCCGGAAGGCGTCCTCGCCCTCCTTCATGCTGATCGAATTGACGATGGCCTTGCCCTGAACGCACTTGAGGCCCGCCTCGATCACCTCCCACTTGGAGCTGTCGATCATCACCGGCACCCGGGCGATGTCCGGCTCGGCCGCCATCAGGTTGAGGAAGGTGACCATGGCCAGCTTCGAATCCAGCAGGCCCTCGTCCATGTTGACGTCGATGACCTGCGCCCCGGCCTCGACCTGCTGGCGCGCCACGGCCAGCGCCGCCGTGTAGTCGCCCTCGACCACCAGCTTGCGGAATTTGGCCGAGCCGGTGACGTTGGTCCGCTCACCGACGTTGACGAAGACAGGTCTCACTACAGCATCCCATTATCGATAGCGGGCTCACGGCCCCCGAGGGCCAGGCGGCGGCTGATGACCGCCTGGGGCACACCAGCCGTGACGGCCTTCATCACTGGCCCGGGCCCCTGCCCGTGAAGTTGTTTCAGGCCCGCTATCGCAGAGCGCAGTTGGGCCATCGTCGCGCCGGCCACCGCCAGCTTGAAGGCGTCAAAGTCCTTGATCTCAAGCACCGGATCGCCCGGCGCCGCGCCGATGTCGATACGTGGCGCGGTCTGCACCAGGGCGTTGACGAGCACGGCGGCGGCCTTGTCGTTGGTCGCACGGCCGAGCCGGCTGCGCAGATCGCGCAGCAACTCGGTCTCGGTGGCGGTGAGCGCGTGGGCCTTGTCGAGCTTCGGCGTCGTGCTCACGTCAGGCGCTCCCGTATCCGCGCCAGACTGGCTTGCCATGCCTCGAGGTCTGGCCCTTCGCCCCAGAGCTCCATCAATTCCGAGTCGGCGCCAATTCGGTCCAGCGCAGCCCGTCCAATCTCCAGCAAACCCTGCTCTCCGCCGGCGAGGCGCACCACCAGGTGTCGATAGTCGTCAGGAAGCAGACTGGCGTCTTTCGAGCGAACAGCCGCCAGCACGGCCGCGGCGGCAACGCCCGCCGACGCCGCGTCCGCCTCGACGTAGTCCAGATCGATCACGTCCTGCAGCCGTCCGCCAACGGCCTGCATGCCCCCCTGCTCCAGCTCGGCAAGGAAATCGAGCGCATCGTCGTTGGCGAACGGCTCGTGGCTCCACGCGCCCATGGTCTAGGCCAACTCAAACGGTTCGAGCCCGGCCAAGCGCATGGCCTTAGGCCGTTCCGGGATCGGCCGGGGCTTCTTGCCCTTCACCGCTTCCGCGACATGCCGGATGTGCTCCGGCGTCGTGCCGCAGCAGCCGCCGAGGATGTTGACCAGCCCGCTGGCCGCCCACTCTTCCAGGTGACAGGCCGTCTCGTGCGGCTGCTCGTCGTACTGGCCCATGGCGTTGGGCAGGCCGGCGTTGGGATAGGCGGCGACCAGGGTGTCGGCGACGCGCGACATCTCGGCGATGTGCGGCCGCATCAGGTCGGCGCCAAGCGCGCAGTTGAAGCCGACGGCGAACGGCCGCGCATGCTTGACGCTGTTCCAGAAAGCCTCGGCGGTCTGGCCGGACAGGGTGCGGCCCGAGCGGTCGGTGATGGTGCCGCTGATCCAGATCGGCAACGGCTCCAGCCCCTCGTCCTCAAGGTCCATGATCGCCTTGATGGCGGCCTTGCAGTTGAGGGTGTCGGTGATCGTCTCGATGACGAACAGATCGACCCCGCCGTCATGCAGCGCCCGCACCTGTTCGCGGTAGGCGTCATAGACCTGGTCGAAGGTCACCGACCGGGCGCCCGGATCGTTCACGTCCGAGCTCATCGACAGCATCTTGTTCAGCGGCCCGATCGAGCCGGCCACGAAGCGCGGCTTGTCCGGCTCGGCGGCCGTGAATTTGTCTGCCGCCGCCCGGGCCAGCAGGGCGCCCTGGTAGTTGATGTCGCGCACCGCCGCCTCGCAGGCGTAGTCCTCCTGGGCGATCCAGGTGGCGCTGAAGGTGTTGGTTTCGCTGATGTCGGCGCCGGCCGCGAAATAGGCCTCGTGCAGCTTCTGCACCAGGTCCGGCCGGGTCAGGCAGAGGATGTCGTTGTTGCCCTTGAGCAGCACGTTGTGCTCCCGGAAGCGGTCCCCCCGGAAGTCTTCTTCGGTCAGCCCCTCGCGCTGGAACATGACGCCCCAGCTGCCGTCGAGGATGAGGATGCGTTCCCTGGCCGCCTGCTTCAGCGCGGCGGCGCGGTCCTGTCTGGTCATGATCCACCCTGCGCTTTCAGCTTGGCCTCGAAGTCGGCCTTCGAGGCGGCGGTGACGGTCTGAAGCTCCGTCGGGTTGACGAAGGGGTTGGGCTTGCCCGGCCCCATGGCCGCGCGCTTGGCGGCCAGGTTCATCTGCTCGGGGTGCGGGGCCAGGAAGACGTCGGCCTGCATGCCGGCCAGCTTGGCGAAGCTCTTCTGATAGTCGGCGACGATGCCCGGGTACTGCGGGTTGGGGGCCAGCCGGTTGGCGGCCACCGAGGTGCTGCAGAAGAAGATGACCTTGTAGGTCTTCCCGCCGTCCTTCACCGAGGTGGTCCAGGAGGTGCAGCCCTTGGTGTGGCCGGGCGTCAGGTTGGCCTTCAGGGTGTTGGAGCCGACCGACAGGGTTTCGCCATCGGCCACCGTCTTGTCGACCTTGACCGGCGGGAAGCCGTAGGCGGCGACGCTCTCGGAACCGACGTACTTGCCGCTTTCCAGGGCCGGCTTGTCGCCGGCGCTGGCGATAACCACGGCGCCGGTGTCCTTCTTCAGCTGGGCGATGGCCCCGGCATGGTCGAAGTGGGCGTGGCTGTTGAGGATCAGGTCGACGTCCGACAGCTTGAAGCCCAGCGCCTTGATGTTGGCCTCGACCATGGCGGCGCCCGCCGGCATGCCGCCGTCGATCAGGATGTGGCCCTTGGAGCTGGTGATCAGCCAGGCCGAGATGCCCTCGGTCCCGACATAGTAGATGTTGCCGATCACCTGGAACGGCGTCGTCGCCTTGGTCCAGGCGGCGGGCGCCTGGGCCGAGGCGTTGACCACGAACAGGGCGCTGGCGGCGATGGCGGAAAGGGCGAGTTTTTTCAAGCTCATGCGGCGGCCTCCGCCGGCGACGTGGCCGGCTCACGCACCCCCAGCACGCGGCAGATGGCATACACCAGATCGGCCCGGTTGAGAGTGTAGAAGTGGAAATCGGAAAAGCCCTGCTCCTCCAGCTTGGCGCACATCTCGGCGGCCACGCTGCAGGCGATCAGGCGTCGGGTCTCGGGATCGACGTCGAGACCGTCGAACAGGTTGCCCAGCCAGCCGGGAATGGAAGCCCCGCAGGCCCCGGCCATCCGCACCAGGCCCTTGAAGTTGGAGACCGGCATGATCCCCGGCGAGATCGGGATGGTGATTCCGGCCGCGCGCACCTTCTCCATGAAGCGCAGGAAGGGGTCGATCTCGAAGAAGAACTGGGTGATGCCCCGCGTCGCCCCGGCGTCGACCTTGGCCTTCAGCACGTCGATGTCGTGGTCGATGTTGGGGCTCTCGGGATGCCCCTCCGGATAGACCCCAACCAGCACCTCGAACGGCTGGATGGCCCGAACGGCGCGGGTCAGTTCGGTGGCGTTGGCGTAGCCGTCGGCGCGGGGCGTATACTCGCCGCCGATCGAGCCGGGCGGGTCGCCGCGCAGGGCCACCAGATGGCGCACCCCGGCGTCCCAATAGTCGCGGATCACCTGGTCGACGTCGTCGCGCCCGGCCTCGACGCAGGTCAGGTGGGCGGCCGGCTTGAGGCTGGTCTCCTCGACGATGCGCTTGACGGTGCGGTGGGTCCGGTCGCGGGTCGAGCCGCCGGCCCCATAGGTGACCGAGACGAACTCCGGCTGCAGAGGCTCAAGCCGCCGGATGGCGTTCCACAGGGTCTCTTCCGCCTCGGGCGTCTTGGGCGGCGAGAACTCGAAGCTGATGCCCAGCTTGCGATTGGGCCGTTCGGCCGAGCGGGCGACCGGTCCAATGACGCGGCGGTGCGGGCTCATGCGGCGCTCCTGTTGGCGTTGGCCGGGCGCGTCCCGGTCCAGATCTTGATGGTCAGTCCCTGACCGTCGTCGGTCGGCAGGGTCTCGCTCACCTGGCCCTCGAGGCCGGCGGCCTCCAGCCAGCGCAGGATCTCCTCATCGGAGAAGCCCAGGCGCCGGTGCTGATGCTGGCTGCGCAGGAACTCCAGCTTGTGGGGGGCGAAGTCGATGATCAGCAGCCGCCCGCCCGGGGCCACCAGCCTTGCGGCCTCGGCGACGGCGGCGATGGGGTCGCTCAGGTAATGCAGCACCTGGTGGACGGTGACCAGGTCGGCGCTGCCGGCCGGCAGGCCGGTGGCGAAGATATCGCCGTGGCGAAGTTCGCAGGCGCCCAGGCCCGCCTCGCTGACGTTGACCCGGGCGATGTTGAGCATCTGCTGCGACAGGTCCAGGCCGATGGCCCGCTCAGCCCGCTCGCCCAGCAGGGTCAGCATACGCCCCGTTCCGGCCCCCAGGTCGACCAGCCGCCCGACCCCGCCCTGCCCGGCCGCCCGGTTGATCGCCGCCTCGACCTGGATTTCGGCGGCGTAGAGCGAGCGAATTTCATCCCATTGCGCGGCGTTTCTGGCAAAATAGGCTGCCGCTTCGTTAGAGCGCTCGGCCTCCACGGCCGCCAGCCGGTCACCGTCGCGGCGCAGCACCGGATCGGCATCATCGGTCAGATCAAGGAGCGCATCGACCAAGAGCCGCGCCGGCCCGGCGGCGCTCAAACGATAGAAGACCCAGGCCCCGTCGGGGAATCGCTGCACCAGCCCGGCCTCGGCCAGCAGCTTGAGATGGCGCGAGACGCGCGGCTGGCTCTGGTCCAGAATGCGGCACAGTTCGAGGACGCTAAGCTCCTCGGCCGCCAGCAGGGCGAGGATGCGCAGACGCGTCGGCTCGCCGGCCGCGCGCAGCATCTCGACGGTCTGGGTCGATCCCTGGCTCATTGGGGATATAAAGATATCTTTATGTGTTTAAGTCAAGCCTTGGCGAGGCGGACAACCTGGCTCACGGCGCCCTTGGCCCAGCGGTCCAGGGCCTCTCGCGGCTCCCCGGCCCGGGACCGCATGGCCAGGCCGTGCACCGCCGCCGACAGCAGGTAGCCAAGCGAGGCGGCGTCAGCGGTTGCGGGCAGTTCGCCTTCGTCGATGGCGCGCTGAAGGCGCCCCGTCAACATACCGTCGAGGCCGAGGAAGGTCTCGTGCAGCACCGCCTTGATCTCGTCGTCACCGACGGCCTCGGTCAGGGCCGTGCCAATGACGAAACAGCCCCGCGCATCGCCCTCGCCGGCCGTGTAGGCGTCGATGGCGCGGCCGAAATAGAAGTCGAGGCTGGTCTGCAGGTCGCCCGGCAGGGCCAGCGCCGCCTTTGTCCCGGCCAGCAGGCCGTCCTTGGTCCGGCGCAGGGTCTCCAGGTACAGGGCCCGCTTGTCGCCGAAGGCCGCGTAGAGGCTGGGCCGGTTCATGCCGGTGGCGGCCGACAGGTCGTCGAGCGAGGTCGCCGAATAGCCCTGCGTCCAGAACGCCTCACGCGCCCTGGCCACCGCCTTGTCCGGGTCATAGGCCCGGGGCCTGCCGCGCGGACGCGCCTCTGATTTTTGTACCATTTCGCAAATAACTCTTGACCGGCCCATTATTGTGCAAGACGGTACATAAATAAACCCCTATCCGAGGAGACCGCCATGGAACTCTACTTTGCACCCCTCGCCTGCTCGTTGGCGACCCGCATGTGGTTGTACGAGACCGGCGCCGAGGCCCAGTTCAACCAGGTCGACACCAAGGCCAAGACGGTCGGCGGCGAGAACTTCCTGGCCATCAATCCCAAGGGCCAGGTGCCAACCATCCGCACCCACGACGGCGAGATCCTGACCGAGAACGCCGCCATCCTGCAGTATGTCGCCGAGCGCTTCCCGGGGGCCGGCCAGCCCAGCCCGCACCGCCTGCGCGAATGGCTGAGCTTCATCGGCGCTGAGCTGCACCGCGGCGTCTTCGGCGCCCTGCTGAGCCCTGAGGCCCTGGCCGACGCCAAGGCCTACGCCAGGCACCTGGCCAAGGCCCGCCTCGGCTATCTCAACGACCACCTGGCCGGCCGCGACTTCCTGCTCGACGACTTCAGCGTCGCCGACGCCTACCTGACCACGGTGCTGAACTGGACCCGCGTCGCCGGGCCGGACCTCAAGGACTACCCCAACCTCGCCGCCTACCACGGCCGCATGCTCAGCCGCCCAGCCGTGCTGAAGGCGGTGATGGAAGAGCAGGCCCTCTACGCCAAAGCCGCTTGATCCAAAGCTTCCCTGTCCTGGGGATTCACTGGCCCTCTTCCCTTCGGGGAGGAGGGCCTCCTTTTGCGAATTCGCTTGCCAGAAAGTGATATCACTTTGATAGTGCCGCCGGTCACAACGAACCGGGGACACATCATGCTTGGACTGATGATCAAGGACCGCCGCCACCGCATCGCGGCCGCCGTTCTGTTCGGCGCCCTGCTGGTCGGCGGCCTTGGGGCCCTGCTGCTGAGCTAGGCCGCCACCGGCGTCGCCAGCGGCTCGCCGTGGAAGTAGCGGCGCAGGTTCTCGATGGTCATGGCCACCATCTGCGGGATGCTCTCCAGCGTTCCGCCGGCCGTGTGCGGCGTCAGCACCGTGTGCGGCACATCCTTCCACCGGGCCGGCGGCGTCGGCTCCTGGGCGAAGACATCGAGGCCGGCCATGCCGAGGCGGCCGTCCTTGAGGGCGGCGATCAGGGCGTCCTCGTCGATCACCCCGCCGCGCGAGATGTTGATGATGCAGCCGCGCGGCCCGACCGCCTCGATGATCGGAGCGGTGATCAGCCCCGCCGCGTCCCCGCGCGTGCAGACCATCAGGGCGTCGCTGTCGCGGGCCAGCTGCAGCAGGCTGGACGCCCGCTTCCAGCGGCTGTCCTTGGCGTTGGGGCCCCACCAGAGGATCGGCATGCCGAAGGCCTCCAGCCGCTTGGCCACCGCCTCGCCGATGTGCCCCAGGCCGACGATGCCGGCGGTCTTGCCGCGCAGCGAGTGGCGCGGCCGCATGCGGTCGGCCAGCGTCCATTTGCCGGCCCGCAGCTTCTGGTCGCCCTCGACCAGGCCGCGCCAAACGGCGATCAAGAGGCCAACCGCATGGTCGGCCACGTCGTCGGCGTTGAGACCGGCTGAGTTGGTGACGGCGATGCCGCGCGCCTTGCACCAGGGCACGTCGACCCCGTCGTAGCCGACGCTGACACAGGCGATCAGGCCCAGGCGCGGCATCTCGGCCAGGAACTCATGATCCAGCTTGAACTCGCCGGCGTGGACGATGGCCTGGATGGAGCGCCCTTCGGTGGCGAGGAAGGCAAGCCGATCCTTGTGCTCCCACAACCGGTGGACCCGATAGCCGGCGCCGGTCAGGATCGGCTCCATCGGCCCGAGCATTTCATGGGACAGCAGGATGTCGTGGGGGACGGTCTGGGTCATGCCCGGACCATCCTCCCGTCGACAAAGGGCGTCAATCGGTCGCGGGCTAGAGGGCGTAGCTTGAGCCCACCGCTCCCAAAGTCTTGATCACCATGTCAGCCACGCCGTCGCCATTGACGTCGAAACTGAGGGTGCTGATGCCGCTGACGGTGGACACCGTCATCTGCCCGGCCGCCCCCGAGAAGGCGCCGACCAGGGTGAAGGCCTGGTCGCCGGCGACGCCGGTGTTGGCGTCGACCAGGGTGACGTCGACCACATCCCCGTCCGCGGCGCTGAAGTCGCGGATGAAGTCGGCGGCGGCCGAGGTGCTGTCGGCGACCTGGAAGTAGACGAAGCTGTCGGCGCCGGCCCCGCCATAGACGGTGTCGGCCCCGAGGCCGCCGTAGAGGACGTCATTGCCGGCTTCCCCGAACAGCTTGTCGGTGCCGGCCCCGCCGCTGATCCAGTCGTCGCCGTCGCGGCCATAGAGGGTGTCGTTGCCGTCCAGCCCCTGAACGGCGTCAGAGCCGGCCGCGCCGGCCTTGGTATCGTTGCCCGAGGTTCCCGTGACGGCCGTGTAGCCGACCGGCGGCGTCGGCTCGCTGCCCGGAGGCGGCGGCGGCGGCGGCGGCGGAGGCGGAGGTGGTGGGGGCGGAGGCGGCGGCGGCGGAGGAGGAGGAGGAGGAGGAGGAGGCGAACCGCTGGTCACGAAGTTGGCCGCGCTCAAGCTGGAGGCCGCGACGCCCGTCAGGGTCACGCTGCTGCCGTCGGCGAAGGTCACCTTGGCGCCGGCGGCCATCTGGGTGATGCCGGTGTAGCCGCCGAAGGCGGTGATATCGATCAGGTCCACGCCCAGTTCGAAGTCGGCGATGGTGTTGGTCGCGCCGTCGCCGGTTCCGATGACGAAGAGGTCAGCCCCCGCGCCGCCGGTCAGGGTGTCCTGCCCCGCAGCGCCGACGAGAATGTCGTCGCCGTCGCCGCCGTTGAGCTTGTCGGCCCCGTCGCCGCCCTCGAGACGGTCGTTGCCGCCCAGGCCGTTGAGGGTGTCGTTGCCGCCGACGCCCTGGATGAGTTCGGCCCGGCCATCGCCGTCGATGGTGTTGGCGCCGATCGTGCCGACCAGCGTCCGCTCGTAGGTCCCTGGCGGCGGCGGGGGCGGAGGGGGCGGCGGCGGCGGAGGCGGGGGCAGGCCGAGGAAGCTGGCGTCGGTGACCGTCCCGGCGGTGACCCCGGTCAGCCGGAAGCTTCCGGCGCCGGTCACGGTGATCACGGTGTCGGCGCCGTCCTGCGCCTTGCTGTAGGCGCCGAAGCCGGTGACGTCGATCTTGTCGCTGCCGACCGTGAAGTCGCTGACGGTGTCGGCGTCGCCGCCGGCGGTGGCCACGAAGGTGTCCGCCCCGGCCCCACCGGTCAGCAGATCGGCCCCGGCGCCGCCGGTGACGACGTCATCCCCGTCGCCGCCTTCCAGCCAGTCGTCGGCGTCCAGGCCGTTGAGCGCATCGGCGCCGCCCATGCCCTGGATGTGATCGCGTCCGGCCGTGCCGCCCAAGGTCTGGGCCGTGCCGTCGCCGGTGATGTCGTTGAAGGTCGGCGGCGGCGGAGGCGGCGGAGGCGGCGAGGCGCTGGTGATGAAGTTGGCCGCGGTCAGCTGATTGGCGGTCACGCCGGTCAGCAGCACATAGCCGCCATCGGAGAACATGACCCGCACACCGCTGGCGATGTTGACCAGCGAGGCGTAGCCGCCATAGGCGCTGACGTCGAGGAAGTCCTGGCTGACCTGGAAGTCGGTGATGGTCGCGGTCTGGTCGCCCGGCGCGAAGACGAAGATGTCGCGCCCGGCCCCGCCGCTAAGAGTGTCAGTCCCCGTCCCGCCGATGATCACGTCATCGCCGTTGCCCCCGTTCAGCTTGTCGCCACCGCCGGCGCCGTCCAGCCGGTCGTGGCCGTCCTCGCCGTTGAGGGTGTCATTGCCGTCGAGGCCCAGGAGGATCTCGTTGCGGTTGTCGCCCGTCAGGGTGTTGGCCCCGGCCGTCCCGGTCAGGGTGCGGTCATAGTAACCGAGCGGCGGGATCGTCGCCGGCGGCGGCGGAGGCGGCGGCGGCAGCCCGAGGAAGTCGGAGTTGGCGAGGGACGAGGCCTGGATGTTCAGCAGCTTGACGCTGACGCCTACAGCCAGCTGAACGACCGTGTCGGCCCCCACCTGTGTGATCGATTGATAGGCGCCGAAGTCGTAGACGGCCAGCTTGTCGGACCCGACCTGGAAGTCGCTGATGGTGTCGTCGCCGCCGTTCGACACGATCCAGAAGATGTCGGCGCCCGTACCGCCGCTGAGGGCGTCGTTACCGCCCTCGCCGTGGATGTTGTCGACGCCGATGCCGCCCGACAGGGTGTCGTTGCCGTCGCCCCCGTCGACGTTGTCATCGCCGGCGCCACCCGACAGCGTGTCGCCGCCGCCGAGACCCACGAGCCCGTCGTTGCCGTCATCGCCATTCAGCTGGTCCGCGTCGGCCCCGCCTACCAGGCTGTCGGCGCCAAGGCCGCCGTTGAGGATGTCGGCGCCGTCTTCGCCGTAGATCGTGTCATTGCCGGTCGAGCCGGTGATGGTGTTGCCGAGGCCATTGCCGATCAGCGTCTGACCCGCCGCGAGGCCAATCAGGTTCTCGACGTTGGCGCCAAGCGTATACTCGCTGAAGGAGGTCCTGACCGTATCGGTCCCCTCCCCCGCCTGCTCGACGACGGTGTCCTGCAGTCCGAGCAGGTAAATGTCGTCGCCGATGCCGCCAGTCAGGGTGTCGACACCGCTGGCGCCGCCGTCCAGCGTGTCATTGCCGTCGCCGCCGACCAGGCTGTCGTCGCCGGCCAGGCCGTTGAGGATATCATCCCCGCCAAGGCCGTGGATGGTGTCGTTGCCGCTGGTCCCGTTGATCGTCTCACCGGCGCTGGTGCCCTCGATGAGGGCCAGGCCGATGAAGTTGGCCGAGGTGACATTGCTCGCCAGCACGTTCAGCAGGCGGATGCTGACGCCGCCGGCAAATGACACCAGCGTATCGGCGCCCGACTGGACCAGGCTCTGATAGACACCGAAGGCGGCGACGTTCAGTTTGTCCTGAGCGGTCGAGAAATCGATCACCGTGTCCGCGCCGCCGCCGGCGAGAACGAAGAAGACGTCGGCCCCGCCGTTGCCGGTGAAGCTGTTGGCCGCCGCGTTGCCGTAGAAGCTGTCGGCCCCGACCCCGCCGATGGCGTTCTCGATCACCGCCCCCTTGGCGATGGCGACGTTGCCGATCAGGCTGGCGCCGTTGTAGGTCCCGGCGTTCGAGAAGTTGCCTTCGCGCAGGTCGATGACCTGGTCGTTGGTGAAGCCCGAGAAGTCAAACGTGTCGTTGCCGCCGGCGTCCCAGACGGCGAACACCAGGCGGCTGGTGCTGCTGGTGGCGATGAACCAGGCCCGGTCGGCGTTGGAATTGAAGCCGTAGACCGTGTCGCCGGTGCGGGTGGTGGTGTTGACGCCATAGGTCCGCTGGGCGGCTGCGATGTCGTCCAGCATCAAGGTCCCGGGGTAGGACGGTCCGAAGTCGCCGCCGGTGTTGTTCTCGGTGAAGTAGCTCATCACCGTGTACTGGTGGCTGTCCTCGTAGTACTCGGCGTCATTGGCGTAGGTGATGCTGACGCCTTCCCCGGCGTTGTACGTGCCCGGGTGCGAGAAGCCGATGGCGTGGCCGATCTCGTGGACCAGCGTCAGCATGCCGTAGTTGCCGATCTGCGGGTTGGTCGCCGTGCCGCTGTACTTGACCCAGACGTCGCCGCCGCTGGGGCTCTGGCTGGGCAGGTAGGCGAAGGCGGCCGAGCCGGCCGCGCCGGTGGCGTAGTTGCCGAACAGCATGATGGCGCTGTCGGAGTAGGCCCCTTCACCGGTGGTTCCCGAGCCGACCCGCTGGAAGACCACGTTGGAGACGTCCGACCAGGCGGCCAGGGCCAGCAGGGTGGCGTTGATCTGGACTTCGGTGAACCGCGTGAAGCCGCCCGTGTCGTCGGGCATGCTGCCCGGCGCCGTCGAGCGGAAGGCGAAATTGACGATCGAGGGCGCGCCGCCCCAGTAGGGGTCGTCCCAGTGATTGTCGACGTCGGAGACGCCGGGCTGGATGTAGAAGTCGTTCCAGGAGGCGTAGGTGCGGTTCAGCTGGTAGGCCGCTTCCTCGATGGTCTTGGAGACCTTGCTGTTCGGCCCCGTGCCGCCGCGTTCGCTGGCGTTGAGAAAGTCGCTCGGATCGCCGCCGTCGGTCCCGCCGGCGTTGGGGATGGCGACCGCCTTGTCGTCGCGGTCGCCGCCGGCGCAGGCCGGACAGCCGCAACGCAGTTGCGGCCCATCGTCGGTCGAACCGCCGATGCTCAGGTCGCCGAGGGCGTCGATGTGGCCGACCCCGGCGTAGCTGACGCCTTCGCTCAGCCAGGCGCGGGTCAGAAGGGCGGTGTCCGTGGACTCGGGGGTCTCGAGCGTCGTGTCGTCGCCCAGATCGCCGAAGCCGGTCAGCAGGTCGGTCTCACCCAGGCCCTCGACGCCAATACGGTATGCCATTCAATCCTCGTCAACGCCCCGGCGCCGTTGCCGGTATGACCCTGTCGCCTGACGTCCAATCTGGACCGTTCCGGACGCAGGGCAAGTTGAGCCCAGGCGGACTCAGACGAGGCCGCTCCAATGACATGGATATACCGCCTGTTGCGTGAACCAGCCATGAAAACCGACGCTTAACGGGCGAGCCGCGCTGACGGGTCGCGGCATTCGGGAGCGCTCCGGACACTTCGGGCTCCCCCCGCGTAAGCGGGGGGAGCCCGTTGCGTTCAGCCTGTCGCCGGAGTCTAGAGGATCCAGCCGCTGGTCACATTGCCGTTCAGTTCGATGACCATGTCGGCCACGGCGTCGCCGTTCACGTCGAAGGACAGGGTGGTCAGGTTGGCGCCCGCGTCATAGGCCCGCACCGCCTGGGCGGCGTGGCCGTCGAAGGCGGAGACGAAGACGAAGGCCTGGTCGCCGGCCAGGCCGGTGTTGGCGTCGACGCCCTTGACGCTCAGCTTGTCGCCCTGGGAGGCGTTGAAGTCGAGGATGCGGTCCGCCGCCCCCACCGCCGACTCGGAGGTCAGGGTGTAGGAGAAGGTGTCCTTGCCCGCGCCGCCGGTCAGGGTGTCCAGGCCAAGGCCGCCGATGACGATGTCGTCGCCGGCGTCGCCGTAGAGGGCGTCGTTGCCATTGCCGCCGAGCATCTGGTCGATGTCGTCGCCACCGTACAGGGCGTCGTCGCCGTCGAGGCCGTACAGCTTGTCCTTGCCGCCGTCGCCCTGCAGCTCGTCGTTGCCGCCGTTGCCTTTCAGGGTGTCGTCGCCGGCCAGGCCGAGGATGATGTCGGCCCCGGCCCCACCGTTCAGGATGTCGGCGCCCGCCGTGCCGGTGATGCCGTTGGCGCCGCCGGTCAGGGCGAAGCCGAGGTTCTCAGCGGTCAGCTGGCCGGGCGAGACGCCCTTCAGGGTGGCGATGGTGGTCCAGCTGTTGCCGCCGCCGTTCAGGTCGACCTGGACGATGGAGCCGGTGGCGCTGGCGGTGACCCGCACATGGCCGGTGCTGACCGGGTTGGCGACGCCGTCCCAGTTGGTGAACCTGGCCGTCATGAAGCCGCTGAGGTCCAGCCGGTCGCCGCCGGCCCCGGCCGTGAAGTCCTCGACCGCCACCACCGCGCCAGTGGCGAAGTCGCCCTCGATGCGGATGGTGTCGACGCCGGTTCCGCTGGTGACGGTGGCCGAGCCGTGGGCCTCGAAGCGGTCGTTGTCGGCGCCGCCCTTGGCCTGGGTCGTACCGGACAGGGCGCCCAGCACGAAGCGGTCGGCGCCGGCCCCGCCGTCGAGCACGAAGCTGCCCGTGCCGCCGGCCGCCCGGGTCAGGGTCAGCACGTCATCGCCGTTCTGGCCGTACATCTGCTCGGAGGTCCCGCCGGTGTCGGTCAGGCTGTCGTTGCCGTCGCCGCCGATCAGGTTGTCGTTGCCCAGGCCCCCGTCGAGGCTGTCGTCGCCCGCCCCGCCTTCCAGCCGGTCGTTGCCGCCGAAGCCGCCGAGCACGTCATTGCCGGCGTTGCCCTTGAGGGTGTTGTTGGCGTCGTTGCCCCGCAGGCTGTCGTTGCCGGCCCCGGTCGTGCCGTTCTCGATGACCACCCCGTTGGCGATGGTGTAGCCGCCGTGGATACCGTAGGCGTAGTTCATCCAGCCGCCGCCGCCTTCTTCGTACTGCAGGCTGGCGGCCCGCAGGTCGATGTGGGCGTCGCGGGCGCCGGTGTAGCGGATTTCGTCCGTGCCGCCGCCGTCCCAGATGGTCGAATAGAAGGTGCCCTGGGCGTTCTCGTCCTTCATCGTGTAGATGTTGGCGCCTGAGTTGTACTCCTCGTTGACGCCGTACTTGTCCTGGATCACCGCGATGTCGAGCGCCGCCAGGGTGCCCATCCAGCCGAACGGGTCGGCGTTCATGCCGGTCGGGAAGTCGCCGCTGCTGGGCATGCCGTAGGGCGAGGTCTGCCAGCCGTCATTGTAGGACATGACGGTGAACACCTGCTGGCTCAGGTCGTAGTCGCCCAGCTGGCCGCCGATGGCGCCGCCGACCGGATCGTCGCTGGGTCCGGCCCCGCGCATGATGCTGGAGCGGCCGCCGTTGTCGTGCGGGTGGGCCATGCCGTGGCCGTGGCCGAACTCATGCAGCAGGGTGGTGAAGTAGAAACCGCCCTGGCTGACGCCCTCCTCGGTCCAGCGAACATCGCCGCTGTTGAACTCCGCCTGGCCTTCGTTGGGCTCGTTGGGTGGGCTCATCCGGCCCAGCAGGCTGGCGCCGGCGCCGGGCGTGCCCTGGTAGGTCACGAACTTCAGGTCGGCCTCGGCGCGGGTCGCCACCTCGATGTAGATGATGTCGGCGACGTTCTCATACTGGTCGAGGGCGACGCGGAAGGCGTCCTTCTCCCACTGCACCATGTCCTTGGCCTGGATCATCGTCGCCAGGCCGCCCGGCTCCTCATCGACGAACACATCGCCCTGCTTGGCGAAGTAGTAGGTCAGGACGTTCTTGCCGCTGATGCCATAGTCGTTGGTGGTGATCGGGGCGCCGCCGTCGGGCACGCGATAGTTGGGCCGGCTGCCGTTGTCGCCGTCCGGATTGCGCGAGCTGCGGTCGAAGACGCTGCCCCAGTCGATGGAATGCAGCGGGCTGTCGGGCGAATAGAAGGGCACGTAGGCGGTCGGGTCGGTCACGTCGACGCTGGTGACGAAGATCTCGTAGTCGCCGACGAACTCGCCGTCCGTGCCATCCGCCGGTTCGTTGTCGAACGAGCGGGCGTTGATGAAGTAGTCGCCGGTCTGGGTGGCTGTGAACGTCAGGATGGCGTCGAGGCCGGAAGGGGTGTTCGGCCCGCCGCCGTCGGCGCTGACGATGAAGGTTCCGTTGGCGTCGTAGAGCTCGATGAAGGCGTCGGCCAGCGGCACCAGGTTGGGGCCGCCGGTCTTCAGGAACATCGAGACGTCATAGGTCTCTCCGGCTTCGAAGTGGACCTTGAACCAGTCCATGTCGCCGACCGTGTCGATGGCGGCGATGACATGCTCGCCGTCGACCGTCAGGGTGGCGGTCGTGGTGGCGTCGCCCGGATGGACGTCGGTGGTGATCAGCAATGGCGCCGTCGGGGCGACATCCTTGCCGTCGCCGACGCCGTCGAAGGCGAAGCCGCCGTGGCTGTGCTTGCGCTCGGCGGCGTAGGCGATCCAGTCGAAGCCGACGGTCGGGGCCGGGGTCGGATCGCCGGCCGAGACCAGGCTGGTGGTGGTCATCAGGTCGGCGAAGCTGTGCGCGGTGCGCAGGGCGCTTTCGTCGGCGCCGAACATTTCACGGCGAAACAGAATGCTGTCGTCGGCGTCCATGCGGATCGCCGCTTGCGTGCGGTAGGCCATGTGGATCTTCCCTCCTGCGGGCAAAACGGCCTCCTGCCGCCGCCCGTCCTGTCTAGGTCAACGAGCGGGGCGGCCGGGTTCTTCCGGCCGGGGTTCAAAATCTGTCGGGACACTGTGGGGAGACAGGAGGAGGGCGCGCGCGGGCGTGACGGAAACCCATCCCCCGATGCCGCAATCGATGACCACGCGTTTGACCCTCCAGCCAATCGCGGTGGTTAACGTAGTTTCAAATGAAACGGTTCCGACGGTCGACGAACATCGTCATACGGACGTTTGGACTCAAGGGGACGGCGGCGATTACAGCAGCCAGTCCCCCTCGCCCTTCGGGGCTTCGGCCGGCATCGGACTGGCGCCGGTGATGAAGTCGGCCGCCGAGAGCGATGAGGCCAGCACGCCGGTCAGGGTGACGTAGCCGCCGTCGGCGAAGACGATCTTCGCCCCGCCGGCCATCTGCACGATGGAGCTGTAGACCCCGCCGTAGCCGCTGATGTCGATGCGGTCGACGCCATCTTGGAAGTCGGCGATGGTGTTGGCCCCATCGCCCGTGGCCAGCACGAAGATGTCCGCGCCGGCGCCGCCTGTCAGGGTGTCCTGACCCGCGCCGCCGATGAGAACGTCGTCCCCGTCGCCGCCGAACAGCTTGTCGGCGCCGAGGCCGCCTTCCAGGCGGTCCGAACCGCCCAGACCATTCAGGGTGTCGTTGCCATCAAGGCCCTGCAGAGTGTCCCAACGATCATCGCCATTCAGCGTGTTGGCGCTGACATTGCCAGTCAGCGTCCGCTCCGAACCGGGCGCCGTTGGCGGCGGAGGCGGAGGCGGAGGCGGCGGCGGCGGCGGCGGAGGCGGCGGAGGCGGAGGCGGTGGCGGCGGCGGGCTGACGCCGGTGATGAAGTCGGCCGCGCTCAGGCTGGAGGTCTGCACGCCGGTCAGGGTGACATAGCCGCCGTCGGCGAAGACGATCTTCGCCCCGCCGGCCATCTGCACGATGGAGCTGTAGACCCCGCCGTAGCCGCTGATGTCGATCAGGTCGGTTCCGTCCTGGAAGTCGGCGATGGTGTTGGCCCCGTCGCCGGTGGCCAGCACGAAGATGTCGGCGCCGGCCCCGCCGGTCAGGGTGTCCTGACCCGCGCCGCCGATGAGAACGTCGTCCCCGTCGCCGCCAAACAGCTTGTCGGCGCCGAGGCCGCCCTCCAGGCGATCGGAACCGCCCAGGCCGTTCAGCGTGTCGTTGCCGTCGAGACCCTGCAGGGTGTCCCAGCGATCATCGCCGTTCAGTGTGTTGGCCGAAGCGTTGCCAACCAGCGTCCGCTCCGAGCCGGGGCCAGCCGGAGGCGGCGGTGGTGGCGGCGGCGGCGGAGGAGGAGGAGGCGGTGGCAGGCCGAGGAAGCTGGCGTCTGTCAGGCTGGAGGCCTGCACACCGGTCAGCCGGAAGCTGATCCCCGTGCCGGTTCCGACCGTGACCACCGCGTCGGCGCCGTCCTGGGCCGCTGCCCAGGTTCCGAAACCGGTAATGTCGAGCTTGTCCGTCCCGACCGTGAAGTCGGTGACGGTGTCGGCGCCGCCGCCGCTGACGGCGACGAAGCGGTCGATGCCAGTTCCGCCGGTGAGGATGTCGATGCCCGCGCCGCCGGTCAGGGCGTCATCGCCCTCCCCGCCGACCAGCAGGTCATCAGCATCACCGCCGAGAAGCGTGTCGCTGCCCGCCAGGCCCTGCAGTTCGTCGCGGCCGCTCGTGCCAGTCAGCGTCTCACCGGCGCCCGTGCCGGTCTGCAGCGCGTAGGTCGGCGGAGGCGGAGGCGGAGGGGGTGGAGGGGGTGGAGGGGGTGGAGGCGGCGGCGGCGGCGCCGTCAGCCCGAGGAAGTCCGACGCGGTCAGGCTCGCAGAGTTGACGCCGAGTAGCCGCAGGCTGGCCCCGGTCGCCGCCCGGATGACGATCAGCGTATCCGCGCCGTCCTGCGTGAGGGACTCGTAGTGGCCCGCGTGGCTGAACTCCAGCTTGTCGACCCCGACCTGGAAGTCCGTGATCACGTCGGCGCCGCCGTCGGTGCGCCCGTAGAACCAGTCGGCGCCGGCGCCGCCGGTCAGGGTGTCCGCCCCGCCGAGCCCCAGCAGGTAGTCGTTGCCCGTCCCACCATCGAGGATGTCGTCGCCGTCGGCCCCAACGACCGTGTCGGTCCCGCCCATGCCCATCAGGAAGTCACGCCCTGCGGTTCCGCTGACGGTTTCGATAGCGTCCGTGCCGACGTTGATGAAATAGCCGGCCGGCGGCGGTGTGCCCGGCGCATAGGGCTGGCTGGTCAGGTAGACCCAAGGCCCCAGCGTCGTCGCCTGTACGTTCTGGAGCGTGACATAGCTGCCGTCGGCGAAGGTCAACTTGGTGTTGGCGGAAAGTTGCGTCCGGCTGACCACCGGGCCGACCGCCGAGATGTCCAGCATGTCCTGGCCCGGCGTGAAATCCGTGATGGTCGTCGCGCTGTCGGCCGGTTGCAGGACGAAGATGTCCGCGCCGGAGCCGCCGGTCAGGGTGTCCTGGCCAGCGCCGCCGACGAGGATGTCATCCCCGTCGCCGCCGAAGAGCTTGTCTGCGCCGTCGTCGCCTTCCAAAAAGTCGTTGCCAGCCAGACCGTTAAGGGTGTCGTTGCCACCCAGGCCCTGGATGGTGTCGTGACGCTCATCCCCCGTCAGAGTGTTGGCCGAGACCGTCCCGGTGATCGTCCGGTCCGATCCGGGCGGCGGCGGGGGCGGCGGCGGGACCTGTGGCGGCAGACTGGTGGCGCCAATGAAGCTGGCCGCGCTGAGAGACCAGACGTTCACGCCTTTGAGCAGGGCCGAGGAGCCATCACCGAAGGTGACGAGCGTGTCGGAGCCCTGCTGGTCCCAAGCCTGAACGACGCCCAGGCCGGTAATGTCGATTCGGTCGACGCCGACCACGAAGTCGTGGACGGTATCTGTCCCGCCGCCGGCGGCGAACACGAAGATGTCGGAACCGGCTCCACCGGTCAGTTGGTCGGCGTCAGCCCCTCCGGCCAGTCGGTCGTCGCCGTCGATGCCGCGGAGGGTGTCCGCGCCCGCCCCGCCCTCCAGTTGGTCGGCGCCGCCGTCCCCCTGCAGAAAGTCGGCTCCGCCAGCGCCCTTGAGGACGTCGTCGCCACCGCCGCCGTTGAAGGTGTCGCCATAGTCGAAACCGGTCACGCGGTCCGCGCCGCCGCCGCTGGTGAATTCCAATTGCTCGATGTTGACCAGGCTTCCGCCGCTGCTCAGCGTCTGCACGACCCCGGCAGCCGCGGCGGCGATGTCGATCGTCTCACCAGCCGCGCCGGCGCCGGTCAGCCACAGGCGGTCAAAGCCGGACCCGCCGTCGACCTCGTCTACGGCGCCGGCGTTGATCTGGTCGTTTCCGGCCCCGCCGCGCAGGGTGTTGATTCCCTGACCGACGCCGGACTCGTTGAGCGTGTCGTCGCCGTCTCCACCCTCAAGCAGGTCGTTGCCCAGGCCGCCCGTGATCGCGTCGTTGTCGGCGCCGCCGACCAGGGTGTCGTTGCCGGCCCCGCCAAACAGGGTGTCGGCGCCCGCCCCGCCTTCCAGCAGGTCGTTTCCGGGCCGATCGACATCCGGGTTGGCGCCGTTGACGACATCGCCGTACAGCGCGTCATCGCCGTCGCCGCCGCGCAGGACGTCGTCGCCGTCGTCACCGGTCAGGCTGTCGTTGCCGCCCCGGCCCTCGAGCGTATCGCCTCCGAGGCCGCCGAACATGACGTCGCTATGGAGGTGACCCCGAACGATGTCTGCCGAACGCGTGCCAACAAAGTAGAGGGACTCGACATTGACCGCCGAGCCCAGGCCGCCGATGGTCTGCACCTGACCGGCCGCCGCCGCCGCCAGGTCGAAGGTCACGCCGCCTTCCCAAAGTTCGCTGAACAGTCGGTACTCGTCCAGGCCGGCGCCGCCATCGACGGCGTCGTCCCAGCCGCCGGTGATCAGGTCGCCGCCGTCCAGGCCCTGGATAGTCTGGCGGTAACTGCTGCTGATCAGGGTGTTGGCGGCGTTGGTTCCGGTCAGGATGATCGGTGTCGCCGTGACGCCCGGCAGGCTGGTCAGGCCGATGAAGTCGGCGACCGACAGCTGCGAGGCCTGGACGCCGCGCAACCGCACATAGACGGTGCTGGACAGATGGACGATGGCGTCGGCGCCGGACTGGCTGAGCGCCATCACGGACGCATAGTCAATCTTCAGACGATCGGCGCCGATGGTGAAGTCGGTCACCACGTCAAGCTCGTCGCCGACCCAGAAGACGTCGCTGCCCGCGCCGCCCGTCATCAGGTCGCCCCCGGCCCCGCCGATCAGCAGATCGTCGCCGTCACCGCCACTCAAGGTGTCGTGCCCGTGAAAGCCATCGAGCCTGTCGTCGCCGCCAGCGCCGCTCAGAACGTCGTCGCCCTGGATACCGGAGAGCAGGTTGTTGGACCCGTCGCCGCTCAGGGTGTCGTGGCTGACCGTGCCGACGACTTCGGGCTGATAGGACGGCGGGATGCCGATAAAACTGGCATTGGTGACGGTGGCGGCCGTAACTCCGGCAAGCCGCAGCGAGACCCCGCCGTTGAGCAGGACCAACGTGTCCGCGCCATCCTGGACGATGTTCTGGTAGATGCCGCTGAAGGCCGAGACGTCGATGCGGTCCGTGCCGACGGTGAAGTCGGTCAGGGTATCGGCGCCGCCGCCCACAGTGGCGATGAACCGGTCTGCGCCGGCCCCGCCGGTGAGAATATCGGCGCCGGCCGCGCCAATCAGGGCGTCGTCGCCATCGCCGCCGATCAGCAGGTCGTCCGCCTCGCCCCCGATCAGGACGTCATGGCCGCCCAGGCCCTGCAGCTCGTCGCGACCCGCGGTCCCGAGGAGGATGTCCCGGTTGGCCGTGCCGGTCTGCACTACATAGGTCGGAGGCGGCGGCGGCGGCGGGGGCGGGGGTGGCGGCGGGGGTGGCGGCGGGGCAGGCGGCAGGGCGACGGCCAGGGGCGGGGTCTGTATCGCGCCCAGGAAGTTGGTGACCTTCAGAGTTCCGGCCGCGAGGTTCTGCAGGACCAGGCCGGAACCCTCGCCGAAATCGACGAAGGTGTCGGCGCCCTGCTGAGTGATCGCCTTCACCGTGCCGAAGAAGCGTACATCGATGATGTCTTCCTCGACGTTGAAATCGGTCACCGTATCGATGCCGTCGCCCGGGCGGACGACGAAGTAGTCACGGTCCGCGCCACCGGTCAGCAGGTCAGCGCCTGCCTCGCCCGCGAAGATGTCAATGCCGGCTCCGCCGTTCAGTTGGTCGTCGCCGGTATAGCCCGCCAGGAAGTCGTTGCCGCCGTTGCCGAAAAGCTTGTCGGCCCCCTCCAGCCCGCCGAGAATTTCGTTCGCCGCCGTCCCTTGGAGGGTATTGGCGTTGGAGTTGCCCTCGATCGTGCTGGTGTAGTTGAACGACGGCATCTGGCCGTTCTGGAGGATGATCGCCGCGCGGACGTCCGTCTGGCTGGCGTTCTTCACGAACACGAAGCTGTCGGAGGTCTGGATGCGGACGCCCGAGCCGTATTGGTTGGCATTGGCCTGGCTCAGGCCGTCGAAAAAGAGCCGATCGCCCTCTGCCAGGCTGAAGTCGTTGATGACGTCGTCGCCGCTGCCGGCGCGGAACACGAAGGTGTCGGCTCCCGCCCCGCCGTAAAGGTCGTCCATGCCGCCGCCACCGTCGACGACATCGTTGCCCGCGCCGCCCTCAAGGACGTCGTCGCCGGCTCCGGCGCGCAGCACATCGTTGCCGTCCAGACCCTGCAGCCGCTGGCCGCCGTTGTGGCCGTCGATCAGGTCGCCCGAGGCCGTTCCGATGACCGGCGGCCCAGAGGGGTCGGCCGGAACGATGATCAGCGAGGCGATGATGTTGTTGTAGTCATTCGAGGTCGTGCCGTAGATCTGAATTGGCGCATCGCTGCCGTTGAACTGGATGCTCAACCCGCCGGGGTTGCTGGACGGCCCCCACCAGAACCCGGTCGTGCCGATCAGCTTGATCTTGTCACCCTCGGCGAAATTGAAGTCCCGGATCAGGTCCGCGCCATGGCCGCGCCTGAAGACGAAGGTGTCCGCGCCCGCCCCGCCCAGCAGGTCGTCGTCGCCCTCTCCGCCTTCGAGAACGTCGTTCCCCGCCCCCGCTTCCAGGACATCGGCGCCGCCGAGCGCCTTGAGAACATCGTCGCCGCCATTGCCGCGCAGCAGGTCGCGCGCCTCGCTTCCGGTCAGGGTGTCGGCGCCCGATCCGCCTTCCTGCGTCGTCATGCCCGGAACCGAGCCGAGCTGGATCGAGCCCTGCGGCGGAAGGCCGAGACCGCCGCCGCGGTTGCGCATGATCACCATGCCGCCGTCCGGCAGCTTGACGGCGAATGTCGTGCCGATCTGGACGATCTCGTAGGAGGCGTAACCCTCCAGCCGGATGACATCGCCTTTCTCGGGTTCGAAGTCGACGATCGTGTCAGTCCCCTCCCCAGGACGGAAGACGAAGATGTCCGCGCCTTCGCCGCCGTAGAGGAAGTCGTCGCCGCCGCCTCCCGTGAGGCGGTCGTCGCCACCGAGCCCGAACAGGGTGTCGTGCCCGCCGGCGCCGTAGAGCGTGTCGGCGGCAAGGGTGCCCAGCACCGGAAGCTGAGGCGTCGGCGGAATGGCCGGCATGGTCGGCATCGCGGGCTCGGCCGTCGCCGCAGGCGGGACGTTCAGCGGGATGGCGGCGGCGTTGAACTGGAAGTTGGCGGCGGTCAGGCTGCTGGCCTGCACATTCTTCAACAGCAGGCTGTCGGTGGCCGAGAACACCACCTTGGTGTCCGCGCCGATCTGCTGCAGTGCGCTGTAGGCGCCATAGCCGACGACCAGGATGGTTTCCGCCCCGCCCAGGCCGAAGTCGGCGATGGTGTCGGCGCCGGAACCAGCCTCGAACCGGAAGGTATCGATCCCCTCCCCGCCCGTCAGGGTGTCGGCGCCCACGCCGCCGCTGAGCACATCCGCCCCGGCGTCGCCGTTCAGTACGTCGCCCCCCAGGCCGCCGAGCAGGATGTCGGCGCCGTCGCCCCCCCACACGCCGCCCGACTGGGTCCCGCCGCGACCGTCGTAAATGTCGTCGCCCAGCGCCAGCGTGACGGCGCCGTAAATCGCGCCGGTGTTGTAGATTTCTTCCCGTCCGCCGAGGAACGAGAGCAGGCCGCGCATCGTGCCGGAATTGTAGAAGCGCTCCGTCTGGAATTCGGAGTAGCCGTCCTGCTCCCGGATGGCGAAATCGCCCTCCAGGGTTCCGCTGTTGAAGAGGGCCCAGGGCGTGTAGCTGTAGACGTCGCCGTTGGTGTACCGCAGGGCGGCGCTCGAGGCCTGTGCGTTGCTGTCAGCGGCCCGGATCAGTCCCGAATTGACAAAGGCCGGTGCGCTGGTTCCGCCCAGGCCAATGCCCGTGGCGCCGTACTGGCCCGTCGCCTCGATCGAGCCGCTGTTCCAGATTCCGCCCGGCGTCCCGGTCGAGACAGCGACGGTATGGGTCCCCTGTACGGTGATCGACCCGTGATTGACCAGGACCAGACCGGCGGCGTTGATGCCGGTCGCATAATCGCCGGAGGTCACCCGGATGATGCCGTCGTTGAAGACCTTCGGATAGCTGTAGGAGTCGCTGCCGATGCCCCGGGCCGGATTGCCTGTGACCGAGGCCACGTCGATCACGCCGCCGCTCTGGTTCCAGATCACCGACTTGTTGGAGGAACTGAGCAGGATGCCGGTGGAGAAACCGAACTGGGTGGCCGGAACCTTGATGACGCCCGCGTTGATGACGTAGGCGTTGCGAATGTCGCCGACGTAGGTGGTGTCGATCGTGAACGCGGTGTCGCCGGCCGGAATGTAGGTCTCGCCGGCCGGAATAAACACGTCGTTGGTGACCGGCAGGTGGCCGTTTCGGCTCGGGCCCGTCGGGTCCAAGGGGGCGGCGTAGCCCGTCATGGAGAAGACGAAATCCGCGGCGGTCAGGGCGCCGGGCGATATGTTCTTTAGCAGGACGGAGTCGGTCGCCGACAGCACCACCAGGGTGTCGGAGCCGACCGCGCGCAGTTCCTGATAGGTCGAATAGCCGTGGATTTGCAGGCGGTCCTCGGTCCCACCGGCGGCGAAGCCCACCACCGTGTCGGTTCCGTCGCCCTTGCGGAACACAAGGGTGTCGTCGCCGGTTCCGCCGGTCAGGGTGTCCGCGCCCAGGCCGCCGATCAGCAGATCCGCGCCAGCGGCGCCGATCAACTTGTCATCGCCGTCGCGGCCTTCCAGGGTTTCGGCCCCGCCCGCGCCCGTCAGGGTGTCGGCGAAGGCCGATCCGATGACCCGCTCGAAACCGGCAATCAGGTCGCGGCCATAGCCCTGGGCGATTCCGTCGGCCAGGTTGACGACGACGGCCGCCGTGGCGGCGTTGAAAGCCACGGTGTCGACGCCCAGGCCACCGTCGAGGGCGTCGCCGCCTTGGCCGCCGTCGATGTAGTCGTCGCCGGAACCGCCGACCACGACGTCGGATCCGTCTTCGCCGAACAGCTGCTCGTTCGAGGTGCCGCCGACCAGCCGGTCGTCGCCGCGGCCACCGAAGACCTTGCCCGTCAGGACGCCGTAGACGCCTTCATAGACGTCGGAGCCGTCGCCCAGATCGATCGTGGTCGTCTCGATCGTGCCGGCGTTGCGCACGATGTCGTCGCTGGCGGTGGTCTCGATGGCGCCTTTGATCGTACCGGTGTTGGTGATCTGCACTGACCACCGGATGGCGATCTCGCCCTGGATCAGGCCACTGTTGGTGATTACGCCCGACTGGAAGACAGCGATGGACTGGCTGTCGACATTGTTGTCGGCCGCCTTGATGGTTCCGGTGTTGAGCAGTGGTCCGACGCTTTTCAGGCCGACCGCGCTCTGCGTGCCGAACACATCGATGGTTCCGGTGTTGATGACCGGGTTGAGGCTGGGGCTGCTGGAGTAGACGATGCCGACCGCCGCACTGGCCGACTGAACCTTCAGCGTCCCGTGGTTCTCGAGCAGCATGGTGCGTTTGCCGGTCGAGATACCGGTGGCGTCGGAAAGGCCGGTGACCTCGATGAGGCCGCGGTTGATGACGTCGGGACCTCCCGTATAGGGGATCATCACCCCCCAAACCCAGACGCCGTAGACCTCGCCCTTGACCCGAAGGATGCCGGTCGCCTCGTTGTAGAAGGCGATGCCGTTCGGAAAAGCCGGCCCCGGGGCGTACACCCCGTACAGGCTCTCACCCGAGATGTTGCGGGTGATATTGATCGTGCCGCGATTGGTCAGGATCGGGACCAGCGGTCCAGGGCTGTCGAGGATGATGCCGCCGTTGTTGGTCAGCGTCAGGGTCTCACCCTGCGCGACGGTTCGCGGTGATCCGATCGTCGTCGGCATGTAATCCCCCCGGTACTGAAAGCAGAGCCAGCCGACGGCGCCGCCCGAAAGCGTCACCCTAGCGGACTCACCCCGCGGCGGGTAGAGCCGTCAGCGCGTCTGTCACAGGTTTTCAGGCGGCCGAGCCTGCCCTACCGCGCGAACTTCTGGAACTTGATCCGGTGCGGGATCAGGCTGTCGACGCCGAGGCGGCGCTTCTTGTCTTCCTCGTACATTTCGAAGTTCCCTTCGAACCATTCCACATGGCTGTCGCCCTCGAACGCCAGGATGTGCGTCGCGAGCCGGTCGAGGAACCAGCGGTCGTGGCTGATGACCACGGCGCAGCCGGCGAAGCCTTCCAGGGCCTCTTCGAGGTTCTGCAGGGTCTCGATGTCGAGGTCGTTGGTCGGTTCGTCGAGCAGGATCAGGTTGCCGCCGGTGGCCAGGGTCTTGGCCAGGTGGACGCGGTTGCGCTCACCGCCGGAGAGGAGACCGACCTTCTTCTGCTGGTCGCCGCCCTTGAAGTTGAAGCTGCCGACATAGGCCCGGCTGTTCAGCTCGCGCTTGCCGACCATCATCACGTCGGTGCCGCCGCTGATCGCCTGCCAGACGGTGTGGTTGGGGTCGAGGTCGTCGCGGCTCTGGTCGACGTAGGCCAACTTGACCGTTTCGCCGACCTTGACGGTGCCGGCGTCGGGCTTTTCCTGGCCGGTGATCAGCTTGAACAGGGTCGACTTGCCGGCCCCGTTCGGCCCGATGACGCCGACGATACCGTTCGGCGGCAGGCGGAAGGTCAGGCCCTTGAACAGGATCTTCTCGCCGTACTCCTTCTCCAGGTCGGTGACCTCGAGGACGACGTTGCCCAGCCGCGGGCCGGGCGGGATCTGGATGACCGCATGGGTCTGGGCCTGACGGCTGTTTTCCTGTTCGCGGACCATCTCGTCGTAAGCCGCCAGACGGGCCTTGGACTTGGCCTGGCGGGCCTTGGCGCCGGAACGCACCCATTCCAGTTCGCGGGTCAGGGCGCGCTGGCGGGACTCAGACTCGGACTGCTCCTGCACGACCCGCTTGGTCTTCTGTTCCAGCCAGCCGGAGTAGTTGCCCTCGAAGGGGATGCCCTTGCCGCGGTCCAGTTCCAGGGTCCATTTGGTCACCTGGTCGAGGAAGTAGCGGTCGTGGGTGACCAGGATGACGCAGCCCGGGAAGGCCTCCAGGTGGTGCTGCAGCCAGGCCACGGACTCGGCGTCCAGGTGGTTGGTCGGCTCATCGAGCAGCAGCATGTCGGGCTTGGACAGCAGCAGGCGGGCCAGCGCCACGCGGCGCTTCTCACCGCCCGACAGCTGGGTCACGCCGCTGTCGTTGGGCGGACAGCGCAGGGCGTCCATGGCCATCTCGATGCGGCTGTCGATGTCCCACAGGTCGCCAGCGTCGATCTTCTCCTGGAGGGCGGTCATCTCCTCCATCAACTCGTCGGTGTAGTTCTCGCCCATCTCGGCGGCGACGGCGTTGAAGCGGTCGAAGATGGTCTTTTCTTCGCACCAGGCGATGACGTTTTCCCAGACGGTCTTGCTGTCGTCGAGGTGCGGCTCCTGCTCCAGGTAGCCACGCTTGATGCCGTCGGCGGCCTTGGCCTCGCCGTTAAATTCCTTGTCGATGCCGGCCATGATCTTCAGCAGGGTGGACTTACCCGAGCCGTTGACGCCGACCACGCCGATCTTGGCGTCCGGGTAGAAGGACAGCCAGATGTTCTCGAAAATCTTCTTGCCGCCAGGAAACGCCTTGGACAGGCCCTGCATCTGGAAAATGTATTGAGCAGCCATGGGGGCGCGCGATCTCGATCGGAGTGGGTTGGGGAGTTGGGCGCGGGATGTAGCGACCGCGAGGGGCGAAGGCAATGGCGCCGGCTTGTCCCCGGCCTCATCATGGTTACGAATTTGGAACGTGTAGGCGGGGCGGTTCCATGGAATCCATGCCGCCGACCGCCCTTCTAGGATGACGACGACGATGCACCGCCCTGCCCTCCTGGCCCTCGGCCTGATCCTGTCCGCCGGCGCGGCCATCGCCGCCACCCCGGCCGACCGCCTGGCGCCCCTGCAGGGCGACTGGCCCAGCGGCGGCAGCGCGGTGACCATCAAGGGCAGCTCGGGCCGGATCAGCCGGCTGTCGGAGGCCGACCGCAAGGCCGGCTATTCCGACGGCGACGTGCTGGTCCAGGGCCTCGCCTACCAGCGCACCGACACCCTGGGCAACGGCGACAAGCGCTCCACCTTCGCCGGAACCTGCCGCACGCCGACGCCCGGCCGCGGAGCGACCAAATGGGTGGTCAGCGACTGCAGCCTGCAGCTGACCCTGCCGAGCGACGGCGGGCCCGCGCGGCTGGTGTCTGTCAACGGCAGCGGCCTGATCGGCGGCCGGCGCGAGACGCCCGTCGCCCACGCCTCCAGCCCCGACCGCTACGAGGGCGACGGCGCGCCCGTGCAGGTCGCCACCAAACCGGCCGAGGCTCCCAAGGATCCAAACGACACCTGGTCGCGCCGCACCATGAGTCCCGAGGAGCTGGCCGCCCAGGACGCCGGCACCCGGCGGCTGAACGCCGACATCAACGCCCGCAACGCCGCCATCGAGGCCCGCAACCGCAAGGCCGACGCCGACTTCAAGGCGGCCCAGGCGGCCCGCGACGCCCAGATCGCGGCCTCCAAGGCCGCCTACGCCAAGGAAATGGCCGACTACCAGGCGCGGGTGGCGGCCCAGGAGGCGGCCAACGCCAAGGCCCAGGCCGACTGGGAAGCGGCGGTGAAGGCCTGCAAGGCTGGCGACAAGACCAAGTGCGCCAGCCGATAACGGCGGGCTGACCCGGACGGCGATTTCCCCGCCCAGGCCAGGGCCGATTTTCCCTGTCCGCTCAACGCCTTCAGAAAACCGACGCGGAACCGACAAACAGCCGTCGCGCGGCCTTCGCCAAACCGTCGCCGGCCCCCGCTAGGCCGCCCCATCGGGCGGGTCGCCAAGGCGCGCCCGCATCAAGGGGATAGACCATCATGAAACGCCAACTTGCGCTGGGCGTCAGCGCGCTCGCCCTCGCCATCGCCCCGGTCACCTTCGCTTCGGCCGCCTTCGCCGCCGACGAGGTCGTGACCACCGCCGACAGCGAACTGGACGCCGTTATCATCTATGGCCAGGGCCAGAGCCGTCAGGTCCAGACGGTCGACCAGGCCCAGATGGCCGAGGCCGTGGCCGGCGTCAGCCCGCTGAAGGTGGTCGACCTGCTGCCCGGCGTCACCTTCCAGTCGGCCGACCCCTTCGGCGCCTACGAATGGTCGACCCGCATCACCATCCGGGGCTTCAACCAGAACCAGCTCGGCTTCACCCTCGACGGCGTGCCGCTCGGCGACATGAGCTACGGCAACCACAACGGCCTGCACGTCAGCCGCGCCATCGCCAGCGAGGACATCGGCCGGGTCGAGCTGTCCCAGGGCGCCGGCTCGCTGGCCACCGCCTCCAGCTCCAACCTCGGCGGGACCCTGCAGTTCTTCTCCCGCGATCCCTCGGACGTCTTCGCGGCCCAGCTGAACGGGACCATCGGCTCCGACCAGATGCGCCGGATCTTCGGTCGTCTCGAAACCGGTGAGCTCTCGGCCCTTGGCGGCCTGCGCGGCTACGTCTCCATCGCCGACCAGCAGACCGACAAATGGAAAGGCGGCGGCGAGCAGAAGCAGCGGCAGTACGACGTCAAGCTGGTCTTGCCGATCGCCGAGGACGCCGCCCTGACCGGCTACTACAGCCACTCCGAACGCCGCGAGCAGGACTACCAGGATCTGTCCCTGGAGATGATCGACCGCCTCGGCCGCGACTGGGACAACACTCAGCCCGACTGGGACCTCGCGGTCGCCGCCGCCCAGGCCTACAACACCGGCGCGCCCCTGCCCGCCCCGTTCGCCACGGTCGACGACGCCTACTACGCCGGGGCCGGCATCCGCGACGATGACCTGTTCCGCCTCAGCTTCGACACCCCGCTGAGCGAAGGCCTGCGGCTGTCGCTGAACGGCTATATGCACACCAACGAGGGCCAGGGCCTCTGGTACACGCCCTACGTCCCCAGCCCCGGCTTCGGGACGGTCGGCTCCAACGCCGCCCCGCTGTCGATCCGCACCACCGAGTACGACATCGACCGCAAGGGCCTGTTCGCTGACCTGACCTGGGAGATCGGCGACCACACCGTCTCCGGCGGGGTCTGGTATGAGAACAACGCCTTCAACCAGGCGCGCCGCTTCTACGCCGAGACCTATGCGGCCCCCTCGCGCGACCCGCTGGACTTCCAGTCCAACCCCTTCTTCACCCAGTGGGAATACGCCTTCGACACGACCACCACGCAGTTTTACCTGCAGGACGTCTGGGCCCTCAGCGAGCAGTTCAAGGTCAACTTCGGCTTCAAGGCCCTGGAGGTCGAGAGCCACGTCAGCACGCTCTTCGTCTCCAACCCGGCCCGCACGCTCAGCGGCGACATCACCTCCAAGGACAGCTTCCTGCCCCAGGTCGGCTTCGTCTATGAGCCGATCGACGGGCTGGAGGTGTTCGGCGGCTACACCGAGAACATGGCCGCCTTCGTCGCCGCCGCCACGGCCGGCCCGTTCGCCAGCCAGACGCAGTCGGTCGTCGACTACGTGTCCGGCTCGCTGGCCCCGGAAACCTCCGAGACCTTCGAACTGGGCCTGCGCTACCACAACGACCGCTTCCAGGGCGTGGCCGCCCTCTACCATGTGACCTTCGACAATCGCCTGCTGAACGCCAGCACGGCGGCCCCGATCCTCGGGCTGCCGGCGGTGCTGTCGAACGTCGGTTCGGTGGAGACCAAGGGCATCGAGCTGGGCGGCCAGTTCGAGATCACCGACAACCTGTCGCTCTACGCCTCCTACACCTACAACGACTCCCAGTATCAGGACGACGTCCTGTCCTCGACCGGCGTGGTGGAGATGGCCACCGCCGGCAAGACGGTGGTCAACAGCCCCAAGAACCTGTTCAAGGCCGAGCTGTCCTATGAACAGGGCGGCTTCTTCAGCGCCCTGTCGCTCAGCTACACCGGCGAGCGCTACTACGCCTACGAGAACATCGGCGGCCTGGTCGACGCCACCACCGTCGCCGACCTGACCCTCGGCTACCGCTTCGAAGGGGGCTGGATGGACGGGCTGGAGGTGCAGGGCAACATCACCAACCTGCTCGACGAGGACTACATCTCGACCATCGGCTCGGGCGGTTTCGTGGCCCGCGACCCCGCCGGCACGGCCCAGACGGTGCTGACCGCGCCGCCGCGGCAATTCTTCCTGACCGTCAAGAAGGCCTTCTAACCGCCTCCCACCTTCTTGCCACTGGGCCGGGGAGCGATCCCCGGCCCATTTTCTTTGGGCCATGACGCCGGCGACGGGGTTGGCGGGGCCGGTCCGATCGGGGCAAGGTGAGCGTCCACGGATCGGGAGGCGGCCGTTTGCGCCCATCGCGCGACCTCATGCTGTCGCTGGGTTTCGCCGGCGGCGTGATGCTGCTGATCTGGCTGGCCATCGCCTGGTGGACCGGCCGCTTTCCGTTCGGCTGACGTCTGAAGGATCGCTCATGCGCCTGCTCGCCCTCGCCCTGATCGCCGCCCTGCCGCTGACCGCCGCCGCGGCCGAGCCGCCCAGCAGCCATGTCGATGATGTGAAGGGCTACATCGCCCGGGCCAGGGCGATCAACGGCAAGGTCGGCGCGATCCTGCGGGCCGATCCCACCGCCCTGGCCCAGGCCGAGGCGGCCGACCGCCGGTCTATCGCCCAGCCCACGCCACCGCCGCTGAACGGCGCGGCGATCCTGATCAAGGACAACATCGACGTCGCCGGCATGCCCAACACCGGCGGCTCCCTGGCCCTGAAGGACAATGTCCCGGCCAAGGACGCCCCCATCGTCGCCCGCCTGCGCCGGGCGGGCGTCATCATCCTCGGTAAGACCAACCTCTCCGAATGGGCCAACATCCGCTCCTCGGACTCGGTCAGCGGCTGGAGCGCCGTCGGCGGCCAGACGCGCAATCCCTATGACCCGGCCCGCAGCCCCTGCGGCTCCTCGTCGGGCTCCGGCGCGGCGGTGGCGGCGGGCCTGGCCTGGGCGGCGATCGGCACCGAGACCGACGGCTCGATCACCTGCCCGGCCTCGGTCAACGGCCTGGTCGGCCTGAAACCCACCGTCGGCCTGGTCTCGCGCACCGGCGTCATCCCGATCAGCGCCAGCCAGGACACGGCCGGCCCGATGACCACGACCGTCCGTGACGCCGCCGAACTCCTGAGCGTCATTGCCGGCTCCGACCCGGCCGATCCGGCCACGAAGGAGGCCGATGCGCACAAGCGCAACTACGGCGCCGGCCTCGACCCCGCCGCCCTCAAGGGCCAGCGGATCGGCGTCATGCGCTACGCCACCGGCTTCCATACCGAGACCGACGCGGCCTTCGAGGCGGCGCTGAAGGTGCTGGCGGCCCAGGGCGCCATCCTGGTCGATATCAAGGAGTTTCCGAACCGGTCCGAGGCCGGCAATTCGGAACTGACAATCCTGCTGACCGAGCTGAAGGTCGGCCTCGCCGACTACCTGGCGACGACCGATCCGGCCAAGGTTCCGGTGCGCACCCTCGCCGACGTCATCGCCTTCAACAAGGCGCACGCCGCGCAGGAAATGGGTATCTTCGGCCAGGACCTGTTCGAACAGGCACAGAAGACCGGCGGCCTTACTGACCCCGACTACCTTAAGGCCAAGGCCACCGCCGACCGGGTGGCGCGCGGCGGCCTCGACAAGCTCCTGGCCGACAACAGGGTCGTCGCCCTGGTCGGCCCGACCCTGGGCCCCAGCTGGCTGATCGACCCCATCCTCGGCGACCGCTACGTCGGCGGCGGGGCGGGCAACGCCGCGGCGGTGGCGGGCTATCCGCACCTGACGGTGCCGATGGGCCTGGTGCGGGGGATGCCGGTGGGTCTGAGCTTCGTGGGCCCGAAGTGGAGCGAGGCGACGCTGTTGAACCTTGGGTATGCCTACGAGCAGGCGTCGAAGGCCCGGGTGGCGCCGAAGCTGTAACCTCCCTCCCCGAATGGGGAGGGCAGACGCGCGGTTACGCGCGTCGGGTGGGGAAGTCGGTCACCGGCTTTCGAGACCATGCACTGAGGAGCTTCACCAGCGGGCAGTGGTGACCCACTGCCCCACCCGGCGCGCGACGCGCGCCTGCCCTCCCCATTCGGGGAGGGAGGACGCCGCCCTTAGTAAGCCGGCTTCGGCGCCGGCTTGCCGCCCCAGCCGCGCTTCTGTTTCGGCGGCTGTTCCGGCGGCAGCGGCATCGGGGCGCCGTCGCGCTGGAAGCCGTAGTCGTAGCCATCGCTCTCCCAGCCGCGGCGATAGCCGCCCGACCAGCCACGCTCGCGCAGCGACCCAGGCAGGTTCCGCGACGAGATGCAGTACAGCCCACGGTCATACCGGGCCCGCCAGCAGTCGCCGTCCGAATAGACCCAGTTGTCCTCCAGCTCGAGGATGGCGCCAGGCTCGGCATAGGCCGGCCGCGCCCCGCCGTAGAAGCGGCTGCGCGAAACCTTGGTGCGGCCCGAGCCGGCGTAGACGCCGATCTCGCGCGCCCCGATGGCGCTTTCCCGGATGGTCAGGCTGGCCCCGGCCGAGATGACGCCGCGCTGGGCGTCGCACAGCCGGCTGCGGGCGATGTCGACATTGGCGCCGCGCTCCAGGTGCAGGGCGGTGTTCCAGCCGCAGACCACGACGTTGCGGATGGTCATCGAACCCGTGCCCGACCGCAGGCCGCGGACCAGCAGGCCGACGTCCCCGGGCGTCTCGCCGCCACGGGCGACGATGCCGACCTGGTCGAGCCGGCTCTCGCCGTTGCCCGGAGTCAGGTCGACGCCGGCCGCCTCGCCGGCGATCTTGGTGCGGGCGATGTCGATGACGGCGCCCTCGATCAGCACGGCCGGATCCCAGCTCTTCGCCTCGATGACGCTGTCGCGCATGATGACCCGGCCACCCGACGCATAGACCGCCGAGGCGTCGCCCCAGTATTCGACGGTGGTGCGCACCAGGGCCACTTCCGCGTCCCAGGCCTCGATGCAGGGCATGCGGCCGCCCTGCTGGGTCTTCAGGGTCAGGTCGCGCAGCTCGACGCCCTTCACGCCGGACGCGATGCGGATGCAGGCGGCGCCGGCCGCCGGGGTGATCAAGGCGGTCGAGGTCTCGGCCCCGGTGGCGAAGATCGACGGCCCTTCGCCGGCGATGATCACCGGATGCTCGACGACGATGGTCTCAGTGCAGGCGGCCGAGCCGCGGATGTAAAGCACGCCGTTGTCAGCCAGGGTGCGCAGGGCGTCCGACACCGGGGTCGGCGACGAATAGCCGGCCGAACCGCCGTAGCTGTCGTCCGACGACCCCCGCGGATCGTTGTAGCTGGAGCCGCGATCGGGGGTCGAATAGCTGTCGCCCCGGTCATCGCCCCGGTCATCACCATAGCCGCCGGCTTGCGGGGGGGCGCTGCGCGCGCCACCGGCCTGCGGCGGCGCGCCGGCCAGCGGCGGAGCCCCGCCATAGCTGCCGCCGCCCGTGTCGGCGCTGCTGGCTCCGGCGATGTAGACGCCGCTGCCGCAGTCGACCACGGCGACCATCTGGTCGCGCGGATAGTCATCGTAATAGCCGTCGTCGTAGCGCGGCCGGTAGCCCGGGCGGTAGGGCTTGCGGCCCCATTTGTAGCGGCCGGGCTTCCAGCGGTCGGGCCGGTAGCGGGGCTTCAGCGGCGGATTGATCAGGCCGCCGAAGTTGGGACGGATCTGCTGATCGACCTGGGCGTCGGGCAGGGCCAGGGCCGGAACCGGCGCGGCGGTCAGGCCGATCCCCATGGCGGTGGCGACGGCCAGCAACAGCCGGCGGAAGGAAGGCGTCTTGTCCATCAGCGGTAATCCCCCCGGCGGTTCTGTTGCCGGTTTTCACGCGAAACCTGGGCCAGCACCTGCTGCAGCCGCCCCACCGACGGCTTGAACCCGGCCAGGGCGCCGTCGATCTGGTAGACAACGGCCTGTGCCTTGTCCTGATCGGCCACCCCGTCCATGCCGAGCGAGAAGAAGGTCGACATGGCGTACTTGGCCTCGGCCGAACCCTGCTTTTCAGCCTCGGAATACCAGTGGAAGGCGCGTGCGTAGTCGCGGCGCACCCCCACCCCTTCGGAATACATCACCGCCAGCACCAGCTGCGCCTTGGGCGAGCCGTTGACGGCGGCGTACTGGATGGCGCGCACCTTCTCGATGCCGCTCAGCCGGCCGGTCGGTTCGCGGCCCAGCATGGCCTGTAGGGTCTGGATGTCGCCCGGATAAAACTCGTCTTCCTTCGTGGGCTTGCCCTGGATGACGTTCAGGTAGCTCAGCGCCTCGGCGATGTGCACGAAGGGCAGCTCGCGCAGCCGGTCGAGCGCCACGTCGGTGGCCTCGTCGCGCCAGTTGCTCTCGTCGACATGCGGCACGCCCGAGGTCGGCGCGTCCGGCGGATAGAATTCGTAAGGCGGCACCCAGCGCTTGGCCTTGGCCTCGACGAAGCTGCCGTAGCCGCCGCGCTGCGGCGTCGAGCGCTCGAAGTCCTTGAGCATGACATAGGCGCCGACGTCGCCGGTCTGAACGGCGAGATAGTTGTAGAGGTAGGCGTCGACGTCGTTGCGCGGGAACAGGTTGATCACCGACGGGGTGCCCGGCTTGTAGGGCCGCCCCCGGGCGTCCATCGCCTGGCGGTTGTCGCTGGGCTCGCCGAAGATGCCGAAGCCGTCGTCATGGATGCGGGCCAGGGTGCGGAAGCCCTCGGCCCCCTGGCTGGACAGCACATAGACAACGCGATTGCGCACGGCGTCCTGCTCGTTGGAGTCCATCCGCGACAGCAGGCGGTCGAGCGTGCCGTAAGCATTCTTCCGCTCGACGGCGCGGCAATGGTCGAAGCGCGAGGTGGCGGTCGGGTCGCCGTTGCCGCCGCGACGTCCGGACGACGCCACCTGGGCGTAACCGTCGGGGTTGGTCAGGGCCATAGTGTACCAGACCGCCGACTCGACCGGATCGTCGAGGTTGCGGTCGATGGCTCGCTGGCCCTCGTAGCGGCGGCCCAGCTCCAGCTGGGCGAAGAAATCGCCCCGGAAGGCGCCGCGCCGCAGGATGCGAATCTCCTGCTGCTGGGCGTTGAACTGCGGCGAGGCGACGGTGGCCAGCTGGGGCCGCGGACAGGCGCCGCCGTCCTTCTTGCCCCACAGGCCGCCCGGCGCGGTGTCACAGCCCAGCAGCGGGCCGACGACGGCCGCCACGGCGACCCCGATCAGCACGGTACGCACTCTGCTTCCGATCACGGCAAGCCGTGACGGCATAACGGATTCACTCACATCGCCCACCCCGGTCACGGCGTTTTCGGCTTCGTACATCGCAGCCCCCATATCCCCGCCGTTAACCATAATTAACGGGCCACCATTGGTCCCGGATCACTCTCTGTCAAGTTCGCCCACCGAGGGTATGGAACTCTCCTGCCCCGTTCCTGAAGCGGCGATGAACAGCATTCTCGCGGCAGGGGAATTCCCGGGTTGCATAACAAGGGTACGCCTTCGAAGCGCTCATATTACGTCTATAAATTGCCTTGATTGGAGCGCGACCTGAGCGCCGCAATGGGATGCAAGGGGAATCAGCATGCCTGGACTCAACCGTTTTCGACCCGTCTCCGCCGTGGTGCTCTGCGCGGTGATGGCCGCCAGTTCGCCAACCGCGCCACTCTTCGCTCAGGCCAAGGCCGGCCCGGGGGCCCAGGACGGCGAGGTCAGCCGCGACGCCTGCGCAAAACTGGGCTTCGACCCAACCCGCGACGCCGACGGCGGCTACACCGGCGCCCGGGCCCTGCCGACACCACCCCCGCCGCCGCCGCCGCCCAACAGCCCGGAGGCGGGCGATGTCTCGGAGCTTGCGATCACCGGCACGCGAATCCCGCAGCCGAACATGGTCTCGATAGCGCCGATCACGGTGATCACCTCCGAGCAGGCCAAGCGTGAAAGCCGCGTCGCCCCCGGCCGGATGAAGAGCCCGCCGCCGCCCCGCGCCGGCGACATCGAGACCGAGAAGTATCCCGGCGCCGCCTCCAACCCGATCCACCAGGTCGCTGCCGACCCGGTCTCCACCTTCTCCATCGACGTCGACACCGCCTCCTACGCCAACGTCCGCCGCTTCCTGACCGATGGCCGGCTGCCGCCCAAGGACGCCGTGCGGGTCGAGGAACTGGTCAACTATTTCGACTATGACTACGCCGCCCCCGGCAGCGCCGCCGAACCGTTCAAGGCCTATACGGCGGTGACGCCCTCGCCCTGGGCGGCCGGCAAGCAGATCGTCCATATCGGCCTGCAGGGCTACGACATCCCGCTGACCAAACAGCCACCGCTGAACCTGGTCTTCCTCATCGATACCTCCGGCTCGATGAGTCCCGAAGACCGCCTGCCCTTGGCTCGGAAGACGCTGAACCTGCTGATCGACCAGCTGTCGCCGCAAGACCGGGTGTCGATGGTCGCCTACGCCGGCTCGGCCGGAGCGGTGCTTGAGCCCACCGGCGGGGCCGAGAAGCTGAAGATGCGTTGCGCCCTGGCCTCCCTGCATTCGGGCGGCTCGACGGCCGGCGGCGAGGGCCTGGCCCTGGCCTACGCCCTGGCTCAGCAGAACTTCCGCAAGGACGCGGTCAACCGGGTCATCCTGCTGACCGACGGCGACTTCAACGTCGGCGTCGCCGACCCGGCCAAGCTCAAGGACTTTGTCGCCGACAAGCGCAAGACCGGCATCTACCTGTCGGTCTACGGCTTCGGGCGCGGCAACTACAACGACGCGATGATGCAGAGCCTGGCCCAGAACGGCAACGGGACGGCCGCCTATGTCGACACCCTGGACGAGGGCCGCAAGCTGTTCCGCGACGACTTCTCCGGCAGCGTCTTCCCGATCGCCGACGACGTGAAGATCCAGGTCGAGTTCAACCCGGCGGCGGTCAGCGAATACCGCCTGATCGGCTACGAGACCCGCATGCTGGCCAAGGAGGACTTCAACAACGACCAGGTCGACGCCGGCGAAGTCGGCTCCGGCGTCAGCGTCACCGCCCTTTATGAGGTGACCCCGGTCGGCGGCCCGGCCAGCGTCGATCCCCTTCGCTATGGGAAAGGCGCCGCCGAGCAACCCGGCCCGGCCGGCGAACTGGCCTTCCTGAAGATCCGCTACAAGCTGCCCGGCGGCCGGACCTCCAAGCTGATCCAGCAGCCGATCGGCGCGGCCTCGGCCTTCCCGAGCGTCGACGCCGCCCCGGAAGCCACCCGCTGGGCCGTCTCCGTCGCCGCCTACGGCCAGACCCTGCGCGGCGATCCCTGGCTGTCGCCGGGCTTCGGCTGGGACCGTATCGAGGGCCTGGCGCAGGGCGCCCGAGGCCGCGACCCGGACGGCGAACGGGCAGAGTTCATCCGGCTGGTTCGCGCCGCCAAGGAGGGGAAGCGGCTCAACGAGTAGGGGCACGGCGACGCGGACGGGCGCCGCCGCCCGGCCCGTCCGCGCCGATGTAGCCGAGGGCCGCGGCCCGGTGGATGGCCAGGGACCGGCCCTGCGCGCCCAGCTTCCGAGCGGCGTTGGTGACGTGGAAGCGGACGGTCGGCAGGGAGATCTGGACGATCTCGGCGATGTCCCCGTCGGTCTTGCCGGCCGCCGCCCACTTCAGGCATTGGATCTCCCGGCGGGTCAGTTTGACCGGCGCCACCGCGGAGCCGAGCCGCGCCTCCGCGTAGACGCTCATCAGCTTGAGCGCCAGCAGGTGAATGTCCGCGGCCTTGGCCAGGAAGATGGCCCGCACGTCCAGGTCCGGATCGGGCGAGGCCCAGACCACCGCCCCGATCACACCATAGGGCTGGTACGCCGGCGTGATGATGGCGCTGCCGATCCCGAAGGTCTCCATCGGCCCGCCGGCGTTGATCCCCTCCAGGACCGGGCTGTATCGCCAGGTCGCCAGCCGCCCGCCGGCGAAATAGAAGGGCTCGGCGCTGGTCCGGGCCGCCTGCACAAAGGCCGACCGCAGGGCGAAACCCCGGTCTTCCCAATAGCGCAGATCCGGATCGAGCCAGCGGAACACAGTTTCGGCCAGCGGCCGGCCGTCGGCGTCGCGCATCGGGTCCGGACTGCCGATGTCGGCGGTTGCCGCCACGTAAGGTAGTCCGATCGCCGCCCCTTCCGCCGCCAGGGCCTCTGCCAGGGCGACGACCATCCGCATATCCTCGGCGGCCTGATGGCTCATCCAAGGGCTCCTGATCGGCTGGGCCGTGTCATCGGCGCCAGCTTGTCCGAGCCCGGCCCCCTCCGCAAGCGCGCGGAGCGGGATTTGGACCATCAGGGTCCCTGGGTTTCCATCCGCGCGGG
Organism: Caulobacter sp. GW821-FHT11A05; assembly: GCF_058809015.1. Taxonomy (NCBI): domain Bacteria; kingdom Pseudomonadati; phylum Pseudomonadota; class Alphaproteobacteria; order Caulobacterales; family Caulobacteraceae; genus Caulobacter; species Caulobacter sp. GW821-FHT11A05. The sequence continues at coordinate 575,567 of NZ_JBXASF010000002.1, read as the reverse complement.
GGGCCTTGCTCGCCGCCAGCCTCAATAGCGCATGGACAGGGTCACGCCGAACGTGCGCGGCATGCCCGGAAAGCGCACCACGGTGTTGGCGTTGCTGCTGACCGCCGACCAGTAGTACTCGTCCGTCAGGTTACGGCCCCAGACGGTGATCCCCCATCGCTTGTCGTCCAACGACAAGCCGACGCTGCCGGTCAGCAGGCCGTATTCGGGGATGGCGAACAACGGATTGCCTTCCAGGTCGGCCTGGCTCTCCGACTGCCAGCGGTAGTTCAGCGCCGCCTGCAGGCCGACGGTTTCGCCAATCTGGCCGTCATAGGCCAGGGTGAAGCTGGTCTGCCATTCGGGGCTGTAGAGGAACTCGGCCCCGTCGAAGTCCTGTGGCAGGCCGGCGGCGTTGATGCCGGTGTAGCCGATCACCTCGGTCTGCAGCCAAACGGCGCTGGCCATGGCCGTCAGTTCCGGTGTGATCCGCCAGGTGACATCACCATCGATGCCGTAGGCCCGCGATTCCGGGACGTTGTTGAGGCGCGACAGGGCGGTGTAGATCGGGTCGGCGAAGTAGACGCTGAGCTGCTTGTCCTCGTAGTCATAGTAGAAACCCGAGACATTGGCCTGAACCCGGCGGTCGAACAGCCCGGCCTTCACCCCGACCTCGTAGGCGAGCAGCATTTCCTGCCGGGCCGGCGCGTTCTGGGTCGAGATGTTGGCCGCGTTGATCGGCGTGGCCCCGGCCTTGGCCCCGCGGGAGACCGAGGCGAACGCCAGGATGTCGTCGGTCGGCGACCAGTTCAGCGCCAGCCGCCAGGCCACATTGGTCTCGTCCAGCTCCGAGGTGACCAAGCCGAAAGCGGCGGTGTTCGGATTGAACGTATTGCATTGGCCCTGGCTGATCGGGGCGATCAGGCCGTAGACCGGGAAGAACAGCGCCCGGTTGGTGACGTTCACATTGGGCAGCATGTTGCCGTTGAAGTCGCGCGAGCAGCCCTCGTAGGACTGTTCGTCCCGCGTCCAGCGCACGCCGGTGGTGACCTTGAGACTGTCGGTCAGGGTCCAGTCCGCGTTGGCGAAGACGCTGGCCGTGGTCGTGTCGATCTCGCCGATGTCGACGAAGGTGCGGAAGGCCTGGCTGGCCTGCAGCGGGGTATAGCCGCCGCTGTTGAACGGCGAGCCGAGCAGGCTGGCGGTGAAGAAGCGGATCAGCCCGACGTTGGCGTTGTCCTGCAGGATGGTGCGGTTGGAATCGAGGATGTCGTCGCTGGCGTAGTAGCCGCCGAACAGCCAGGTGACGCGGTCGTTGGAGCCTTCGAGCCGGAGCTCCTGACCAAAGCTCCTGATGCGGCCGTCGGCGTCCTGGATCAGGATCTCATAGGGCGCGCCCGACCAGTCGTAGGCCGACTTGCGTTGCATGTCGGCATAGCTGGTCAGGGAGACCAGCCGCAGGCCAGCCGGGAGATCAAAGGCCGCGCGCAGCTTGTAGCCCTCGAACCGGCTGTCCTCTTCCAGCGGCTTGTCGATGCCCAGGCCCGTGCCGACGTCTGTGCGACGGCGAGCGTCAGGCGCCCAGTCGGCCTGGGTGGCGTTATCGAAGGGCCGGGAGGCGACGAAGGCGGTCAGGCCGGGGGCGTTGAACGGGCTGGCGGCGGTCGCGGGGGTGAACCCGATCGCCTGCGCCGCCAGGGTGTCCGATTTGTTGGCCCAGAGGCTGTAGGAGAAGTCGATCTCGATGCTGTCGTTGGGCTGAAAGGCCAGACCTGCGCGGAGGCCGTAGCGGTCGACCCGGCCCAGGGTGTCGCCCGGCCGGCTGACGCTCTCCTGCCAGCCCTCGTCGCCCTTCTCCAGCCGGAAGGCGAAGCGCGCCTGCAACTTGTCGCCCCAGGGGCCGGAGATGGCTCCTTCGAGGTTGGTGGTCTCGTAGTTGCCGAACTCGGCGCTGAGCCTGGCCTCGAGCTCGTCGGTCGGCTTGGCGGTGACGAAGTTGATCAGGCCGGCGGTGGTATTGCGGCCGAACAGGGTGCCCTGCGGCCCCTTGAGCACCTCGACCCGTTCCAGGTCGAAGACCGGACCGGCATTCATGATCGGATAGGCGTAGGCGACCTCGTCGACATAGGTGCCGACGGTCGAGGTGGCCGACATGTTGATGGTGTTGAAGCCGATTCCGCGCAGGGTGTAGGTCGGCACCCCCTGGTAGCTGCGCGAGACGGTGAAGCTGGGGACCACGCTCGAGAGGTCTTTCACGTCGGTGACGCGCAAGGCCTCCAGCTGTTCGCCGCGAAACGCCTGGATCGCCATCGGCACGTCGTTGACAGCCTCTTCGCGACGGTTGGCCGTCACCACCAGGGTGTCGACCTCGACCACCGGGGCCGGCTCCTGGGCGACGGCGGGAGCCGCCGCCGCAAGGGCGATGAATGAAGCGCCCAGCGCCAGTAGGGCGCGGCGTGCCGGCGTGCGGACCATGGTGATCTCCCCAATCGTCTTGTTCTGTGTTGCTCGCAGGCTGGGCATCGGCCGGCGTCGCGACAAGCTGTCGAAACTGATAGGGCGACAGGGCCCGCGGGTCCGGGCAGGGGGGCGGTCGTGCGGCCTCTCAAACTTCCGTTGGCGGCGGCGCAACCGTCGGCTACCTGACTCGTTCCACTCCCTCAGACCACCTGGACGGCCCCTCCCCAGCATGACGCAGCGCATCGAGGACTACGCCCTCATCGGGGACCGCGAATCCTGCGCCCTCGTCGGCCTCAACGGGTCGGTCGACTGGCTGTGCTGGCCCAGGTTCGACAGCGACGCCTGCTTCGCCGCCCTGCTGGGCACCCGCAACAACGGCTGCTGGCGCATCTGGCCGGCCCTCGATGACTACAAGGTCAGCCGCCGCTACCGTCCCGACACCCTGATCCTCGAAACCACCTTCGAGACCACCACCGGCCGCGCCACCATCATCGACTTCATGGCCCGCCGTAACGGCCGTCCGGAACTGATCCGCATGGTGCGCGGCGACGCCGGCCAGGTCGCCTTCAAGCTCGATCTGGCCCTGCGCTTCGGCTACGGCGCGGTCACCCCCTGGATGGCCCGCACCGACGGCGGCGCCCACCGGGCCATCGCCGGGCCCGACATGGTCATCCTGCGCACCCCCGTCGGTATGACCGGCGACGGCTGGCTGCTGCAATCGGACTTCACCGTCTCGCAGGGCGAGACCACCCCCTTCACCCTGACCTGGGCCCCCAGCCACGAGCCGCTCCCGGACGCCACCAGCCCCCGCAAGGCCCTGGCCGACACCGAGGCCTTCTGGCGGCACTGGACCCACCAGGCGGCCATCGAGGGCCCCTGGTCCGAGGCGGTGATGCGCTCGCTGATCACCCTGAAGGCCCTGACCCACGCCCCGACCGGCGGCGTGGTGGCGGCGGCCACCACCTCCCTGCCGGAGAAGATCGGCGGGCCCCGCAACTGGGACTACCGCTACTGCTGGATCCGCGACGCCACCCTCACCCTGCTGGCCCTGATGAACGCCGGCTACTACGAGGAAGCCCAGGCTTGGCGCGACTGGCTGTTGCGCGCCGTGGCCGGCAGTCCGGCCGACATGCAGATCATGTATGGCGTGGCCGGCGAACGCCGCCTCAACGAGTGGGAGGCGACCTGGCTGCCCGGCTACGAGGGCAGCACCCCGGTGCGGATCGGCAACGCCGCCTCCACCCAGTTCCAGCTCGATGTCTACGGCGAGCTGGCCGACAGCCTGCACCAGGCCCGGCGCGGCGGCCTGACCGGCAACGAGGCCGCCTGGAGCGTCGAACGGGCCCTGACCGACCATGTCTGCCGCGTCTGGCGCACCCCCGACGACGGCATCTGGGAGGACCGCTCCGAGCGCAAGCACTACACCTTCAGCAAGGTCATGGCCTGGGTCACCCTCGACCGCGCCGTGCAGGCGGTCGAGCACTACGGCCTGCCGGGCGACGCCGAAGCCTACCGCGCCGTCCGCGAGGAGATCCGCGAGGACATCCTGGCCAACGGCTTCGACGCCATGCGGAACAGCTTCGTCCGTTCCTACGGCAGCCAGTCGGTCGACGCTTCCCTGCTGCTGCTGGCCGAACTGGGCTTCGTCGAAGCGTCCGACCCGCGCTACATCGGCACCGTCGAGGCCATCGAGCGCGACCTGCTGCGCCACGGCTTCGTCCACCGCTATGACACCGGCGAGATCGACGACGGCCTCAACACCACCGAGGGCGCCTTCCTGGTCTGCACCTTCTGGCTGGTCGACGCCTATGTCGCCATCGGCCGGCTGGACGACGCCGAGGCGCTGTTCGAGCGCCTGCTGTCGATCCGCAACGACCTGGGCCTGCTCGCCGAGGAGTACGATCCGGTCGCGGGGCGCCAGGTCGGCAACTTCCCGCAGGCCTTCAGCCACATCGGCCTGATCAACGCCGCCTTCAACCTGACCCGGGCCAGGGGCGAGAACGGGCACACGATCGAGCGCGGTTGACCCGTTTGGTGGAACAATTCTCCGCCCGGGCGGTTACCGTCCCGCTGGGCCCCCAAGCCGGAGAACGAATTCGTATGCTCGTCGCCGACCTGATGACCCCCGTTTCCGAACCCCTGACCCACAGCCACACGCTGCGCGAAGCCGCCGCCGCCCTGGCCCAGGCCAGGCTCGACCAGCTGCCCGTCGCCCATGAGGGCCGGCTGATCGGCACGGTGAATGAGCGCGACCTGGTCGACTACGGCCTGGCGCGCGGCCTCAACGCCGACAGCCCGGTGTTCGCGGTGATGAGCCACCACATCGACTGGTGCTATGAGGACGAGGACGTCATGGACATCATTGCCCGCCTGGCCGACGCTGATCGTCAGAGCCTCATCGTCCTGACCCGCGACCACCAGTTCGCCGGCGTCGTCGCCGCCAGCGCCCCGGCCCGCGGCGGCTGGAGCGAGGTTGAGGTGATCCAGGCGGCGGCCTGACGTGGCTCAAACACGTCGGTTCAGCGGCCGATGAGCCTCAAGTCGCCGGGGCGAGATCCGCCACGACGCCGTAGTATCTTTGGGCCGCGTCCATCAGGCTATTCAGGAACCAGGCATTGATCGTGCCTGCCACAGCCGCGCCGAGAATTGGCACAATTCGTGTCGGAACGCTTGCAACGACCTTCGCTGCAATCTTGGCCGCTATCAACTTTGTCCCGCCCTTGATCATCAGCTTCTTGCCAATAATCGCGGCCATTCCCGCGCTGAGCATCTGCGCATTCAGGGCTGCAGTCGCCTTTGCCGCCAGTTTCGCCCCGGCTGGCCCTGCGATTGTCGACGCCAGCGTCGTGCCCGCTTGAGAACCGGCCAAGGCCCCGGCGCTTCCCGACAGCTGACTACGAAGACCGCTCAGAAGATCATCATTCAAGTCCACGGCCCCGGCCCAGACCGCCAGAATTGCAGGATAGTCGTCGTCCGAGCAGGCGCCGATGGTGATTGTCCCGATCCCCATGGCTGCCCGGCTCATGATGTTCAGAAGGGCCGGAATCTCGATGGCCAAGGCGGCGAAGGCGATGGGCCCCCCGATGAGGTTGCCGCCCGCCGCGGCGACTGCGAGAGCCACGTGCTTCGTGCGCCACTCCGCAAGACTTTGTCCGGCGGCATCCCGGTTAACATCAGCGGCGGCCGCTTTGCAGCTCATGACGCCGTCCTGAACGAGTTCGCCGACCTTTTCCTTGAGGTCGTCAAGCCAAGACATGTTCTGCCCCCCTATCCCTCTGCATACTTGAAGGGAGCGGAGGCCAACCACAATCAAAAAGTGCAGCCAGACACCGCGGGGATGTCGGACTGCCTACTTGATCGCCACTGGAGAGTTCTTTGGGCCTACCGACCCGTCGGCACGTCCTTGAACGCCACGTCCTTGTCGAGGCGGATGTCACCCGGCAGGCCCAGGACCCGCTCGGCGATGATGTTCTTGAGAATCTCGTCGGTGCCGCCGGCGATGCGCAGGCCCGGCGCCCACAGCAGGGACTGCTGGAAGGCGGCCTGCAGCGGCGCTTCCGACGGGTCGCTGAGGATGCCGTACTGGTCCTCCATCTCGACCCCGTAGTTGCTCATCTCCTGCATCTGGTTGGCGGCGATGATCTTGCCGATCGAGCTTTCCGGGCCCGGCGTCTGGCCCTTGCTGAGGGCCGTCATGGTGCGGAAGCGGGTCAGCTTCAGCCCCTCGGCGGCGACATACCAGTCGGCCAGCTTCTCGCGGAAGGCGCCGTCCTTGATCGCCGCCCCGCCGGTGCCGTTGGTGGCGCGGGCCAGCTCCATGATCGTCTTGTAGTCGGGGCCCGAGGAGCCGCCGACCGCCAGCCGCTCGTTCATCAGCGTGACCAGGGCCACCTTCCAGCCGGCGCCGACTTCACCCAGCCGCTGGCTGTCCTTGACCCGCAGGTCGGTGAAGTAGACCTCGTTGAACTCGCTGCCGCCCGAGGCCTGGTGGATCGGACGCACCTCGACGGCCGGATCGCGCATGTCGATCCAGAACATGGTCATGCCCTTGTGCTTGGGCACGTCGGGGTCGGTGCGGACCAGCAGGATGCCGTAGTCGCTGTACTGGGCGCCGGTGGTCCAGACCTTCTGGCCGTTGATCACCCACTCGTCGCCGTCCTTGATGGCCCGGGTGCGGCTGGCCGCCACGTCGGAGCCACCGGCCGGTTCGCTGAACAGCTGGCACCAGATCTCCTCGCCCTTCATGGCGGGGCCGACGAAGCGGGTCTTGGTCTCGGCGTCGGCGAAGGCCATGACGGTCGGCACGCACATGCCGAGGCCGATGGTGAAGTAGCCGTAGTTGACGCCGACCTTGCCCTCTTCCTGGCCGAAGATGACCGACTGGATCGGCGTGCCGCCGCCCCCGCCCCACTCCTTGGGCCAGGTGATGCAGGCGTAGCCGGCCTCGGCCTTCTTGGCCTGCCAAGCCTTGGCGGCGGCCATGTGCTCCGGGCTGTTGGGCCGGCGGCCGTTGGCCGAGGTCGACTTGTGGGCGGCGGCGTTCTCTTCGAGCCAGGCACGGGCTTTTTCGCGGTAGGCGGCTTCTTCGGGAGAGTCGTTGAAATCCATGATCTTTTCCTCCCGCGCTTACGCGGCGTTCCTGCGTTCGAGCTGGCTGACCAGCCGTTCTTTCCAGACCTTTGGGCCGTGGGCCACCAGGGCCAGCTGGCGCGAGCGGCGGTAGAAGAGGTGGCAGTCCACTTCCCAGGTGAAGCCCATGCCGCCGTGGGTCTGGATGTTTTCCTTGGAGGCGAACCAGTAGGCCTCGCTGGCGGCGATGCGCGCCGCGCTGGCGGCGGCCGGCAGTTCGGCGGCGCTCGTGTTCAGCGCCCAGGCCCCGTAGTAGCAGTTGGAACGGGCCACCTCGTTCTTGACGTACATGTCGGCCAGCTTGTGCTTGATGGCCTGGTAGCTGCCGATGACGCGACCGAAGGCGTAGCGTTCCAGCGCGTATTCCTTGGCCATCTCCAGGCAGCGGTCTGCCCCGCCGACCTGCTCGAAGGCCAGCAGCACGGCGGCGCGGTCGAACACCTGCTCGGCGATCGACAGGCCTTCGCCGGCCGCCCCGACGGCCTTGGCCGGCGCGTCCTTGAAGGTGATCTTGGCGACCGAGCGGGTCGGGTCGAGCGACTTGAGGGTCTCGCGGGTGACGCCCTCGCCGTTCAGGTCGACGAGGAACAGGCTGGGCCGGCCGCCCTCGGCCGCCAGCACGATGGCGACGTCGGCGATGTCGCCGTCGGTCACCGGGATTTTCACGCCCGACAGCTTACCGCCCGAAACGCTGCAGCTGAGGTTGCTGGCATTGACCAGGCCGGGGCCTTCGGAGCTGGCGAAGCAGCCGATGATCTCGCCGGCGGCGATCTTAGGCAGCAGCCAGCGCTTCTGCTCGTCATTGCCGGCCAGCAGGATGGTCTCGGCCACGAAGTAGACCGTCGAGGCGAAGGGGATCGGGGCCAGTGAGCGGCCCAGTTCCTCGGCGATGGCGCAGAGCTCGACATGGCCCAGGCCCAGGCCGCCGAATTCCTCGGGGATCGCCGCGCCCAGCCAGCCCTGCTCGGCCACGCCAGCCCACAGGGCCTTGTCGTAGGAGACCGCATCGTCGTTCAGCACCACCCGCACCGCGCTGGTCGGCGAGCGGGCCTCGAGGAACTTGCGCGCCTCGCCCTTGAGGAACTTCTGGTCGTCGGAATAGTCGAAATTCACTGCATCCTCCCGGGCGCTCGTCCGTGCGCCTTCTGTCGAGCGGCAAGATACGCGCCTTTGCGGCCGGGGGAAGATTGACTTGGCGTCAACGATTTCAGGTTTTTATGGCCGGTCAGTTCAGAACGACGGCGGGATCATGGCCAAAACGGTCTTCCAGAAGAACCAGCGGGTGTGGGTCGAGGCCGTCGGGGCCTGGGCCAACGTCGAGAAGATCGTGGCCATCTGGGCCAAGGGTTTCGATGAACCGGTGCGGGTCACCTACGACGTGGGGCTCGGCCGCGAGTTCTTCGCCCATGAACTGAAACCCGAAGACCAGGTGGTCGACGCCGACGACCAGGGCGAACGCTGGCGGCTGCTGCGGGCGAAGAACAAGTGGCAGCAACCGGCCGACTGCGCCCACCATCCCTATCCCGGCACCTATCCCATCGTCGTCACCGACCCCAACGACTGGGGCGGCTGGCGCACGCCGGGCGCCGAATACGACCGCGATCCGCACCGGATCGAACGCCAAGCGAGGCTGATCGCCAGCGCCCCGCGCTACCAGGCCATCGCCAAGGAGCTGATGGCCCTGGTCGCCGAGAACCCGGAAGACGCCCCGCCGGCCGTCCTGGAACTGGCCCAGCAGGCGGCGGCGATCGAGCGGTTCATCGCCGAGGTCCCTTCGCCGGGTGACCGGGCCGACGAAGAGGGTTCGGCGGTCGCCTAGCGCCCGATCCGTTTGGCGACTTCGTCCAACGCGGCGTCGCGCAATTCCGGCGGCAGTCGGCCCAAGGCTGTCGCGTCGCGAACTTCGATCGTCGCGATCTTGGCAGGCCGAACAATGGACGGCGCTGGCAGTCCGCAGACCGTGTGATCCGTGATCTCGACATCGCCCGACCATCGCCGATGGGAGGCGCTGGTCACCATCACCACCCATAGCAATCCCTGACGGCCCGCCATGTCCCCCGCCGCGACGACAAGCGCCGGCCGGCGTTGTCGAACAGGTCGGTCGGTATAGGGAAACGGGACCTTGATCAGGTCGCCGGGTTCAAAGGTCGCCATAGGCGATCCGGTCTGCGTGGGAGTCCCATTCGTCAAAGGCGCCGAACGGATCGTCTGCGACGCCCTCAACCTCATACCGGCGAGCGCGCGTCAGAATCACTCGATCGCCGTCGATCTGATAGGCGACCTCGTCGCCATTGCTCAGACCCAGAGCAGACCGGACGGGCTGCGGAATGGTCGTCTGGGCCTTGGCGGTCAGTTTGCTGGTGATCATGCTGACAATGTAAGGAAATTCCTTACCGACGGCAATCAACCGATGCCAATTTGCCTCCAATTGGCTGCGGCGAGGTGGCCGCCCCGCGGCCGAAGCGCTACATCCCTTCCATGCGCACCGAAACGCCCCAGCCGGTCCGGCTATCCGACTACACCCCGCCCAGCCATCTGATCGACACGGTCCATCTGGACTTCGACCTGCAGCCCTCGGCGACGCGGGTGAAGGCGACGCTCAGCGTTCGGCGCAACGGCGAGGCCGATACGCTGGTGCTCGACGGCGAGGGGCTGAAGACCCTCAGCGTCAAGGTCGACGGCCAGGATCACGCCTTCGACGAGAGCCCCGAGACCCTGACCCTGACGGGCCTGCCCGAGGCCTTCACCTTGGAGACCGAGGTCGAGATCGATCCGGCCGGCAACACCGTGCTGATGGGCCTCTACATGTCCGGGGGCCGGTTCTGCACCCAGTGCGAGGCCGAGGGCTTTCGGCGGATCACCTGGTTCCTCGATCGGCCCGACGTGCTGTCGCGCTACACCGTGCGGATGGAGGCTGACAGCGGCTTCCACCACCTGCTGGCCAACGGCAACCTGATGGACAGCGGAACCCTGGGCGCGCGCCATTTCGCCGTCTGGGAGGATCCCTTCCCCAAGCCCTGCTACCTGTTCGCCATGGTCGCGGGTGAGCTCGACGTCCTCGAGGACAGCTTCACCACCATGAGCGGGCGCGACGTCGCCCTGAAGGTGTTCGTCGATCCGGGAATGGCGTCCCGCGCCGAATACGCCCTCGACAGCCTCAAGCGGGCGATGAAATGGGATGAGGAGGTGTTTGGCAGGGAGTACGACCTCGACCTCTTCATGATCGTCGCCGTGCGCGACTTCAACTTCGGGGCCATGGAGAACAAGGGGCTGAACATCTTCAACTCCTCGCTGCTGCTGGCCGACGCGGCGACCGCCACCGACATGGACTACGAGCGCATCGAGAGCGTCGTCGCCCACGAGTATTTCCACAACTGGACCGGCGACCGCATCACCTGCCGCGACTGGTTCCAGCTGTGCCTGAAGGAAGGCCTGACCGTCTTCCGAGACCAGGAATTCAGCGCCGACATGCGCGGCGCGGCCGTGCAGCGGATCAAGGACGTCAAGGCCCTGCGGGCCCGGCAGTTCCCGGAAGACGCCGGCCCGCTGGCCCATCCGGTGCGGCCCAGCAGCTACCTGAAGATCGACAACTTCTACACGGCGACCATCTACGAGAAGGGCAGCGAGGTCATTCGCATGCTCAAGGCCCTGCTCGGCGACGAGGGGTTCAAGGCCGGCATGGACCTCTACTTCGACCGCCACGACGGCGAGGCGACGACAGTCGAGGCCTTCATCCAGTGTTTCGCCGATGCCACGGGCAGGAACCTGGACGCCTTCTTCGGCTGGTACGAGCAGGCCGGCACGCCGAAGGTCACCATCAATCGCAAGTACGACGCCGCGACGGGCAAGCTGGAGCTGACCCTCAAACAGGTCACCGCCCCGACCCCCGGCCAGCCGACCAAGACCGCCCTGCCCCTGCCGGTGGCGCTGGGCCTGCTGGACGAGGACGGCCGCGTTCAGGCCGAGACCCAGATCCTGGTGCTCGACGGCGCCGAGACCACCGTCACCCTTGAGGGCATCAAGCGGACGCCGGTGCTGTCGGCCCTGCGCGGCTTCTCGGCTCCGGTGAAGCTGGAGACCGACGCCCCGGCCGACCACGACTACGTCCTGCTGGCCGCCGACAGCGACCAGTTCAACCGCTGGGAATCGGGCCAGCGGCTGGCCACGCGGCTGATGCTGACCCGCGCCAAGGGCGAGCCCGACCCGGCCGGCGAGACCAAGTTCGCCGAGGCGCTCGGCCGGGCCCTCGACGACCAGGCCGCCAACCACGCCTTCAAGGCCCTGCTGCTGTCGCTCCCCAGCGAACAGGACCTGGCCATGGAGATGCAGCCGGCCGACCCGTCCGCCATCCACGAGGCCCGGGGCGCCCTGCGCGGCAGGCTGGCCGAGGTTCTGGCCGACCGCCTGATCCACCTGCACGACGCCCTGGCCCATGCCGGCGCCTTCTCGGCCGACGCCGAGGCCGCCGGCCGGCGGGCCCTGCGCAACGCCGCCCTGGACCTGCTGACCGCCCAGCCGTCCGAGGCCGTCATCGCCCGGGCCCGCGCCCACTACGGCGCCGCCGACAACATGACCGACGCCATCGGCGGTCTCAGCGCCCTGATCGCCCTGGGCGGCGAGCCGGCCGACGCCGCCCTGTCGGCCTTCCACGCCCACTGGAAGCATGAGCCGCTGGTCATCGACAAATGGTTCGCCGCCCAGGCGCGCGATCCGTCGGAGCTGGCGCTGGGCCGGGTCATGGGGCTGACGACCCACCCCGACTTCGATCCTAAGAACCCCAACCGCCTGCGGGCCCTGGTCGGCGCCTTCGCGAGCTTCAACCCGGCGCGCTTCCACGATCCGGATGGCAGCGGCTACCGCTTCCTGGCCGACTGGATCATCGCCACCGACAAGGTGAACCCGATGACCGCCGCCCGCTTCGTCGAGGCGCTGGGCGGCTGGCGACGCTACCGCGAGGACCTAGGCGGCAAAATGCGCGAGCAACTTCAACGGATTGCGGCCGTCGAGGGCCTGTCGAAGAACGTCTTCGAACTGGCCACCAAAGCCCTGGCGTGAGTCCTCAGAGTCACGAATCGCGGCGAACTGACTCAAGGCGTTGATCAGGCCTTAACGCGAGGACTCCCGGCGCCTACCATACCCCCTCTGGGGTGAATCGGCGTTTGGGGATTTTTGGGCTTGGCACGCGGGCAAAGGGCAGGATCGGGGGACCCCGCCTTCGCGGCGACCTCGCCGCGTGGCCGCTCCCAGCCCCTGATGCGCGTCGCCATCCTGGCCGCCCTGCTGATGCTGGCCGTCTACACCGCCTTTGGCGTCCAGAAGCTGGCCAACGGCTGGACCAGCACCCCGGCCCAGGTCGGTCCCGCCGCCATCGCCGCCCTGCTGGCCGGCCGCGTCGAGGGGGCGCTGTCGACCCAGCAGGCCGGCCTCGCCGCCGGCGCCGAGGTTCTGCGCCGCGCGCCCGACACCCCCATCGAAGCCAGTGAGCTGGCCCTGCGCATCGCCGGCCCGACGGCCGGCGCCGTCGCCGTCGTCCAGGACGACGTCGTGCTGTCCTCGGCCGGCGCCCTCACCACCCCCGACTTCAAGGGCGCCGCCCGCGCCGCCGAGGCTTCCGGCGCGGCGACATGGACCGGCTCGGCCCCGGGCGACCGCAATCGCATCTATGTCGGCCGGGCCCAGGCCACGCCCGGCGGCAGGGCCTGGCTGCTCGTCGCCTCCGACCCGGCCAAGGTGGCCGGAGCCGGCCTGACCCGAACCTCCGCCCTGGCCTTCCTCGATGGCCGCGTCCTCGCCGCCGTCGGCCCCGGAGCCGCCGGGGCGCCGACCCTGAAGGACGGCTTCGGCCTGCAGGTGAAGGAGCTGCGCACCGACGTGCTGCTGCGCGGCCAGCTGTCCGACGGCAAGCCGCTGGACGTGGCGGTGCGGCCGATCGGCGACGGCGGGCTTCTGGCCGTCGCCGCCGACAGGGTCGACGGCATCATGACCGTCGACGCCGAGCGCATGGATGGCCTGGTCTCGCTGCTGGTGCCGCTGGCCGTCGGCATCGCCCTGGCCCTTCTCCTGCTGATGCAGGGCCGCCGCACCCAGGCCGCCCAACAGGCCATGGTGGCCAGTGAGGAGCGCTTCCGCCTGGCCGTCGAGGCGGCGCGCTGCGGCATTTGGGAATGGGACCTGGAGAACGACCGGGTGTTCATGTCGGAGGTCACCGGGGTGATGTTCGGCTGGGGCGGGGCCGGCGTGGTCAGCGGCCAGGAGGTGCTCGAACGCGTCGCCCCCGACCACCGCGAGCGGGTCCGCCAGGCCCTGGCCCACGCCGCCACCTACGGCGCCTTCGACGTCTCCTTCCGGGTGCCGGGCAGCGAGGGCCGCCGCTCGCTGTGGATCGACGCCCGCGGCCAGGGGGCCGGCGGCCCGGCCGCCCAGGAGCACAGCCGCATCATCGGCGTTGCCCTGGACGTCACCGAGGAGCGTATCGCCCAGGCCCGCGCCCAGGCGGCGGAGAACCGTCTGCGCGACGCCATCGAGAGCGTCTCGGAGGCCTTCGTCCTGTGGGACCGCAACGGCCGGCTGCTGCTGTGCAACCGCAACTACCGCTCGACCTTCAACCTCGAGCCGCGCCTCCTCAAGCCCGGCGCCGCCCGCGACCAGGTCAACCGCTTCGCCCAGCTGGCCATCAAGCAGGAGCATCCCTCGCCGCACGGGAACAAGGGCGAGCGCGAGGCCGAGCTGAACGACGGCCGCTGGGTGCAGATCAGCGAGCGGCGCACCGCCGAGGGCGGCCTGGTGATGACCGCCGCCGACATCACGGCGGTGAAGCTGCAGGAGGAGGCCCGCCGCCTCAACGAGGAGCAGCTGCAGAACGCCGTCGCCGGCCTCGAACGCAGCCAGGAACAGCTGGCCGAACTGGCCCGCAAGTACGAGGCCGAGAAGGTCCGGGCCGAGGGCGCCAACCGGGCCAAGAGCGAATTCCTGGCCAACATGAGCCACGAACTGCGCACGCCGCTCAACGCCATCAACGGCTTCTCCGAGATCATGGTGGCGGAGATGTACGGGCCGATGGGCGACGCCCGGTACAAGGAATACGCCACCGACATCCACAACAGCGGCCAGCACCTCTTGGCCCTGATCAACGACATCCTCGACATGTCGAAGATCGAGGCCGGCAAGATGAACCTCAAGTTCGAGCCGATGAGCCTGGAGGACGTCACCGAGGACGCCGTCCGGCTGGTGCGCAACCGGGCCGAGGCGGCGGGCCTGGAACTGGGTATCGAGTTCCCGCACCTGCCGGAGGTCGAGGGGGACTACCGGGCCATCAAGCAGGTGCTGCTCAACCTCCTCTCCAACGCCATCAAGTTCACCCCGCGCGGCGGCCGCGTCACCGTCCGGGCCGAGCCGCGCCGCGACGTGCTGGGCGAGCGCATCCGGGTCTCGGTCACCGACACCGGCATCGGCATCAGCCGCGAGGACCTGGCCCGCCTCGCCCAGCCGTTCGAGCAGGTCGAGAGCCAGCATTCCAAGACCACCCAGGGCACGGGCCTGGGCCTGGCCCTGACCAAGAGCCTGGTCGAGCTGCACGAGGGCTCGCTGGAGCTGGACTCGGCCCCAGGCGAAGGCACCACGGTCAGCTTCAGCCTGCCGATCCGCCAGGATGGCCTGACTGCGCAGGTCGCCTAGTCCCCGAGCCATGCAGCCCGGTTATGGGGCAGCCAAGCCTCGGCGCTTGACGATCCCCGGGGCGGACCCTACGGCCCGCTGATGCCCGCCGACGCCGCCCGCCTGACCATCGACCTGGACGCCATCGCGGCCAACTACCGCCTGCTGCGCGACACGGCCGGCGGAGCCGAGGCCGCGCCGGTGGTCAAGGCCGACGGCTATGGCATGGGCGCCGGCCAGACCGCCGCCAAGCTGTGGGCCGAGGGGGCCCGGACCTTCTATGTCGCCCGCCTGGCCGAGGGTGAGGCCCTGCGCCGGGCGCTGGGGAACCGCGACGCCGCCGTGTTGGTCTTCGACGGCTGCCCGGCCGGCGCGGCGGGTCGGCTGAAGGCCGCAGGGTTGACCCCCGTGCTCAACAGCGGCGAGCAGATCGCCGCTTGGGGGGATGCGGGTCCGTGCGCCCTGCACGTCGACACCGGCATGAACCGCCTGGGCCTGACCCTGGCCGAGGCGGCCGACCTCGCCGCCGCGCCGGGGGACTTGCGGGTCGAGACCGTCCTCAGCCACCTGGCCTGCGCCGCCCAGCCGCGCCACGCCCTGAACGCCCGCCAGCTGCAGCGCTTCACCGCCGTGCGCCGGCTGTTCCCCGAGGCCCGCGCCAGCCTGTCCAGCTCCGGCGGCGTCTTCCTGGGCCCCGACTACCACTTCGACCAGGTCCGCCCCGGCGTCGCCCTCTACGGCGGCGAACCGCATGACGATCAGGCGCCGCGGCTATCCACCGTCGCCCTGCTGGAAGCCCCGATCCTGCAGATCCGCGAGGTGCCCGAGGGCGACAGCATCGGCTATGGCGCCGACTTCCTCGCCGAGCGGCCGGTGAAGGCCGCCATCGTCTCGGCCGGCTATGCCGACGGCTACCTGCGCGCCTCCGCGCCGGACGGCGGGGCCTGGTTCGCCGGGGCCCGGCGGCGGTTGTTGGGCCGGGTCTCCATGGACCTGATCGCCATCGACATCACCGGCGCGGAGGCCCGCCCCGGCGACATGGTCGAGCTGATCGGGCCCAACCTGACGCTTGACGCGGCGGCCCGGGCGGCGGACGCCTCGGCCTATGAGTTCCTGGTGCGGATCGGCCGGCGGTCGCGGCGGCGGTGGGTCGGCGAGGTCTGAAGGGCTTCGGTCCGGGCGGCTTTTCGAAGCGAAACCACTATAGCAGGAATTTGGCCGGCAAACAGATTATTTATGCCGTCCTTTCAATAACATACGACCAACAGAGAAGCCGCAAACCACCGCCCCGCGACCGACATTCGACCCCTGCGCCACCACCCCGAAACCACCTTGTCGCGCGGCGGCCCCCGAGAGCGCCGGTCGGCGGCGATGGACCTGCCGCCGACCCGTTTTGAATCCCGGGTACGGCGGCGGTTCAGCGCGCCAGTCGCTCCAGGGCGCCCTTGTCGACGGAACCGACCAGGCTCTTGAGCTCGTCCATGGTCACGTCGCTGCCCTCGGCCTGGACCATGAAGCGGTCGGCGACCAGGACGCCGTATTCGCCGCGCCGGGCGTCACGATCGTACTTTTCCATGGTCATGGCCCCGTTCACGCGGCCGACCTTCTCATAGGTCCCGCCCTGTTCGCGGCTGTGCTCGACGGAGAAGGCGGCGGCCATGCCGGCCATCGGGCCGGCCGAGGAGATGTCGACGACCCGCAGTTCCGCCGTGGTGGCGCCGCGGCTGTAGTCGGCTTCGGCCGAGGCCGAGCCGAAGCCGCCGGCCGAGGCGCTCTCGGTGGCGACCTCGCCGCGCGTGAAGCCGGCGGCGCTGGCCGGCAGGGCGGCCTTGAGGACGTCGGTGGAGACCAGCTCGACCTTACCGGTGCGGGCCGCCTTCTCCATCCGTTCGGCGGCTTCCTGGGCCTTGTCGACGTCGATGGAGCCGACGCCGGGGACGACCAGCTTACCGTGCACCGCGTCACGGCCGCCGAACGACCCGACGTGGCCTATGCGGGCCAGGGGCGCGGTAACCAGGCCGATGACGATCCAGACCACCGCCGACAGCAGGATGATGACGATGACGTAGCCGAGGGTCTTGTCCGCCGGCGTCTTCATCAGCCTGGGCAGGCCCTTCCACAGCAGGAAGAGGCTGTAGAGGCCGACGATGCCGAGGACCGACAGCATGGGGATCAGCTGGAACACCCCGGCCAGCCAGGCCGCCGTGCCGGAATAGGCGGCGACCTTGAAGGCCTGGATCTGGTTCTTCTGGCCGCCAAAGCTGGGGGCCAGGGCGTCGATGATCAGGGCCAGGACATAGACCCCGGCCAGGCTGAGCAGATAGCCGACCACCGCCGACAGCGCCGTCGACAGGATCGGTGGCCGGTAATGCAGGCCCCAGAAGCCGATGCCAAACACGGCCATGCCGATGAAGCCGCAGACGGCCGGAATGGCGGCAAGCGGGATGACCCAGGATTTATAGAGGCCGCCGATGGTCGCCGGTTCGCCGTCGACTGCCTCCCAGGTGGCCGTCGGCTTGGTCAGGATGTCCCGGATACGCTGGACCATGCCGGAGGCCGGCCGCCCGTCGTCGATGATGCTCATCGCCCTCTCCCTGGCGCTGCTGTCCCCGACCCAGGGGGAGGCTAGCGCAGGATGTCGCTTTGGAGAACAGGGTTCGCGGTGGGTCGACAATCGCCCCTAAGACTACCGCTCATCCCGGCGAATGCCGGGATCCAGGTTCACCCGAGCTGATGGGTGGTTGGCCGCCGAGTCCAGCACACTTGCGGAGCAAGGCTGGGTTCCATCTGGGTCCCGGCATTCGCCGGGATGAGCGGAAGCAAAAAAGAGAGCTCAGGCCGCCGCCTTGGTCGTGAACACATCCGTCAGCGCCGCGAACAGCGTCGCCGCCGTGATCGGCTTGTCGAGGTGGCGGTCGGCGCCGGCCGCCAGGCTGGCCGAGACGTGCTCGGGCAGGGCGTTGGCGGTCAGCATGATGATCGGCAGGCGCCCCTCGTTGGCGGCCAGGCCGGAGGCCTCGCGGGCCCGCTGGTGACGGATGGCGGTCAGGCCGTCCATCACCGGCATCTGCATGTCCATCAGCACCAGGTCGAAGCTGTGGGCGGCCAGGGCGTCCAGCGCCTCCTGGCCATTCTCGACACAGGCCACGTCGGCCGAACCAGCCAGCATCAGCTCGATGACCTTGCGGTTGGTCGGATGGTCGTCGGCCACCAGGATGCGTAGTTGCGGCGGGGCGACGGCGGCGGTCTGCAGGCCCAGAGGCACACGGATGTCGTCGACCTGCGGCAGCGGCAGCTCGAACCAGAAGATGGCTCCCTGCCCCGGCCGGCCCTCGCAGTCGAGCACGCCGCCCATCAGCGAAGCCAGCTCACGCGAGATGGCCAGGCCCAGGCCCGTGCCGCCGTACTTGCGGGTGATGGTGTTGTCGGCCTGCTGGAAGCGGCCGAAGATGCGATCCCGGGTGGCCTCGTCGAAGCCCTCGCCGGTGTCGCGGACCTCGAAGCGGACGCAGGCGTCCGTGCTGCGATAGCCGGTGATGGTGACCTCGCCGGTCTCGGTGAACTTCACCGCGTTGCTGACCAGGTTGGTGAGGATCTGGCGCACCCGCACCATGTCGCCCTCGACCGCCACATCGACTTCCGGCGACAGGTCGATGCACAGGCCGACGCCCTTCTCCCGGGCCTTCAGCTCGCCAAGCGCGGCGGTGGCCCGGACCATGTCGCCCAGGTGGAAGGGCGCGGTTTCCAGGGTGATCTGGCCGCTCTCGATGCGGGCCTGGTCGAGGATGTCTGACAGCAATCGCTCCAGAGTCTCGCCTGAGGCGCTGATGATGCCGACCATGTCCTTGATCCGCGGCTCCAACGGCTCGCGACCCAGGATGTCGGCGATGGCGACGATGCCGTTCAGCGGTGTGCGGATTTCGTGGCTCATGTTGGCCAGGAAGACGCTCTTGGACAGCGCCGCCTCTTCGGCCGCCGCCAGGGCGGTGTGCAGCGCCTCGCGGGTTTCGATGCGGTCGGTGATGTCCTCGCCGACGGTGACGATGTGGCGGGCCCCCTCCTCGCCGTAGGTGGCGACCTTCTTGGTGACGAAGATGCGCTTGCCGCGAGCCGAGGTGGTGACGGTCTCCTCCTCGACGACGGCCATCTCGCCGGAGGCGATGACGGCCTGGTCCTCGGCGGCGAAGGCCTGCGCCTCCTCCGGCGGGAACAGCTCATGGACGTTGCGGCCCAGCAGGGCCCGCGCCTGGACGCCGAGCATCTCCTCGGCGGCGCGGTTGACCAGCACGTAGCGGCCGTCGCGGGCGTCCTTGACCATCAGGATGGCGGGCAGCATCTGGACGATGGCGTCGAAGAATTCCTGGCGGCTGACCGCGTCGTCGCGGGCCCGGGCCAGGGAGGCGACGACGGTTTCGGCTTCCCGGGTCTGCTGCGCCTGGTCGCGCAGGGCGGCGGTCATGTCGGGGGCGCCGTCGAGCGGCGAGAGATTGGCCGGATCGAGATCGGCGGCCAGCTGTTCCTCGCAGGCCGCCTGGGCGGTGAGGAACAGGACCCGGCCGCCCGGCTGAACCGAGATGGCGCCGCGCAGCCGCAGGCCCGGGTCGGTCCGCGAATGCAGGACGACGGCGGTGCGGTCGAGGGCAGCAAGATCGGCGAAGGCGGCGACGGGCCCGGCCGCCTCGACGATGAAGGTTTCGATCAGGGAAGCGGAGGCGAGGCGCGGGGCCAGGGCCAGTAGACGCTCCGTGGGCGCATGGATCGCCAGGTCCTCGCGGACTTCGAAACGGCAGGGAAACAGGAAGTCGAGAGTCGCGGAATCAAAGGCATAGCCGCGCGAAGCGGCCGCCTCCGCGTCCACGGAGCCTGGGTTCAGGCTATCCATTCTGGAGACCCCCAACACAGCGGGGAGTTGATACCCTGATCGCTTAAGAAACCCTTGCGCGACAAGGGGAACGGCCGGGGGCGCAGCAAACGGCCGCAATGGGGCGATCGCCCGAACCAACTTGAACAAACAGAGAACATTGCCTAACCTGCGGGTCAAGCCGCGCGGCTCCGTTCGCGCTATCATGCCCTCAGTCCCGAATCGGAATTCCCATGGCCCGCGACGGCGCCCTTTATGTCTGCCAGTCCTGCGGCGGGGTTTCGCACAAGTGGGCGGGGCAGTGCCCCGCCTGCGGCAGTTGGAACACCCTGGTCGAGGAGCTGACCAGCCGCCTGCCCGGGGCCCTGGCGCCGTCGAAGGGGGCCAAGCGGGGCGGGCTGAGCTTCGAGGGGCTGGAGAGCGACACGCCCTCGCCGCCGCGTATCATCACCGGCGTCGAGGAGTTCGACCGGGTCTGCGGCGGCGGCGTGGTGCCGGGCTCGGCCATCCTGGTTGGCGGCGATCCGGGGGTGGGCAAGTCCACCCTGCTGCTCCAGGTCGTCGCCCAGGCGGCCCTGCGCGGGGCGCGCTGCGCCTACATCTCCGGCGAGGAGGCGGTCGAGCAGGTGCGCGGCCGGGCGGGGCGGATGGGGCTGGCCCAGGCGCCGGTCAAGCTGGCGGCCGAGACCTCGCTGCGCGACATCCTCGAGGGGCTGAAGAAGGAGCCCTTCGACCTTGTGGTCATCGATTCCATCCAGACCATGTGGTCCGACGCCCATGAAGCGGGCCCGGGTTCGGTCACCCAGGTGCGCTCCTGCGCCGCCGAACTGGTGCGGTTCGCCAAGAAGAAGGGGGTCGCCGTCGTCCTGGTCGGCCACGTCACCAAGGACGGCCAGATCGCCGGGCCGCGCGTGGTCGAGCATATGGTCGACGCCGTGCTCAGCTTCGAGGGCGAGCGGGGCTATCCGTTCCGGGTGCTGCGCGGAGCCAAGAACCGCTTCGGGGCCACCGACGAGATCGGCGTCTTCGAGATGGGCGACATCGGCCTGACCGAGGTGAAGAATCCGTCGGCCCTGTTCCTGCACGACGGGGCCGAACGGGCGGCCGGGGCGGCGGTGTTCGCCGGCATCGAGGGGTCGCGGCCGGTACTGGTCGAGTTCCAGGCCCTGGTCGCCCCCAGTTCCGGCGGCAACCCGCGCCGGGCGGTGGTCGGCTGGGACAGCGGGCGGCTGGCCATGGTGCTGGCCGTGCTTGAGTCACGATGCGGCCTTGGTTTTGGCAACCGGGACGTCTATCTGAACGTCGCCGGGGGGCTGAGGATCAGCGAACCGGCGGCGGACCTCGCCGCGGCCGCGGCCTTGGCCTCCTCTGCACTGGATGAACCCCTGCCGCAGGATTGCGTGGTGTTTGGCGAAATCAGCCTGTCCGGCGACGTGAGGCCTGTCGGCCGCATGGAGTCGCGCCTGAAGGAGGCGGCCAAGCTCGGCTTCGGCCGCGCCCTGGCGCCCAACGGGGCGGGCGAGACCCTGCCGGTCACCGGCGTCTCGCGCCTGGCTGAGGCCATCGACCGCATCGGCCAGCAGAGATGGACGACGCCTTGACCCTGTTCGACGTCCTCGCCGGTCTGTTGCTGATCATCAGCGCCCTCACCGCCTTCATGCGCGGGGCCACCAAGGAACTGACGGGGATGCTGGCGTTCATCATCGCCGCCCTGATCGCCATCTTCGCCTTGCGGTTCAGCGCGCCGGTGCTGCGCGGCATGATGAACCCCGACTGGGCGGCGGTGACCGCCGCCCTGCTGATCGTCTTCGTCATCGTCTTCCTGATTCTCAAAATCGTCGCCGGCCAGATCACCAACCGGGTGCAGGGCGCCGGGGCGCTGGGCACGGTCGACCGGATGATCGGCGCGGCCTTTGGTCTCATCCGGGCCCTGGTGATCCTGGGCGCCTTCACCCTGCTGGTGCAGATGGCCGGGGGCGAGAACGGCCCGCCCAAATGGGTGTCCGAGGCCAAACTCTATCCGCTGACCGCCGCGGCCGGAAAGGTGCTCAAAGCCTTCGCACCCGACGCCTTCGCGGCCGCCGGCAAGATCGCCCCCGCCGTTAAGGATGCGGTCCGCGACGGCGCGGGGTATAGCGACGACGAACGCAAGACGATGGACGAAGCCGTGGAGAAGAGCCGATGACCCGCTCAGCTGAGGTCTGGAACCCCGCCGACCATCGCGACCCCGACGACGACCAGCTGCGGCTGGAATGCGGGGTGTTCGGCGTCTACGGCGTCGCCGAGGCCTCGGCCGTCGCCGCGCTCGGCCTGCACGCCCTGCAGCACCGCGGCCAGGAGGCCTGCGGCATCGCCACCTTCGACGGCGAACGCTTCCATACCGAACGCCACGTCGGCCGGGTCGGGGACGCCTTTACCGGCCAGGATCTGGTCGAACGGCTGCCGGGCAAGAGCGCCATCGGCCACACCCGCTACTCCACGGCCGGCGGCAGCGCCTTCCGCAACGTCCAGCCGATGTTCGCCGATCTGGAAGCCGGCGGCGTCGCCCTGGCCCACAACGGCAACCTGACCAACTTCCACACCCTGCGCGATCGGCTGGTCAGCGACGGGGCCATCTTCCAGTCGACCAGCGACAGCGAGGTCATCCTCCATCTGCTGGCCCGCAGCCGAAAGGCCCGCTTCGTCGACCGCTTCATCGACGCCATCAGCCAGATCGAAGGCGGCTACGCCCTGATCGCCCTGACCAACAAGAAGCTGATCGGGGTGCGCGACCCGCTCGGCATCCGACCGCTGGTGCTTGGGGATCTCGCCGGCAAGCCGGTGCTGGCGTCCGAGACCTGCGCCCTGGACATGATCGGCGCCCGCTTCGTGCGCGACATCCAGCACGGCGAGATGGTGATCATCGACGAGACCGGCATCGAGTCCCTGCGCCCCTTCCCGGCCCTGCGTGCCCGTCCCTGCGTGTTCGAACTGGTCTACTTCGCCCGCCCCGACAGCGTCGTCGACGGCCGCTCGGTCTATGACGTGCGCAAGAAGATGGGCGCCCGCCTCTCCATCGAAAGCGGCCCTGAGGCCGACGTCGTGGTGCCGGTGCCCGACAGCGGCGTGCCGGCCGCCATCGGCTATGCGCAGCAGAGCGGCCTGCCCTTCGAGATGGGCATCATCCGCAACCACTACGTCGGCCGCACCTTCATCCAGCCGACGCAGGGCGTGCGCGAACTGGGCGTGCGGATGAAGCACAGCCCCAACCGCGCCGTGCTGGAAGGCAAGCGGGTGGTGCTGATCGACGATTCCATCGTCCGCGGCACCACCAGCCGCAAGATCGTCCGCATGGTCCGCGAGGCCGGGGCCACCGAGGTCCACCTGCGCAGCGCCTCGCCGCCGATCAAATGGCCGGACTTCTACGGCATCGACATGCCCGAGCGCGACAAGCTGCTGGCGGCGACCAAGTCGCTGGAGGAGATGGCCAGGTTCCTGGAGGTCGACACCCTCGGCTTCCTCAGCGTTGAGGGCCTGTACGAGGCGCTCGGCGTCGGACCGCGCGACCCGGCCAACCCGCAGTTCACCGACCACTATTTCACCGGCGACTACCCCACCCGCCTGACCGACCGCGAACTGGCCCAGGCCGACGCCGACGGCGGCCGCCAGCTGAGCTTCCTGGTCAGCGCCTAGACGGAAGTCGCGGGGTCAATCCGTTAGAAGGCGAGTGAGCTGGATCACGGCCTTGGCCGGAATGAGCGGCTAGAGGTCGGGTCCGTGACGCCTGCGGCAAAAGTTCCATCGACGGAACCCGGGACGCAACTTCGGGCCATCCCGGGTATTAATTGCCTTCGAGGCGACGTGTTCGAGGCCGCATGATCGATGACCAGCAGGAAATCCGACGGCTCAACGCGCTGGAGAGCTATCGGATTCTGGACACCGGCCCGGAAGCGACCTTCGACGATCTGACCGCCCTGGCGGCCCAGGTCTGCGCGGCGCCCGTGGCCCTTATCAGCCTGGTCGGGGCCGATCGCCAGTGGTTCAAGTCGGCCCGCGGCTTCGACCAGGCGCAGACGGCGCGCGACATTTCCGTCTGCACCCACGCCATCGCCCAGGACCAGCCGCTCTACCAGATCCCCGACATGGCCGCGGACCTGCGGTTCGCCGACGGGCCGCTGGTCAACGGCCCCGAGCAGTTCCGCTTCTACGCCGGCGCCGTGCTGCGCACCAAGGGCGGCGAGGCGCTGGGGACGCTTTGCGTGCTCGACCGGATACCGCGGCCAGAGGGCCTGACGCAGGCCCAGGACGGAGCGCTGCTGGCCCTGGCGCGGCAGGTAATGACCCTGTTCGAGCTGCGCCAATCACTGGCCTGGCGGGTGCAGCGCGAGGCCCAGTTCCGGGCCCTGGCCGACAGTATGCCGCAGATCGTCTGGTCGGCGCGGCCCGACGGCCATACCGACTACTACAACGCCCGCTGGTACGAGTTCACCGGCGAGCCGCCCGGCTCGACCGACGGCGAGGGCTGGAACGCGCTGTTCCATCCCGATGACCAGGCGCGCGCCTGGGCCCGCTGGCGCCAGTCGGTGGAGACCGGCGGGGCCTATGAGATCGAATACCGCCTGCGCCACCACAGCGGCGAGTATCGCTGGACCCTGGGCCGGGCCCAGCCGGTGCGTGATGGAAGCGGGGCCATCACCCGCTGGTTCGGCACCTGCACCGATATTCACGACCACAAGCAGCTGGCCGAGCAGGAAGCCTTGCTCAGCCGCGAACTGAGCCACCGCATCAAGAACATCTTCTCGGTGATCTCCGGCCTGGTCGCCCTGTCGGCGCGGCGCTTCCCGGAGGCGGCCGGGTTCGGCAAGGACCTGCGCGAGCGGATCGTGTCGCTGGGCCGGGCCCACGACTTCGTGCGACCGCACGCCGTGGCTGGCAAGGGGACCCGGTTGACCCGGCTGTCGGAGCTGCTGGCCGAGCTGCTACGGCCCTACCTGACCGAGGATGCGGCCCGGATCTCGATCCAGGGGGACGACGCGACCATCGACGACCAGGCGGCCACGCCGCTGGCGCTGATCTTCCACGAACTGGCGACCAACGCCGCCAAGTATGGCGGCTTTTCGAAGCCGGACGGCCGGGTGACCATCACCTGCCGGCGCAACGACGCCGACCTGGTGGTCGAATGGGCCGAGACCGGCGGGCCGAGGATCAAAGGGCCGGCGACCAGCGAGGGCTTCGGCTCGACCCTGTCGAAGCTCAGCGTCGAGACCCAGCTCGGCGGCCGGCTGACGCGCGACTGGCGCCCCGCGGGACTGGTGGTGACCCTGGCGTTGCCGCTGAGCAGTTTGAACCGGAAGGGTTAGTGGAAGACCTGCAGCGCCGGTGGCGGCGGCAGCAAGTTCTCGCGGCCGCGCAGGGCGTAGTCGAGGGCCGAGACCACCGCCGCCTCATCGCTGGGCTTGGTTAGCAGGCCGACGACGCCGCGTGGCCGCTCCGAGGAGGGCAGCGGATGGGCGGTCAGATAGATGACTTTCGTCGCGCTCTCGCGGGCCAGCTCGGCGCCGAGGCCGACGCCGGTGCGGCCGTCGCGGAGGTTGACGTCGACCAGGGCCAGGTCGATCCGCCACTCGGCGGCCAGAGCCCGGGCCGAGGCGGCGTCCTGGGCGATGCCCACCACCTCGAATCCCCGCTCACAGAGAACCGCTTCCAGTTCCAGGGCAGTGAGGATTTCATCCTCGACAATCAACACACGGGCTGGCATCGCGACGCTACTTGAACTCCTTCGAGACCCGCTAACGCCCCAATTCGATTCAGGTTTCGGATTTTCTGTCATGTTTCCGACGGAACAGGCTTCAGCGGCATGGAGAACACAACGGGGCGGACGACCTTAAGTGAACCGACTGCGGATCGATCCCTTCATCGCCGGCCTGCTGGCCGTGGTGGTCCTGGCCTCGCTGCTGCCGGCCCGGGGCGTGGCGGCGGAGGTGTTGTCGCCGGTGACCAAGGGCTTTGTCGCCCTGCTGTTCTTCCTGCACGGGGCCAAGCTGTCACGGCAGGCGGTGATCGCCGGCCTGACCCATTGGCGGCTGCATCTGGCGGTGCTGGGGGTCAGCTTTGTGCTGTTCCCGCTGCTGGGGCTGGCGGCGGGCCTGATCCCGGCCTCGATCCTGCCGACGCCGCTGGCGCTGGGGGTGCTGTTCCTCTGCTGCCTGCCCTCGACGGTGCAGTCGTCGATCGCCTTCACCGCCCTGGCGCGGGGCAACGTCGCCGCCGCCGTCTGCGCCGCCACCGCCTCCAACCTGCTCGGCATGCTGGTGACGCCGGTGCTGGTCGGGCTGACCATGCATGCGCAGGGGTCCGGCCTCGGCTGGGACGCGGCGATCAAGATCGCCCTGCAGCTGCTGGCCCCCTTCATCGCCGGCCAGCTGTTGCGGGTCTGGGTCGCGCCCTTCCTTGAGCGCCACAAGGCCATCGTCGGCCTGGTCGATCGCGGCTCGATCCTGCTGGTCGTCTATGTCGCCTTCAGCCAGGCCGTGGTCGAGGGGGTGTGGACGCGGCTGTCGGTCCCCGAGCTGCTGGTCGTCACCCTGCTGTGCGCCCTGCTGCTGGCCCTGGTGCTCGGCCTCTCCACGGCGCTCGGCAAGCTGCTCGGCTTCATCGTCGAGGACCGCATCGTCCTGACCTTCTGCGGCTCCAAGAAGAGCCTGGTCACCGGGGCGCCGATGGCCGCCATCCTGTTCGCGCCGGCCGTGGCCGGGGTGATGATCGTGCCGCTGATGATCTTCCACCAGCTGCAGCTGCTGGCCTGCGCCTGGCTGGCGCGGCGATACGCAAACCGGCCGGAAGAGCCCGTGACTCTGGCGGCAAATCCGCTAGACAGCCCGCCATGACTCTTCCGCTTCAGGACAAGATCGCGCTGGTCACCGGCGCCACCCGCGGCATCGGCCAGGCGGCCGCCCTGGCCCTGGCGCAGGCCGGCGCCCACGTCATCGCCCTCGGCCGCACGCAAGGGGCGCTTGAGGCGCTGGACGACGCCATCTTCGCCAGGACCGGCCAGCACGCCACCCTGGTTCCGCTCGACCTGCGCCAGCCGGAGGACCTCGATCCCCTCGGCGCCCACCTCTACGAACGCTTCGGCCGGCTGGACATCGTCGTCCACGCCGCCGCCGTGCTGGGCGGGCTGTCGCCCACCGGCCATGTCGAGCCCAAGCGGTGGGACGAGACCATGGCGGTCAACCTGACCGCCACCTGGCGGCTGATCCGCTCGTTCGAGCCGCTGCTGCGGGCCTCTGAGATGGGTCGGGCCATCTTCGTCACCACCGGCCGCGTTCCCCGCCCCAAGGCCTTCTGGGCCCCTTACGCAGCCAGCAAGGCCGGCATGGAGGCGCTGGTGAAGTGCTGGGCCGACGAGCTGGAGCAAACAGCCGTCCGCGCCGTGCTGCTCGACCCCGGCGCCGTGCGCACCCGCATGCGGGCCGAGGCCTATCCGGGCGAGGACCCGCTGGACTTGCCTGAGCCGGCCGCCCTGGGGCCGCTGTTCGTCGAGCTGGCGTCGCAGGCCGACCTGCCGGCCATGCCCGAGACGGTGCTGTTCAAGGCCCCCTGAAGGGTTACTTCGCCCGGCCGGGCTTCTGGGTCCGCGCGCGGATCACCGGCTTGGCGGCGACCGGGTTGGCGGCTTCCTTGGCCTGGCGCTTGGCCTTGTTGGCCTTCTTGACGCGCAGCTGCTTGGCTTCCTTGGCGTTCTCGGTGACGCCGATCTTCTTGGGCTTTTCGCGCGGACCGCGCTTGGTGCCCGAGCCCATCGGCCGCTTGTCGCCTTGCGCGTCGGCATAGGGGTTGGCCCCCGACTTGATGGTGATGCGGATCGGCACCCCCGGCAGGTCGAAGCTCTCGCGGATCGAGTTGATCAGATAGCGCCGGTAGTGCTCGGGCATCTGGTTGGCGCGGCTGGAGAACAGCACGAAGGTCGGCGGCCGGGCCTTGGTCTGGGCGACGTATTTCGGCTTGATGCGTTTTCCGTTCACCGCGGGCGGTGGGTGCCTCTGCACCGCCATGGCCAGCCAGTCGTTGAGGTCGCGGGTCTTGACCTTGGTCGACCAGTTGTCGTGCGTCTTGACCACCGCCGGCATCAGCTTGTCGAGGCCAAAGCCGGTCTCGGCCGACAGGGCCACGACCGGCGCGCCGCGCACCTGCGGCAGCATGCGCTCGGCGTGTTCCTTGAAGGTCTTCAGGGTCTCGGCCTGGTCCTCGACCAGGTCCCACTTGGCCAACACGAAGACCAGGGCGCGGCCTTCCCGCTCGACCAGGTCGGCCAGCTGCAGGTCCTGCACCTCGAAGGGGTGGGTGGCGTCCATGACCAGGAGGACGACCTCGGCGTAGACGATGGTGCGGATGCTGTCGGCGACCGACAGCTGTTCCAGCTTCTCGTGGATGCGCGCCTTGCGCCGCAGCCCGGCGGTGTCGACCAGCCGGATCTTCTTGTCCTGCCACTCCCATTCGACGGAGATGGAGTCGCGGGTGATGCCGGCCTCGGGGCCGGTCAGCATGCGGTCCTCGCCGATCAGGGCGTTGACCAGGGTCGACTTGCCGGCGTTGGGACGGCCGACGATGGCCAGGCGGACAGGCTTGTCGCCTTCGTCGTCGGCTTCGTCGTCCTGGTGCTCGGGGGCGATGTTGACCAGGGCCGCATAGAGGTCGGCCATGCCCTCGCCGTGCTCGCCGGAAATCGGGATCGGCTCGCCGAAGCCCAGCGTCCAGGCCTCGGCGATGCCGGGATCGCCCTGCTTGCCCTCGGCCTTGTTGGCGCCGATCAGCACCGGCTTGTCGCGGCGGCGCAGGATCTCTGCGAACACTTCGTCCAGCGGCGTGACGCCTTCGCGGGCGTCGATCAGGAACAGGCAGACGTCGGCCTCGTCGATGGCCAGTTCAGTCTGCTTGCGCATCCGCGCTTCGAGGGTGTCGTCATCGACGTCCTCGAAACCGGCGGTGTCAACCAGGCTGAGGTTCATGTCGCCGATGCTGCCGCTGGCGAAGCGGCGGTCGCGGGTGACGCCGGGCCGATCGTCGACGATGGCGAGCTTCTTGCCCGCCAGCCGGTTGAACAGCGTGGACTTGCCGACGTTGGGTCGGCCGACGATTGCGAGTTTCAGCGCCATGGGGTCTTAAGAGGCCTTCCGGAACGACGGCAGTCAATCCGGCGGGTCGGACAGGCTCGTTCTAAATGCAAAGAGGCGGCGGCTCTTCGCAGAACCGCCGCCTGATTACAAGTTTTCAGTGGTTTTAGCGGATCGCGACCAGCTCAGCCTTGTCGGTCACCACATAGACCATGCCGCCCGCCGCGATCGGCGTGATCAGGGCCGGACCACCGAGCTTGATGGTCTTGGTGACCTCGCCGGTCTTGGGGTTGAGGGCCAGGGCGCGGCCGTCGCTGGAGACGACGATCAGCTTGTCCGAGGCCAGCACCGGGCCGAAGAACAGCTCGCGGTCCTGGGTTTTCTTGACCCCTTCGTTGAGGTCCTTGATCCAGTGCACCTGGCCGCTGTCGCGCGAGACGCAGATGACCTCGCCGGCGCGGCTGATGATGTAGACCACGTCGCCGGCCGGCCAGGGGGTGGTGATCGAGGAGACCGGCACCGACCAGCGGGGCTGGCCCGAACGCAGGTCGACGGCGGCGAAGACGCCCGAGTGGCTGGCGGCGTAGACGTCACCTTTGAACACGACGGGGCGGCCGGCCACGTCACGGATTTCCGACAGGGCGTTGGTGCGGCTGGCGCGCGACAGGGCGTTGTTCCACAGGTCGTTGCCGTTGCCGGCCCGAAGAGCAACCAGTTCGCCCGAGGCGAAGGCGGCGATGACCACATCGCCGGAGGCGGCGGGGCTGGAGGCCGACAGGATGCGGGCCGGCTCGACCAGGGCCTGGAAGTCCCAGGCCGGGTTGCCGGTGGCCGCATCGAAGGTCAGCAGCTCGTTGTCGGTGCTGATGGCGAACACCTTGCCGTTGGTTACCGTGGGGGCGCCATGGATCGGCGAGGCGACATCCTGGCGCCAGCCGACCGCGCCGGTGTTGGCGTCCAGCTGGGCGACGAAGCGGTAGCCCGAGCTGACGTAGACCTTGCCATTCGAATAGGCGACGCCGCCGCCGAAGCCGACCTTGTCGCGGCGGTTCTCGGCCTTCAGGCGCTGCTTCCAAAGCTGGGCGCCGGTCTTGGCGTCGAGGGCAACGACGTCGGCCTCGGCGTCCATGACGAACACCTTGCCGTCAGCCATCACCGGCGGGGCGGTGACGTGGACCTTGACGTTGGAACCCTTGCCGAAGCTCTTGCGCCAAGCGACGTCGAAGGCAGGGGCCGCCTCGATGTTCTCGGTCAGGGTGTCGATCGGGCCGCCCGGCTGGGGCCATTCGGCCAGGGCGGCGGCGGGCGGCAGGAAGAAGTCCTGGCCCTGCAGGGCCTCGGCCACGGCCACCTTCTCGTCGAAAGCGATGACCGAGATGCGCCGTCCGTCGGCCGCCTCGTCCTTCACTTCCTTCGCCTTGAAGGGATTGAGCCGGTCCACCGTGCCGGACACGGTCGAGCAGCCGGCGGCGGTTACCGCCAGGCCAAGGACGACGGCGGTCAGGAAGCCGCGACTTGCAATCATGGAAGAGCCTACCCGGGGCGATGAGGATGAACGCGCGGGATTGGCCTTCGCCGCCCCCGCGCTTTGGGAATCAAGCAGGGCCAAGGCGGATTTGAGGCGGGCCTCGCCGCTCGCCACGCCTTTGGCCGCGCCCATTATTGCGGCGCTCCGCCGGCTTCCGGCGGCATCTGCAGGCCAGGCGGCAGCTGCATGGCCGACGGCGGCGGCATGTCAGCCGCCTGCTTGGCGGCCTTGGCCATGGTCGCCGCGCCGCCGCTGTCGATCATCGAGACCGCCGCCTTGGCCCGCTCACGCATGCCGTCGGTGGAATCGAAGTTCTGTTGCAGAACGACAAACTCGGTGCGGGCTTCCTTGAACTTGCCGTCGCGCAGCCGCAGGAAGGCCAGCGCCTCCTTGGCCTGCATGCGGTAGGGCCGCTTCTCGCCGCTCAGGGGGGCGATGCGCTTTTCGATGTCGGCTGTCGGAGCCGTGTCGAGCAGGGCGTAGATCGAGCGGAGTGAGGCGTAGTCGGCCAGCATCGGGCTCGGCGCGGCCTTGGCGGCCTGGTCGAAGAACTTCACGCCCTCTTCCGTAGCGCCGGCCTCCAGGCGCATGGCGCCCTGGTTGAGCAGGGCCAGGGCCTTGTAGGCGCCGGGGCCCGACTTGGCGACTTCGCCGTACTGGGCGAAGGCCTTGGCCTCATCGCGCTGCTGCTGGGCTTCCATCGCCTTGCTGAGGGTGGTCGAGGCCTTGTCGGCGCGCGAGTCCTGCCAGGTGGTCCAGCCCCAGCCGCCGCCGACGACCACGAACACCACCACGACCAGGCCGGCGATCCACGGCAGGGCCCGCTTGGCCAGGTTGAGGTAGCGCTCAGTGCGGAGCTGCTCCTCGACCTCTTCGAAAACATCGACCACGAACGAAAGACTCCGATGGGAGGGAATTAGTGGAGGCGGAACCTATAGGCTCGGCCCGGCGCCTGCAACGCGCCTAGTTGATCACCGCAAGGTCGGTGCTCTCGTCTTCCTTCTTGCGCCGCCGCTCGATCAGCCAGACGCACCAGATCGAGATCTCGTAGAGCAGGCAGATGGGGATGGCGAGCATCAGCTGGCTGACCGGATCGGGGGGCGTGACAACCGCCGCCACCACGAAGACGCCGACGATGGCGTAGCGCCGGCCGGTGCGCAGCGCCTGGCTGGACACCAGCCCCGCCAGGCCGGCCAGGGTCAGCACCACCGGCAGCTGGAAGCAGAGGCCGAACGCCAGCACCAGGGCGGTGACCAGCGACAGATACTCGTCGACCTTGGGCATCAGCTCGACCGAGATGCCGGCGGTGGTGATCTGCTGGCTCAGCGAGAACCACAGCACGAAGGGCAGCATGATGTAGTAGACGAGCGCGGCGCCGATGGTGAACAGCACCGGCGAGGCGACCAGGAACGGCAGCACCGTGTAGCGCTCGCGCTTGTAGAGGCCCGGAGCGATGAAGCGGTACAGCTGCCAGGCGATCACCGGGAAGGTGACGATCAGGGCCCCGAAGCCGGCCACCTTCAGCTTGGCGAAGAACAGCTCCAGGGCGGCTGTGTAGATCAGCTTCAGCTGGCCGCCCGAGGTCGGGGTCTGGTTTATCAGCGCCAGGATCAGGTCGAACGGCCCGTGCTTGCCGCCGCTGGTCTGTTGGGCGGTGAACAGGTTGTTGGCCGTCTGGAACGGGTGGATCAGGAATTTGAAGATCGGGTCGGCGTAGAAGAAGCAGACGCCAAAGCCGATCGCCAGGGCGACCACGCAGATGATCAGCCGGCCGCGCAGCTCGACCAGATGGTCCAGCAGAGGCGCGCGCGAGGCCTCGATTTCGGCTTCGTCGTTGATCACGAGACGATCTCGCTCTTGCGGCGCCTGGGCTTGGGCGGATCGATGATGGCCGGGGCGGGCTCGGTCTTCTTCTTGGCGGCCGCGGGCTTGCGCGCGGCCGGCGCCTTGGCCGGAGCCTCAAGCTTCGGCGCGGCCTTGGCGCGCGGCTTGCGGGCCGGCTTGGGCGCGGCTTCGGCCGCGCTGTCGACCGACACGGCCGGCGAAAAGCTGACCTGGCCGGTCTTCAGCCCGGCGTCGATCTCGGCGAACACCTGGTCGACGCTCGCGTCCTGCAGCGGCGCGGTGAACTGGCCGGTGCGCATGGCCTCGACCTCCTTGCGCAGGTCGTCGAGCTCGGACTGGCGGGCCATGTCCTCGAAGCTGGCGCGGAATTCCGACGCCATGCCGCGAAGCTTGGCGATGAACTGGCCGACCCGGCGCATCAGGAGCGGCAGGTCCTTGGGTCCCACGACGATCAGGGCCACGGCGGCCACGATCAGCATTTCGGAGACGCCGATATCAGGCGAAAGCATGGGCGCGCCTTAAGGCGTTGGAGCGGGGGCGATGAAGCCCGGATCGAATCGTCAGGTGACGATGTTGTCCTTCTTGGACGTCTTGGCGCGCGGCAGCGGCGTCGCCGGCTCCTCTTCGATCTTCTCGTCAGCCTCACCCTTGAGGCCGTCGCGGAAGGCCTTGATGCCCTTGGCCGCGTCGCCCATCAGGCCCGACAGCTTGCCGCGGCCGCCGAACAGCAGCGCCACGACGCCGATGACCAGCACCCAGTGAATCCAGCTCAAACCACCCATCAGGGCCAACTCCTCGTTCACCGCCAGCCTGTCGCAGGGGCGGCCTTGATCCTTATCGGGGCCTATATAGGCGTTCTCGCGGCGACGGGCCAAATGAAAGCGCCGTAAGGGCGATTTGGCGCGCCTGGCGTCAGTTGTCGCCCTCGCCGACGTAATCCTGCACGAACTCGGGCGCATCGACGTCCAGGTCCAGCTGTTCCTCGTCCTCCAGGGCCTCGCCGGCCAGGCTGGGGTCGGGCACCGAGAAGCCGGGCGGCAGGTTCATGTCCAGCAGGCCGAGCGCCTTCATGTCGGTCATGCCCGGCAGGTCGGCCAGCGAGGCCAGGCCGTAGTGCTCCAGGAAGAGATCCGTGGTGCCGTAAGTGACCGGCCGGCCCGGCGTGCGTCGGCGCCCCCGCATGCGCACCAGACCCAGCTCCAGCAGCACGTCCAGCGTGCCCTTGCTGGCCTGCACGCCGCGCACGGCCTCGATCTCGGCCCGGGTCACCGGCTGGTGGTAGGCGATGATGGCCAGGGTCTCCTGCGCCGCCTTGGAGAGGCGGCGAGGTTCCTCGCGCTCCTCGGTCATCAGGAAGGCCAGGTCGGCGGCGGTCTGGATACGCCAGCGGCCGGCCACCTCGACCAGCTCGACCCCCCTGCCCTCGAACTGTTCGCGCAGCACCCGGATGGCGGCTGGGACGTCGGCGCCCTCGGGCAGGCGGCGGGCCAGGTCCGCCTCGCTGAGCGGTTCGGCGGCCGCGAACAGCAGGGCCTCGATGCAACGCTGGATGTGGGAGGAGTCAGTCATGGAACGTGAGCCAATACTCTCAACCCCATCCACCGACTACTCCCGCGAAGGCGGGAGTCCATGCTGAGGCAG
This sequence comes from Caulobacter sp. GW821-FHT11A05, assembly GCF_058809015.1. NCBI lineage: Bacteria > Pseudomonadati > Pseudomonadota > Alphaproteobacteria > Caulobacterales > Caulobacteraceae > Caulobacter > Caulobacter sp. GW821-FHT11A05. Next base: position 541,879 of record NZ_JBXASF010000002.1, on the reverse strand, counting down.
GGGATGGAAGGCAGGAGCCCGAAATCCTGGCGCCGGCGTCCCTGACCTTGGCGGCGCTTGGATTCCCGCCTTCGCGGGAATGATCGGTGTGGAGAGTGCTCACGTCTAAGCCGCTTCAGGACGCCGAGTGCGGACCTTTAGGTAGAGGTCGGCGAAGGCCTCCAGCTGCCGCGCCTCCAGCGCCCCTTCCTTGACCAGCTCCAGGCTGGCCGAAAGGGTCGAGGCCAGGTAGCTGGCCCGGCTGGGCCCCAGATCATCCTGCGGCGTCGGGGCGATGCCCTGCAGCGAGGTCCAGTGATCCAGTTCAGGCAGCAGCTCGCGCAGGCGTCCCCGGGCGTCTTCCAGGCCGTAGGCGACCGGCGCCTCGGGCCGATAGGTGCGGAAATGCTCGCGGCGGCGCTGTTGGATGTAGGCGCTCATCAGCTGGTAGAGGTCGCCCTCGAAGCGGCCGGAGCCGACCACCTTGACCTGCTCGGGGTCGCCGCGAGTGAAGATATCGCGCTTCAGGCGGGGGCGGATGTTCAAGGCTTCGCTGGCCTTACGCATGGCGTCGAGCTTGGCCAGGCGGAAGGCCAGGTTGGCGGCGATCTCCTCGGCCGGCGGCTCGTCGCCCCGGCCCTTGTCGGGACGCGGCAGCAGCAGGCGCGACTTCAGGTAGGCCAGCCAGGCAGCCATCACCAGGTAGTCGGCGGCCAGTGAAAAGCGCAGCGACCGGGCCCGATGCACGAAGGCCAGGTACTGCTCGGCCAGCTTGGTGATCGACAGCTGCATCAGGTCGACCTTCTGGCTTCGGGCCAGGGCCAGCAGCACATGCAGCGGCCCCTCGTAGCCATCGACGTCGATGATCAGGGCGTCGCCGTCCTCGGCCGCCTCATTGGCGGCCTTGAAGTCGAGGATGGGCTGGAAGCCGTCGCTCATGCCGCGAACCGCCCCTCGAAGGCCGCGTCGAAGCGGGCCCGGGCCTCGGCCGCGTCGAACGGCTCGACCACCTTGGCCAGGCGGGCCAGGGCCGCGTCGGCGCGTTGCCTGGCCTTGCCGGCCAGCGCGCGCGTGCCCGCGACCACCGCCTGCATCTCGGCCATGTCGCCGTTGCAGTGCAGGATGACGTCGCAGCCGGCGCTCAGCGCCCGTCGGGCCCGCTGGGTGAAGTCGCCCTTCAGCGCCTTCATCGAGAGGTCGTCGGTCATCAGCAGGCCGGCAAAACCGATGTCGTCGCGGATGATGTCCCGCACCACCGTCTTCGACTGGGTGCCGGGCCGCTTTGCGTCGATGGCCGTGTAGACGACGTGGGCGCTCATCGCCATCGGCATGTCCGACAGCACCCGGAAGGGCGCGAAATCGGTCTCCGAGAGGGCGGCCAGCGAGGCCTCAACGACGGGCAGGTCCTGGTGGCTGTCGGCCATGGCCCTGCCATGACCCGGGATGTGCTTGATCACCGGCAGCACGCCGCCGGCGATCAGGCCCTCGGCGGCGGCCCGGCCGAGGGTGGCGATCTCGGCTACCGTCTCGCCGTAGGCGCGGTCGCCGATGATGTCGTGGGCGCCCTTCTGGGGCACGTCGAGGACCGGCACGCAGTCGACGTTGATGCCGAGGTCCAGCAGGTCATGGGCGATCAGCCGCGCGCCCAGCCGGGTCACCTCGCGGCGGACCAGCGGATCGTTGGTTCCCAGCGTGCCGTAGGCCCGGCCCGGCGGGTACTTGGCCCAGTGCGGGGGTCCGAGCCGCTGCACCCGGCCGCCTTCCTGGTCGATGAGGATCGGCGCATGCCAGCCGACCGCCTCCCGCAGCGCCGCGGTGAGAGCCCGCACCTGAGCGGGGCTCTCGACGTTGCGCTTGAACAGGATGAAGCCCCAGGGCCGCGCGTCACCGAAGAAGGCGACCTCGTCCTTGGACAGGGTCGTTCCGGCGCAGCCCAGGATGCAGGCGCGGTCGCTCACCGGACGAAGCAGCTCTTCCCGGCCGCCTTCAGCCGATCGCAGAAGGCCTGGGCCGAGGCCTTGTCGCCAAAACCGGTCACCGAGGTGCGATAGAGGGTCTTGCCGCCGCTCTCGACAGTCTCGACCTTCTTGCCCTTGCCGGCGGCGGCGCCGGGGGCCAGGGCGGCGGCGTCGCTCCAGCCCTTGTCGGCCAGCGAGGCCGAGGAGAAGGCGCCGATCTGCACCAGGAAGCTGCCACCGGCGGCCTTGGCGGGCGGCGGGGCCTTGGCGACCGGCGGCGGGGCGACCGGCGCGGTGGCGACCTTGGCCGGCGGCGGCGCGGGGGCGGCCTTGGGCGCCGAGGCCGGCACGGCGGGTTTGAGGGCCGGCCCGGCCTGGACCGGGGTCACCGGGGCCTTGCTCACCACCGGAACCTCGGGACGCGGCAGCGGCGCTTCGGGCGCGGGGGCGTAGGCCGGCGGCTTGTCGCCTTCCTCGCCATTGTAGATGACCAGCTGGTCGGCCGGGTTGGAGGGCTGGTCCTCTTCCTTGGCCGCGGTCTTGGCCTCGGCCACCGGCGTGCCGACCGTCTTGGGCGCGTCGCCGGCGCCGCGGAAACCGTCGCGATAGATGAACCAGGCCCCGGCGATCAGCACCACCAGCACCAGGGCGCTGATGATCAGGGTGACGGGCGCCGGCGAGCCGCCGCGCACCGGCCGGCGAGCGTCGAAGGCCAGCGGGGCGTCATGGCTGGGCGGGGTATAGGCGCCGCGGTTGTAGTCGGACATCAGGGCTCCGCTCGAATGAGCATGCGCGGGTGAGGAGCGAATCGCTCCGAACGTCCCGCCAGTCTATCGAATCACACCGGTTCCGTGACCAGCGACCTAACCGCCTAGGTCCAGGTTTCCAGCTGGAACAGACGCCGGTGCTCCTCGATGGCGTATCGGTCGGTCATGCCGGCGATGTAGTCGCACACCACCCGCGCCCGGCCGGCTTCGTCGCGGTTCTGCGACTTCACGAACCATTCGGTGGGCAGCACCTCAGGTTCGGCCATGAACAACGAAAACATCTCGGCCAGAATGCGGCGCGCCTGGCTGCGGGTGCGGTTGACCTTCCAATGGCGGTACATCCGCTCAAAGAGGAATTCGCGCAGCCGCGACAGGTCCTCCAGCATGTCCGGCGAGAAGGCGACCAGCGCCTGGTCGAGGCCGCGCACGTCGGAGGGACTGGCGACGCCGGTGATGGCGGCCCGCTTGAGCGTCTCGCCCATGACGTCGTCGACCATGGCCCCGATCATCCGGCGCACGGCCTCCAGGCGGGTGATGCGGTCGTCCAGGTCCGGCCGCTCGCTGCGCACCCCCTGCAGGATCGGGCCGATCAGCGGCACCTCCAGCAGTTCCTCCAGGCGGAACAGCTCGGCCTGCAGGCCGTCGTCGACGTCGTGGTTGTTGTAGGCGATGTCGTCGGCCAGGGCCGCGACCTGGGCCTCGGCCGAAGCCCAGCCACCCAGCTCCAGGTCCATCTTCTCGTTGAAGCGGGTGACGGCCGCCCAGCTGGGCCGGGCGATGCGGTCGGTGACTGGGCCGTTGTGCTTGATGACCCCTTCCAGGGTCTCCCAGGTCAGGTTGATGCCGAGGAAGTCGGGGTAACGATGCTCCAGCTCGGTGACGACGCGGAAGGTCTGCACATTGTGGTCGAAGCCGCCCCAGGGCTTCATGCTGTCGTCCAGGGCGTCCTCGCCGGCGTGGCCGAAAGGCGGATGGCCCAGGTCGTGGGCCAGGGCGATGGTCTCGGCGAGATCCGCGTCGAGGCCAAGGGCGCCGGCCAGGCTGCGGGCGATCTGGGCCACTTCCAGCGAGTGGGTCAGGCGGGTGCGGTAGTGGTCGCCCTCGTGGGCGACGAAGACCTGGGTCTTCTCCTTCAGCCGGCGGAAGGCGGTGGAATGGATGATGCGGTCACGATCGCGGGCGAAGGGGTTGCGGGTACGGCTCTCGGCCTCGGGAAACAGCCGCCCGCGCGACGCCTTGGGGACTTCCGAATAGGGCGAACGGAAGACGGTGTAGCTGCCGGTCATCTTAGGCCTTCGCGAGTGCGCCCCTTTCCACAGGGCGCGGGGTTGCACATATAGGGGCAGACAAGAGTTTTCCACAGCATGACAACCACCCCCGTGACCCTGCCCGTATCCTTGAGCGAATCCGCCGCCGCCCGCATCCGCGCCATCGGCGCGGCCGAAGGCCGGACGCTGATGCTTCGCGTGGCGGTCGATGGCGGCGGCTGCTCGGGCTTCCAGTACCGCTTCGACCTGGTCGACGCGGTCGAGGCCGACGACCTGCGGATCGAGCGTGACGGGGCCGTGGCCCTGGTCGACGACATCTCCCTGGGCCTGTTGAAGGGCTCGGAGATCGATTTCGTCGACGAACTGGCCGGCGCCGAGTTCCGGGTGCGCAATCCCAACGCCAAGTCCAGCTGCGGCTGCGGGGTGAGTTTCTCGCTCTGACAGTTCCTCCTCCGGGGCGCGAAGCGCCGCGGGGGAGGGGGACCGCCGCCGAAGGCGGTGGTGGAGGGGG